>NZ_CP019427.1:3602500-3925000 GCF_009834545.1 Pseudomonas sp. S04
CATACATCGGCGAGCTGTCGAGCAGCGTGCCGCCCTTAGCGAACAACGCATCGAGCACCGCCGGCAACTGTTGGTAGGACGCCGTTCCCGGTGCGACATCAAAGCCGCGATAGGTGCCCAACCCGACGATGGGCAAGGGTTCGGAACTGGAAGGAATGGCGCGGGTCAGCATGTTCATGCCTCCTGGTCCGATCGATGTACTAACGTTAGACGAATGTCGCGCATCCTGATGTCCATCGTGCTCATCGCTGTAGCGCTGTACCTCGCGCTCTGTACGGGACTGTGGGTGTTCCAGCGCGCGCTGATCTACTACCCGCAAGCGCGTTCCGCTGACAGCGCGACAACCCTAGTGAGGCTTGCGGTGGATGAGACCCAGGTGCTGGTCAGCGTCCGTCAGCGCGACGGGCCCCAGGCCCTGATCTACTTCGGCGGTAATGCCGAGGATGTCTCGGCGAACCTGCCGCAGTTTGCCCAGGCCTTTACCGATCACGCCCTGTACCTGATGCACTACCGGGGTTTTGGCGGCAGCGGCGGCTCACCTTCGGAGGAAGCGATTGCCGCGGATGCGCTGGCACTGTTCGATCAGGTCTACGCCGAGCACCGACAGGTTGTGGTGGTCGGTCGCAGTCTAGGCTCTGGGGTCGCGGTGCGCCTGGCCAGCCAACGGCCGGTGGCGCGACTGATCCTGATTACCCCCTACAACAGCCTGGAAGAGCTGGCCGCCCGCCAGTTGCCAATCTTCCCGGTGCACTGGCTGCTGCGCGACCGCTACGACTCCTGGAAGTACGCCCCGCGCATCCTGGTGCCAACCCTGCTGCTGGCCGCCGAACATGACGAGGTCATCCCCCGCGCCAGCACCGAGCGTCTGCTACGCCAGTTCGCCCCCGGCGTGGCCAGGCTCGAGGTCATACCCGGCACGGGACACAACTCCATCGCCGCCAGCCCCAGGTACCTGCCGTTGCTGCGCGATGGGATGTGAGGGCTGCGTCAACGGCCGCAGGACGTTCATTCAACTTGGCAACACTGGGCTAAGTAATACCCGCGTCACCCGCCGCTCTTCGACCTCGACCACGGTCAGGTTCCACCCTTCCCAGGTGAGTGTGTCGCCAATCACCGGCAGGCGGTCCAGCAGGCTCATGACCAGTCCCGCGAGGGTCTGGTAGTCATCCGTGGCCTTGGCCTGGAAGCCGATCTGCTGGCGCACCTGGCTCAGGTTCAAGGCGCCGCTGACCAGGAAACCATTGCCCTGGGCGACAATGTTCGGGCCTTCGATTTCGCTGGCGTCCGGCAACTCACCGGCGATCGACTCAAGGATGTCGGTCATGGTCAGCAAGCCAATGAAGTCACCGAACTCGTTCACCACAAAGGCGATGTGCGTCGACTCCTTGCGCATCTGTTCCAGCGCATTGAGGATCGAAAAACTCTCCAGCAGGTTGATCGACGTGCGGGCCATGGCTTCCAGGTTGGGCTGGTGGCCTGCGAGCAATTCCTTGAGCAGCTCTTTCTTGTGGACGAAGCCCAGCGGCTCATCGATGCGGCCCTCGCGGATCAACGGCAACCGCGAGTACGAGGAGTGCATCAGTGTGGTCCGGATCGCCTCGGCCGAGTCGGCCAGGTCAATGTAATCGACCTCGGCCCGCGGCGTCATCGCGCTGCGGATCGGCCGCTCGGCCAATTGCAGGACGCCGCTGATCATCACCCGCTCGCGGCGATCGAAGACCTGATCGGCGTCAGTGCCTTCGAGCATGTCGGCAATCTCCTCGCCCACTTCATCGGCGTGCAAGCTACGCCCGCCGAGCAAACGCAACACTGCGTGCGCAGTGCGCTCGCGCATCGGCCGGTGCCCTTGCAGACTCTTCTTGCGCCGCGCCCGCGCCAACTGGTTGAACAGCTCGATCAGGATCGAGAAGCCAATGGCCGCGTAGAGGTAGCCTTTGGGGATGTGGAAACCCAGGCCCTCGGCGGTCAGGCTGAAGCCGATCATCATCAAAAAGCCCAGGCAGAGCATGATCACCGTCGGGTGGCCGTTGACGAAGCGCGTCAGCGGCTTGCTGGCGATGATCATCAGGCCGATGGAGAACACCACGGCAATCATCATCACCGACAGGTGTTCGACCATGCCCACCGCAGTGATGACCGCGTCCAGCGAGAACACCGCATCCAGCACCACGATTTGCGCCACGATTGGCCAGAACAGCGCATAGGCGGCCGTCCCGGTGCGGGTGGCAACGTGGCCTTCGAGACGCTCGTGCAACTCCATGGTCGCCTTGAACAACAGGAACACACCACCGAACAACATGATCAGGTCGCGGCCAGAGAAGACCTTGTCGAACACCTCGATCAAGGGCTCCGTGAGGGTCACCATCCACGAAATACTCGCCAGCAAGCCCAGGCGCATCAGCAATGCCAGCGACAGGCCGATGACCCGGGCACGGTCACGCTGCTCGGGCGGCAGTTTGTCGGCCAGGATGGCAATGAACACCAGGTTGTCGATGCCGAGCACCAGCTCCAGCACAATCAGGGTCAACAGGCCAAGCCAGGCCGTGGGATCTGCAATCCATTCCATAGGGATTATTTACTCTCTCGAATCAGCTTGAACGATTGACGCGCACGCAAGTACGACGCCCTGCAACGCACAATGGGGGCGGTTTGGTTCGGGGTAAAGGGTGCTGCGCAACAGGCGAGGAAGGTGCCTGGGCGGTTTATCGCAACCGTGATAGGTGCGATGGACCTACGGGCGCTGACTGAGGGAAACGAGGCTGCAAGGTGAGCGAAGCGACTGGGAGGCTCCAGGAGGGTGTTCATACGGACCTGTAGAAAATTGGGTCCATGATCCTACAGTGCGGCAGGGTTTTTCTGCCGCGCAGAGTTATTACAAGATTTGACACGATCGACCACTGATTACACCGGGGAAATGGTGGCAAGGGCGCCGATCATGATTGTCAGCAGAAGGAATCCACCGAGAAACATCGCCATCTTGAACATCGCGCCTCCAAAAATTTGTCCAGGGTTACGGCCCTATTGTGGCGCCCCGGCTGTACCGAAAACAGCGTCAGGTACAGATGAAAAATACGTATCAGATGGCGCTGTACGGCTTGGTTGAAGGCGAGCCCGTCGAGACGCTCGACCCTGATCAAAATCAGTCGGGAGTGCCTGACTGACCGCGTTTGCCCAGCGCAAAATGGCTTATCAGCAACGCCAGAATGATCAACACGGTGGCCACCGCGAAGCTGGCGTGCATCCCCTGGGCCAATGCGGGCGCAGACGCAACCGACACATCCGCCGCCGTGGAGAAGGCAAACAGCGCGCCCATGCACGCCGCCCCACTGATCAGCCCCAGGTTGCGCGACAGGCTGAGCAGGCCTGCCACCACGCCCCGTTGCTGCGGGTCGATGCCGGCCATGATCGAGGTATTGTTGGCCGCCTGGAACAACGCATAACTGGCGGTCAGCAACAGCATCGGCATGAGGTAGCCGGGCACTGCGCTGGCGCTCGGCAATAGCGCCAGCGCCGTGGCGCCAAGCGCCATCCCCAACAGCCCGGCCTGGGTCATGCGGCGCGTGCCCCAACGGTCGACCAGGCGCCCGGCTGGCACACCGCTGAGGGCCGCGACTGCGGGCCCCGCCGCCAGCACCAAGCCCACTGCCAGGGCATCGAGCCCCAGGCCGCGAGCCAGGTAAAACGGCCCGACCACCAGAGTCGACATGATCACCGTCGACACCAGCAGGCTCATCGCCAGACCCGCGCTCAATTGCCGATCGCCCAGCAGTTGCAGGCGGACCAAGGGTACCGCCACCCGCCCCTGGCGCCAGACAAACAGCCCAGCGCCCGCGGCTGCCAGCAGCAACAGCACCCAGTGCCCCTGGGTCATGGCCAACGCGTAGGCACCCAGGGTCAACGCCAGCACCAGGCTCCCTGGCAGATCAAAACCGCGCGGTTTGCCTTTGGCGAACGGCCCATCCGCCGGCAGGTAGCGCCAGGCCAGCCAGCCATTGAGCAGGCCCAGCGGCACGCTGACCAGGAAGATTGCCTGCCAGCCGCTGGCGACCAGCAACACCCCGCCCAGCGCCGGACCCAGCGTGGTGCCGATCGCCGACAGGCTGCCCAGCAGGCCCATGGCGCTGCCAATCCGCGCCTTGGGCACAGTCTCGCCCACCAGCGCCAGGGTCAGGGCGAGCATGATCGCCGCGCCAAATCCCTGCAGCGCCCGTGCTGCGATCAGCCAGCCAAGACTGGGCGCCAGGCCGCAGAGCAATGAGGCCAGGGTGAACAGGCTGATGCCACACAGCAGCAGGCGTCGCCGCCCCATGAGGTCACCGAGGCGACCGGCACTGACCAGCAAGGTGGTGATGCTCAGCAGGTAGGCCAGGACAATCCATTGCACCTGGGCAAAAGAGGCCTCGAACGTCCCGGCCAGGGCTGGCAGACCAGCATTGGCGATACTGGTATCGAGTGACGGCAACAGCATCGACAGTGACAGGCTGGCCAGTGCCCAGCGGCTCGGTGGCGCTTGGGCGGCGGTTGTTGTGGAGAGAGTGTTCATGGATTAGGCCTTGTGCTCGGTGATGGCGAAAGCCTATGCCTGAGTGAGATAAGGCGGAAGACGCAGCA
This sequence comes from Pseudomonas sp. S04, assembly GCF_009834545.1. NCBI lineage: Bacteria > Pseudomonadati > Pseudomonadota > Gammaproteobacteria > Pseudomonadales > Pseudomonadaceae > Pseudomonas > Pseudomonas sp. S04. The sequence continues at coordinate 3,607,112 of NZ_CP019427.1, forward strand.
TTTACACTTTATAGCTGCAGCAAACGCCATCCCAGGTGCGCAGCGTGCTACCGTTGCCCAATGTCGACGCCTGATCTGAACCTGCTGATTACCCTGGACGCCCTGCTCGCCGAAGGCAGTGTGGCGCGCGCGGCCCAGCGTTTTCACTTGAGCCCCTCGGCGATGAGCCGGGCCCTGGCTCGTTTGCGCACCACCACCGGCGACCCGCTGCTGGTGCGGGCCGGGCGCAGCCTGGTACCGACGCCACGGGCCATCGAGCTGCGCGAACAGGTGCGCCAACTGGTGCAGGACGCCAGCGCCGTGTTGCGCCCCGTCGAACAGCTGGACATCGGGCATCTGGTGCGCACTTTCACGCTGCGCACCAGCGACGGATTTGTCGAAAACTTCGGCCCGGCATTGATCCAGCGCCTGGCCGCAGAGGCGCCCGGTGTGCGCGTGTACTTCCTGCAAAAGCTCAGCAAGGACAGCGCCCCCCTGCGCGAGGGAAGTGTCGACCTGGACACTGGCGTGGTCGAGCCAGGGACCAGCCCCGAGCTGCACACTCGCCTGCTGTTCGAGGATCGTTTTGTCGGCGTGGTACGCCACGGGCACCCCTTGAGCCAGGGCCAAATCACCGTTGCCCGCTACATGGACGGGCAACACGTGCTGGTTTCCCGTCGCGGCCTGGCCAAGGGGCTGCTGGATCAAACCTTCAATAGCCAGGGTCTGCAACGCAACATCGCGACCCTGGTCAGTGGATTCGCTGCCGCATTGGCGCTGACCCGCGACTCGCAGTTGATCGCCACGGTGCCCGAGCGCCATACCCGGCACTTGCGCAGTGAGCTGTTCAGTTTCACCTTGCCGCTGCCCACCCCGGCCATCGGCCTGTCGCTGATCTGGCACCCACGAATGGACGCCGACCCTGCCCATCGCTGGCTGCGCGGCTGCATACGCGAGGTGTGTACCCAGGTGCTTGCTCAACCCGACACGTTGAGCAAGATCGTTCAAGCCTGAAGCCAACAACCCTTCTATGATCTCGCCATCAACCTGCTCAAGGACGGTGGCAAACCATGGCGACGCACAAGCTCTTCTGGCAAGACCCTTATCGAACCGAGCTGCAAACGCGGGTCACCGCGGTCGAGGGGGATGCGGTGTGTCTCGAACAGACAGTGTTCTTTGCCTTTTCCGGTGGCCAGGAGAGTGACAGCGGAACCCTCGCGGGCCTTGCAGTGCTGGCGGCGGAAAAACATGGCCTGGAGATTGTCTACACCCTGCCCACCGGGCATGGCCTGCAGGTGGGCAGCGAGGTCGAGATGCGCATTGACTGGGCGCGGCGCTACCGCTTGATGCGCCTGCATTTTGCTGCGGAAATGGTCCTGCAACTGGTCTACCAGCTTGAACCGGGCATCACTCGCATCGGTGCCCATATCTCGGCCGACAAGGCGCGCATCGACTTTGCCCGCGAGACCAGCATCGCCACCCTGTTCCCGCAGATCGAGTCCCAGGTCGCTACCTTGTTGAGCGCCGACCTGCCCATCATCACCGCCTTCAGCGATGAAGCCGCGCAGCGCCGCTACTGGCACGTCGAAGGATTTGCGCGAATGGCCTGTGGTGGCACTCACCCACGCTCCACCGGGGAAATCGGCGCCCTCAAGCTCAAGCGCAAGAACACCGGCAAAGGCAAGGAGCGCATCGAAATCACGTTGCTCTAGGCGTCGCTGGCAAGCCAGCTCCCACAGGTTGAGTAGGTGTACCCAAAATCTGCGAACACCCAGAACCACTGTGGGAGCGGGCTTGCCCGCGATGGGGCCGGCCCATTCAACATCGATGATGCCTACACCAACACGCCCAACCAGGCCGACAGCAGCAGCAACACCGCCAACCCACGGTTCATCCGCACAAACGCCCGGGGCGAACGCAATACCCGGGCGCTGCCCACGCCCAACAGCGCCCACAGGGTCATGCACGGCAGGCAGGTCAGGAGGAACAACAGTGACAACAGCAGCATCCGCGACGCCTGTTCCCCGTCGCCGGCAAACACGCTCGCCACGGCCACCGCCATCATCCAGACTTTGGGGTTGATCACTTGCAGGGCCGCGGCGCCGAGCACGCCCATACCGGCGTCGCGCGTGTCGGTCGAATCCAGCGCAGGCGGTGGACTGCGAAAGATCTGCCAGGCCAACCAGCTCAGCCACAACGCCCCGGCCCAGACCATCGCCTGTTGCACGCGCGGGAACCGCAGCAGCGTCTCACCCAGCCCGAGCCCGACACTCAACACCACCAGCGCCGCCGCGACACAGGCGCCGAGAATAATCGGCAGGGTGGCAACCAATCCGCGCCGGGAACCGTGACTCAGGACCAGGATATTGAGTGGCCCCGGGGTGATCGAGGCCACGAAGGCAAACAACAGAAAAGGCAGGAACGACAGCATGGCAGGGACTCCTTGATCAGACAGGGGTCCATGCTCGCGCGCCGGCGGGGTTCAGTCTGGAAGGTTTGAGCAGCGCTTACGGTAATCGGCCGGGGTGAGCCGATAGGCACGGCGGAACCAGCGCCCCAGATGACTCTGATCGGCAAAACCCAGGGCACTGGCAACCTGCGCCGGAGTTTCGCCCCGCGCCAGCCACAAGCGCGCCCGGGCCAGGCGCAGCTGGATCAGATAGGCATGGGGCGCCAGCCCGAACGCCGCCTTGAAGGCGCGGCTCAGGCGAAAACGGTCGACGCCACAGACCTGGGCCAATTGATCCAGGCCGATGTCTTCAAAGGCGTGGGCCTGCAGGTAGTCACGCGCCACCTGGGCCACCCGTGGCAGGCGCGGATCATAGGTCTGGCGCTGACGCCAGTCGAGGTGCCGGGTGAGCGCGGCCAACAAGTTGTCGGTGGCGCTCTGGCGCACGATGCGCAACTCGCCCCGGTGCAGCGCCTGGAAAGCCTGGCCAATGCACATTGCCAGGCCCGGATCCTGGCTCAGGGTGTCGGCGAAGCCCAACTGGCTGTGCTGCGGCACCTGCTCGAACAGCAAGCGCAGTTGCTGCTCCAGCCACGCCGGATCGAAGTACAGCATGGAGTAGGTGAAACCTTCCTCGGTCGGGGCCTGCCCATCGTGGATTTCCCCCGGCTCCAGCATGAACACCTTGCCGGGCGTACTGAGGTGGCGCACCCGCCGGCAATTGAACTGCTGCACGCCCTGCTCGGTGATTCCCACCAGGAAGCTGTCGTGCCAGTGCGGGTCATAGGCGTGGCCCTGGAAATGCGCGCGGATCGACTCGATCCCAGTGTCGGGATCCTGGGACAGTTCGATCCAGTGGTGATCGTCCATGGTGCCTCCGGCGCCAGCACTGGGCAAAAAATTCGGGCGATCAACTTACCGCGCTTTGCATCTCGCTGTTTAGAAGATTTGTGCAGCTCATCCCGCCGCCGGAAAAATCCTCGCCGCCACCAGGCCGGCCATTGCCAGCAGGCAAGCCAGCCCTAGCCCATAGGCAATCGTGCGCCATGGCTGCCAGCCGCCGAGGTACATCAGGGTGTGCAGCACCCGGGCACTGGTGAACAGGCAAAACAACCCGGGTGCGAGCTGGTCATCGGCTTCCAGGGCCAGACACAAGCCGCCCAGCGCAAAGAACAGCGGAATGTTTTCCAGGTCATTGGCCCAGGCTTTGCCGGCCCGATGTACCTGGGGCAGTTCCTGAGGTAGCGCCGGGCGCTGGAAAAATCGCGCATCCTCAGCGTTGGTGAACACCCGGTGGCGGATACGAAAGAACCCCTGGTAGCAGGAGATGAGCAACATTTTCCCGAACAACAGCAGCACACACAGGGCATAGACGTGCAGCGGGCTGTTCATCCCTGCCCCCTGGCGCCGGGCTTGGCGCAAAAGCCATTGACCACCAGGTACAGCAGCGGGCCGATCGAGACGAAGATCGCGGTGAGCAGCAAATACGGCAGCACCGATACCAAGGAGCGGCCCTTGGCCCGGGCGTCCCGGTACATCCAGACGCCGGCCATGCCCGCCAGCAGGTAGAGATCGATGACCACCTGGGCGGTATCCGGCCGGGACAAAAGGCCCATCCCGAACGCCAGCAGCGATTGCTCGGCGATCAACAGGGTCCAGCCGGTGTACAGGGAAAATCCGCTCAAGGCGGCCAGGGCGAGATAGGGTCGAGACATGCGGTGCTTCCTGCAATCGGCGGTTGATGAGCAGCACGTTAGTGCTATCGTCGCCCGGCCCTCAATGACCTCTGAGGTCATGGACGCCTACCCCTTGCACGGCCAGAGTCAACGTATGGATATCCGACCCTTTCCCCGCACGACACCCCCGACCACCGCCGGCGAGCAGTTGCGCCTGCTGCGCCGCCAGGCCCGCCTGAGCCAGCTCGACCTCGCCTTGATCGCGGGGGTTTCCCAGCGTCACCTGAGCTGCATCGAAACCGGCCGCGCCCAGCCGAGCCCCGGCACCCTGCACAACCTGCTGACCGCCCTGGAGGCACCCTTGGAGCAGTGCAACCGCGTGTTCCTGGCATCCGGTTATGCGCCGCGCTACGAAGCGACGCCCCTGACGGCGCCGCCCATGGAGGCGGTGCGCGGCGCGATCAGCCATGTCCTGCACGCCAACAATCCCGCACCGGCGATTGTCCTGGGCAGCCACTGGCAAGTGCTGGCCGCCAACGCCAGCACTGCCGTGCTCTTCGACCTGGTGGGACTGCCGGCCGATGCGGCGGTGGAGCTCAACCTGCTGGTGACGCTGCTGCAGCCGGGCGGACTGGGCGACCATTTGCGCAACGCCGAGGAGATCCGCAGCCTGGCCTGGCAGCGCGCAACCCGCGAGGCCATGGCCAACCCGACCCTGGCCCAGCTCCTGGACACCCTGCCCGCCCCGGTCAACCCGCCGCCGATGACAGCCGAACTGCCGCCGCTGGTACTGACGCGCATCGACTGCGCCCAGGGCGAATTGAACTTCCTGTCGACCTTCACCACCTTCGGCATGCCCCAGGACATCACCCTGAGCTCACTGCGCATCGAGCACCTGATCCCGGCCGATGCCCAGACCTGGCAAATCATGACCCGAGCGTACGAGCAGTCGTTGCAAGGCAACACCGAGGGGTGAGGCTGCGCTCCCACAGGTCTGGTGGCCGTACGCAAAATCTGCAAGCAACCAAAGCCACTGTGGGGCTGGGCCGGGCGGCGCTCCGCTAGCCCGGGAAGGCGGTGTGCCAGGAACCATAAATGTTGGCTGTAGCGGCCCCATCGCGGGCAAGCCCGCTCCCACAAAGGAAATTCATACACTAGGAAAAAAGCAGGCCGGCCGGTAGGCCGCCTCGCCCGCCCTTACCACTCAGGCCGACTGTCAGGTCGCCGTGCTTTTGCTCTTGATCTTGATCCACCTGCCCCTTCGGCAGGCTGAGCGAAGGTGTCCATCAGGGGGGAGGCGCGTAGCGCCGTGCGGCGAAGCCGCATACATCGAGAGGAGGTGCAGCGAAGCAAACCGGAGGCGATGCCCCCGGATGGATACCGTAGCGAAGGGACCCCGAGCCTTGGCGAGGGGCCGAACGCTGGGGCTGAGACTTTTTGGGTACTTTTGTGTCGTTTGACAAAAGTGCCTCGCCGTAAGGGCGAAACCCTAAGCCGCCATCACCGCAGCAACGGATATACCCACAAAACCAGGACTTCACCCACTGCGCTGTAGACCGCTTCTAACCTGCCAGACCGCCACCTTGCGTGGCGGTCCAGGGCCATGGCCTTACTTGTCGGTCTTGATGCTGGTCCAGACCCGAGTACGCACCCGCTCCAGCTTTTGTGGCAACGGCTGCACCACATACAGGGTTTTCAACGCCTCGCTGGTGGGCGTCAGGTTGGGGTTGCCGGTAATTTCCGGGTTGATCAGCGCCAGTGAGTCCTTGTTGGCATTGGGGTAACCGAGGAAGTCACTGATGGGGGCGATGACTTTCGGGTCCAGCAGGTTGTTGAGAAACTCGTGGGCCTCGGAGACGTTTTTTGCGCTCTTGGGGATGGCAAAGGTGTCGAACCAGATCGGTGCGCCCTCCTTGGGCAGGCGCCAATCGACCACCACGCCGTTGCCGGATTCCTTGGCGCGGTTGCCGAACTGATAAAAGCTGCCGGAGTAACCGATGGCCACGCAAATATCGCCATTGGCGATGTCGGTCATGTACTTGGCCGAGTTGAAATAAGCCACGTAAGGGCGAACCTTGAGCAGCAGGGCCTTGGCCTTCTCGTAGTCATCCGGGTTCTGGCTGTTGGGGTCCAGCCCCAGGTAATGCAGGGCCAATGGCAGGATTTCCGTCGGCGAATCGAGCATGGCCACGCCGCAGGCTTTCAACTTCTCCATGTTCTCTGGCTTGAACACCAGGTCCCAACTGTCCACGGGGGCATTTTCACCGAGGGCGGCCTTGACTTTGGCCGGGTTGAAACCAATCAGCACCGTGCCATACATGTACGGCACGCCGTACTGGTTGCCCGGGTCGTTCTGGTTCAGCAGCTTGAGCAAGACCGGGTCCTGGTGCTGCCAGTTGGGTAACTTCGACTTGTCGAGTTTCTGGAACACCCCGGCCTTGATCTGGGTCTCGAGAAACTGGTTGGAGGGCACCACCAGGTCGTAACCCGAGTTGCCGGTCAACAACTTGGCCTCCAGGGATTCGTTGGTGTCGAAGGTGTCCCAGGTGACCTTGATACCACTTTGCTTGGCAAAGTCCTTGGGCACGGACGGCAGGATGTAGTCCGCCCAGTTGTACACCCTCAATTCGCGCTGTTCGGCGTGCACGGCGCTGGCTAGCAGCGTCAGCCCACACAAGGTGGCGCCCAGAATACGGTTCATCGTGACCATGAATGGTTTCCCCAAATGCGGCGTTAGTTCGACGGTTTTTATGTTCTGTAAACGGCAGCGGGTTAAACGATAGCCAAGGGCAGGCGAATCCGGATTCTAGTTAGGGTTTGAGTGCACGTTCCGGGATCGGCCAACTGCCCCGATTGTTGCCCAGGGACGCAGCGGGACACAGTGCGGCCTTGGCCAAAAGGGGATCGTAATGGCCAAAATAAATGGCCATTTGGCTCAATGCGCGGCTATACCTGCGGCTGGTGGCTGGTCACGCAATGGATGCCGCCACCGCCACCGCCGGCGCTGATCGCGTCGATGTCCAGTTGCACCACTTCGCGGTCCGGGTAGAGCTGGGTCAGCAACTCAAGGGCCCGGCGATCGGCCGCCCGGTCACCAAACTGCGGTGCCAGCACGGCGCCGTTGATCACGAAGTAGTTGATGTAGCCGGCGGCAAAATCCGGGTTGTTTTTACTGAACTTGTTGTTGCGCGGCTTGTGTGCAAAAGGGGACTGTGCAAAAGGGGACAGATTTATTTAGCTCCCGATTTATTTGGCTCCCGTCAAATAAATCTGTCCCCTTTTGGGAAGGTGCTCCAACCCGACAAGAGGCCGCGGTAGCTTACTCTTCCAGACGCCCGCTCCCCTCGCGATCCTGCCGGTAGTGCCGGGCCAATGGAAATGCCGGCAACCAGGACTCGCGACGGATCACCCAGCTTTCATAGGTGGGCATCAACTGGTCAGGGGCATCCAAAGAACCCAGGTTGACTTCCACTTCGTCGGCGCTGCGGGCGAACACCGACGAGCCGCAGCGCGGGCAGAAAAACCGCCCGGCGTAATCCCGCGTTTCGCCTGTGATGGTCACCGCCGCTTCGGGAAATATCGCAGAGGCGTGAAACAGCGCGCCGTGGTGCTTGCGACACTCCAGGCAATGACACAGCCCAACCCGATAGGGCTGGCCCGCCGCTTCGATGCGTACATCGCCACATAGGCAACCGCCGGTGAATCGGTGCATGGTCGTGCTCCTGATGCAAGTCATCGATCAGCGCAGCCGAGTGACTCCCCGGTGCGATCCTGTCGAGGGTAAAAATAGCAGCTGGACCACCGTGCCGGATCGCATCAGCCCAATACCGGAATCACCCGCGACGGCTTCACCGACTTAAACGAAAAACTCGAATAAATCTCCTTCACCGCTGGCAAGGTCTGCAGCACTTCGCGGGCGAATTCGCCGAAGGACTCCAGGTCCTTGGCCACCACTTCCAAGAGAAAATCGTAGCGTCCGGAGACGTTGTGGCAAGCGACGATTTCCGGGATCTGCAGCAGACGCTGTTCGAACGTGCGGGCCATTTCCTGGTTGTGGGATTCCATCATCACGCTGACAAAAGCCGTCACGCCGTACCCCAGGGCCTTGGGCGAGAGGATCGCCTGGTAGCCAGTGATCACCCCGCTTTCCTCAAGGATTTTCACCCGACGCCAGCACGGCGAAGTGGTCAGGGCCACCTGGTCCGCCAGTTCGGCGGTAGTCAGGCGGGCGTTGCCCTGCAGGGCGTTCAGCAGGGCTTTGTCAGTACGATCCAGGCCGGCGGGCATATCTTGCCTCTTAATCTTGTTTTTATGGGTTTGTATTCCAATTAGCCGTTTATAAACGGGCAAGTTTGGAATTTATCGCGTTGAATTTGAGCATAGCATTGTAGGAAATCAGGGAGCGTTAACCATGAACAATAAAAACAACGAACTTGGCTTTTCTACCCGTGCGATTCACCACGGCTACAACCCGCTGGATAACCAGGGGGCGTTGATCCCGCCGATCTACCTCACGTCCACCTTCACCTTCCCCACCGCCGAATACGGCGCCGGCTGTTTTGCCGGCGAACAACCCGGGCATTTCTACACGCGGATTTCCAACCCGACCCTGGCGCTGCTGGAGTCGCGCATGGCGACCCTGGAAAACGGCGAGGCGGCCGTGGCCTTCAGTTCCGGCATGGGCGCGATTGCCGCAACCCTCTGGACCTTGCTGCGCCCGGCGGACGAGATCATCGTCGACCGTACCCTGTATGGCTGCACCTTCGCCCTGCTGCACCACGGCATCGGCGAGTTCGGGGTCAAGGTGCGGCATGTCGACCTGTCCAACCTCAGCGAGTTGCGCGCAGCGATCAGCCCGGCCACGCGGATGATCTACTGCGAAACACCGGCCAACCCGACCATGCAACTGGTGGACATCGCCGCCGTGGCCGAGATCTCCCGGCAGCACCCGCAGGTCACCCTGGTGGTGGACAACACCTATTGCACCCCTTACCTGCAACGCCCACTGGAGCTGGGCGCGGACGTGGTGGTGCACTCGGCCACCAAGTACCTCAGCGGCCATGGCGATATCACCGCCGGGATCGTGGTCAGCAGCCAGGCACTGGCTGACCGGATCCGCTTGCAAGGCCTCAAGGACCTGACCGGCGCGGTGATGTCGCCCCAGGATGCCTTCCTGCTGATGCGCGGGCTCAAGACCCTGGCCCTGCGCATGGAGCGCCATTGCAGCAACGCCCAGGTGATCGCCGAGTATCTGCAGGCGCACCCGGCAGTCGAGTGGGTGACCTACCCTGGCCTGGCGTCCTTTCCCCAGCACCAACTGGCCTCACGGCAAATGAAATTGCCCGGCGGCATGATCGCCTTCGAACTCAAGGGTGGCCTGGTCGACGGCCGGCGCTTCATGAACGCCCTGCAGCTGTTCAGCCGCGCGGTCAGCCTGGGCGACGCCGAGTCCCTGGCCCAACACCCGGCCAGCATGACCCACTCCACCTACTCCCCGGAGCAACGCGCCGAACACGGCATTTCCGAAGGGCTGGTACGCTTGTCGGTGGGCCTGGAGGACATCGCCGACCTGCTGGCCGACGTCACCCAGGCCCTCGACGCTTGCTCCTGAGGGAGACCAACGATGACTACCCCAGACCTGCTCCATCAGGGCCCGCCCTGCGCCCAGGATGAAGACCCGCAAGAAACCCGCGAGTGGCTCGACGCCCTGGCCTCGACCCTCGCCGCCTGTGGCCCTGAGCGCGCCCGCTACTTGCTCAAGCGCCTGCAAGAGTACGCCGGCGAGCACGGCATCAACCACGACGCCCAGGCCTTTTCCGCCTACCGCAACACCCTGTCGCTGGAGCAACAGGGCACCTACCCCGGTGACCTGCTGCTGGAAGAGCGCATCACCAGCCTGCTGCGCTGGAACGCCCTGGCCATGGTGGTCCGGGCCAACCATGCCTACGGTGAACTGGGCGGCCACATCGCCAGTTACGCCTCGGCGGCAGAGATCTTCGAGGTGGGTTTCCAGCACTTTTTCCGTGGCGATGGCGACAATGGCCAGCGCAACGCCGACCTGGTGTTTTTCCAGCCGCACTCGGCACCCGGGGTCTATGCCCGGGCCTTTCTCGAAGGGCGCTTGAGCGAGGAGCAACTGGCCAACTATCGCCAGGAAATCAACGGTCCCGGACTGTGCTCCTACCCTCACCCGTGGCTGATGCCGGACTTCTGGCAGTTCCCCACCGGCTCCATGGGCATCGGCCCGATCAGCGCGGTGTACCAGGCGCGGTTCATGCGCTACCTGCAGCACCGCGAGTTGCTGCAGACCGAGGGCCGGCATGTCTGGGGGGTGTTTGGCGACGGCGAGATGGACGAGCCCGAGTCCATCGCCGGCCTGTCCCTGGCAGCCCGCGAACAACTGGACAACCTGACCTTTATCGTCAACTGCAACCTGCAACGCCTGGACGGCCCGGTGCGCGGCAACGGCCAGATCATCCAGGAACTCGAAGCGCTGTTCGCCGGTGCCGGCTGGAATGTGATCAAGGTACTGTGGGGCTCGGAGTGGGATGCACTGTTTGCCCGCGACACCGACAACGTCCTGCTCAAGCGCCTGGCAGCCACCCCGGACGGCGAATACCAGACCCTTGGCGCCCATGACGGTGCCTATAACCTGGAGCACTTTTTCCAGAAAGACCCGCAAGTGCGGCGCCTGGTGGAACACATGAGCGTCGAGGAGATCAATGGCCTGAAACGCGGCGGCCACGACTTGCGCAAACTGCACGCCGCCTTCGCCGCCGCCAAGGCCTGCAAGGGCCGGCCGACGGTAATCCTGGCCAAGACCAAAAAGGGCTATGGCATCGGCGCGGCCGGCGAGTCGCGGATGACCGCGCACCAGGCGAAAAAACTCGATGTCGCCGCCCTGCTGGCGTTCCGCGACCGCTTCCACCTGCCGCTGTCGGACCAGGATGTCGAACAATTACGCTTCTATCGTCCGCCCGAGGACAGCGCCGAAATGCGCTACCTGCGCGCCCGGCGCCAGGCCCTCGGCGGTCCGCTGCCGGCGCGCAAGAGCGCTGCGCCGCAGATTCCGGTGCCGGCGCTGGCGTTGTCGGGCGGCTTTGCGCTCAAGGCGCAAGGCAAGGAAATGTCCACCACCATGGCCGCCGTGCGCCTGCTGACGGCCTGGCTCAAGGCGCCAGAACTGGGGCCGCGAGTGGTGCCGATCGTCGCCGATGAAGCACGCACCTTTGGCATGGCCAGCCTGTTCCGCCAGATCGGTATCTACTCGCCCCACGGCCAGTTGTACGAGCCGGAAGACAGCGGCTCGATCCTCTCCTACCGGGAGTCACGCAATGGCCAGTTGCTGGAAGAAGGCATCACCGAGGCCGGCGCCCTGTCCTCCTGGGTCGCGGCCGCGACCTCCTATTCAGTACACGGCGTGCCGATGCTGCCGGTGTACATCTACTATTCGATGTTCGGCTTCCAGCGGGTCGGCGACCTGATCTGGGCCGCCGCCGACCAGCGCTCCCGGGGCATTTTGCTCGGCGCCACGGCGGGCCGGACCACCCTCGGTGGCGAGGGCCTGCAACATCAGGACGGCTCCAGCCTGGTGATGGCGGCGATGGTGCCCAACTGTCGTGCCTGGGACCCGTGTTTTGCCGGGGAACTGGCGGTGATTCTCGACCACGCGGCCCGGCGCCTGCTGGAACAGCAGTGCGACGAGTTCCACTACGTCGCGGTGATGAACGAAAACTACCCGCAGCCGAGTCTCGACGACAGCCAGCATGCCGATGTCCTGCGCGGCCTGTATCGCTATTCGCGCAGTTGCACCGAGCCGTCGCAAATTCGCCTGCGCCTGGTGGGCTCCGGGGCGATATTGCGCGAAGTACTCGCGGCCAGCGAGTTGCTCGCCAAGGACTGGGGCATTCACACCGAGGTGTTCAGCGCCACCAGCTTCAGCGAACTGGCGCGCGAGGCCCGCGAGGTCGAGCGCGACAACCGCCTGCAGACCGGCGAGCCACGCAGCAGCCATTTGCAGCAACAGCTCGGCGGTCGCCAACCGATCATCGCCGCCAGCGATTACGTGCGTGCCTGGCCGCAACTGATCGGCCAGTACCTGGAGGCGCCCTACACCACCCTGGGCACCGACGGGTTTGGCCGCAGCGACAACCGCGCCAACCTGCGGCAGTTCTTTGAGGTGGATCAGCACAGCATTGTCCTGGCCGGATTAAAAAGTCTGGTGGACCACGATGGCCTCGACGCTGGCATACTCAGCGAGGCGATCGGCCGCTACCGCCTCGATCCAGCGCGAAGCGCGCCTTGGGATCGCTGAATCAACTGCAAGACCTTTATGAGTCATTACCCACAGGAGTGGAACACCATGAGTCGTATCAATAAAAAAACCACCCAACTGCTCAGCGCCATGATCCTTGCCGGCCTGTCCTGCCATGCCCTGGCTGAGGACACCATCCGCATCGGCATCGCCGGACCGAAAACCGGCCCGGTAGCGCAATACGGTGACATGCAGTTCAGCGGTGCCCGCATGGCCATCGAGCAGATCAACGCCCGTGGCGGCGTCGACGGCAAACAGCTGGTGGCCGTGGAATACGACGATGCCTGCGACCCCAAGCAGGCGGTGGCGGTCGCCAACAAAGTAGTCAACGACGGCATCAAGTACGTGGTCGGGCACCTGTGCTCCAGCTCCACCCAGCCAGCGTCGGATATCTATGAAGACGAAGGCATCGTGATGATCACTCCGGCCGCGACCAGCCCGGAACTGACCGCACGCGGCTACAAGATGATCTTCCGCACCATCGGCCTGGACAACGCCCAGGGCCCGGCGGCGGCGCGCTACATCGTCGGCCTGAAACCAGCCAATGTCGCGGTGCTGCACGACAAGCAGCAGTACGGTGAAGGCATCGCCACCTCGGTGCGCGAGATCCTCGGCAAGGAAGGCATCAAGGTGGCGATGTTCGAAGGTATCAACGTCGGCGAACGCGACTACTCCTCGATCCTGACCAAGCTCAAGCAGGCCAATGTCGACTTCGTGTACTTCGGCGGCTATCACCCGGAAATGGGCCTGCTGTTGCGCCAGGCCAAGGAAAAAGGCCTCAGCGCCCGCTTCATGGGCCCGGAAGGCGTGGGTAACGACTCGATCTCGCAGATCGCCAAGGACGCTGCCGAAGGCATGCTGGTAACCCTGCCTAAATCCTTCGACCAGGACCCGGCCAACCAGGCGCTGGTAGCGGCCTTCACCGCGAAACAGGAAAACCCCAGCGGCCCGTTTGTCCTGCCGACCTACTCGGCGGTGGACGTGATTGCCGGCGCGATCGTCGCGGCCAAGAGCGAAGACCCGGAAAAAGTCGCCGCGGCGATCCACAGCGGCACCTTCAAGACCCCTACCGGCGACCTGAGCTTCGACGAAAAAGGCGACCTCAAGGACTTCAAGTTCGTGGTCTACGAATGGCACTACGGCAAGCCGAAGACCGAAGCTGGGCAAAGCGCCGGTCTCTGAAGCTATGCCGAAACTGTAGGAGCGGGTGCCCGCTTGCGGTGCCCGCTTGCGGCCTGCTCGCGATGGTCGTCAACGATAACGCGCGCTGCCTGAAACAACGCGTCGCTCTTGAGATCATCGCGAGCAAGCTCGCTCCCACCTATGTCTCACAAAAAACACCGGATCTTCGCTTGATGCCGATCAGTTAAGCAATTTGCGCAGTACCTGTAGCATCTGTCGCTTAATTAGGGTCCAGCAACCCACCGTGCCAGTTACGCGATACCTGGCTGCCGGTGAACTTCGCGACCACCGTGCCCTGGGCCACCAGGCGGTCCCGATGGCGGGTGACCATCCGCCCGGCCTGTTCGGCCAGCAGCACCACCTCGGAAGACGGATCCCCCGGGCGCCCGATAATCCGCGCGAATCGCTGCCCCTGCTCGACGACATCCCCCAGTGCCTTCTCAAACACCAGCACCCCCGGCTGCGGTGCCAGGATGGTTTCCATCTGGCCCATGTCCATGGCCTCGACAGGCCAGTCCACAGGCTCACGCGCCTCATCGATGACCCCATGGCCACACAACCAGGCATACAAGCCCTCGGCGTCCTGCGCGGCATCGGCATCGCTGACATCGCCCTGCCCACGCAGCTCCAGGGTCGCGGCCATTTGCCGCTGGTTCACGCCTGCACGCAGCCAGGGGCTGATCAGGGCTTCTTCGAAAGAACCGTCACCGCCGTCATCCCAGATGATCGCCACGTCCATGCGCATCGCCGCCGCCAGCGCGCGGCCGCGAGGCCAGAAACTGCGGTGCAGGTAGAGGTATGGCAGGGCTTCGTCGTCGGTGTGCAAGTCCAGCACCACGTCGGCGCTGGAGGCCAGTTGCACCAGCTTTTTTTGCCAGTGCTGGACCACGGTCGACGGCTGGGCCATCGCCGCCGACTGGTCGAAACCGCGGTTGAAATTGTGTCCCGTGGCATCGTGGAAACGCCCGAGAATCCGCCCCTGGCGAAACTGCCCGATGCCCAGAGGATTGGCCTGGGGCACCACCGTCACCGAGCCCTTGAGCCGACCTGCGGCTTGGGCCCGGGCCAACTTGGGCATCAGCAGGTGCAGCACCAGCATGCCGGCGATTTCATCGGCATGTACCCCGGCCTGAAGGTGCACGGCAGGGCCCTGGCCGGCGCCGGCGTAACGCCAGGCGCCGACCCGCACCGGGTCGCCGTTATTGTTCGGCACACTGAATGAAATATCCTCGACCATCCGCCTGTCCTCCCCTGTTCATGGCTGCTGCTCAATGGATTGCCGGTCGCGTTCGGCCTGCTCCGGCGTCGCCGGCGGATACAGCGGCTGCGAGACCGAACACTCGGCCCCGACCACCTCCTGGCTGCCATGCCGCCCAAAGATCATCGCCAGGGTGCCGCTGATCGCGATCAACCCGGCGCCGATGATCAGCGAGCCATCCAGCAGCGTGCCCCAGACCAGGCTCGACAGGGCAAACGCCCAGATCAGCCCGGTGTATTCGAAAGGTGCGAGCAAGGTCGCGGTGGCCCGCTGGAAGCTGGCGAACAGCAGGAACTGACCGATCCCGCCCACCAGCCCCGCCGCAAGCATGCCCAGCCAGGCCGGGGTCGGTGCCGGGGTGTGGGTCCAGGGCAACGCCACCAGCATGCACACCACAAACACCACATTGGTGATCAGCATCTGTTCCAACACCGAGGTCTGTTCATCGACCTGACGCAACTGGATGTAGGTGAAGGCCCAGCACATGGCGGCCAGCAGGGTCAGTACCACCGGCCACGGGTCCTGGATCTGGGTCGGGCGGCAGGCGATCACCACCCCGACAAAACCGATGATCAGGCTCAGCCACTGCCAGGTGTTGGCGCGCTCCTTGAGCATCACTGCCGCCAGCACCGTAACCATGATCGGCGCCGAGAAATACAGGGTGGTCATCTCCGCCAGGGTCAGGTCGCGGGCGGCGGTGTAATACAGCAGCCAGGCGACAATCGACAGCAAGCCGCGCACCACCAGCAAGCGCCGGCTTGGCGAGCGCCAGGCCCGTTGTACCAGTTGCAGGCGGCCCACCAGCAGGCAGGCGACGACCACCACCAGGCTGCGCCAGAACAGGATGCTGACCACCGAATAATCGGCCACCAGCCACTTGATGCCGGCGTCCTGCAGGGCCAGGAAGGCGTAGCCCAGGGTGCACAGGCCAATGCCTTGCAATGAGCGGTCGACCCGCGAGCTACTCATCACACCGACCTGCGCACGGGAGTACCACGGCGTTCGGCGAAGGCAAACAGCGCCTCGATCAGGAACGTCAGGCAGACATACACCAGTGCCACCAGCAGCAACGGTTCATAGACCTGCAGGGTCTGGGCGCGCACGACGTTGGCGGCGCCCAGCAGGTCGATCACCGCGATGGTCGAGGCCAGCGCCGTGGACTTGAGCAGCATCACACACTCCCCGGCCAGGGTCGGCAACAGCAAGCGCATGGCCCGGGGCAGGCGCACCCGCAGCAGCGCCTGGCGCGCCGTCATGCCAAAGGCCGAGGCCGCTTCCATCTCGCCCTTGGGCACCGCCAGCAGGCCGCCGCGAATCACTTCACCGACATAGGCCCCCACCGACAGCACCAGGGCGAACACGATGTACCAGTAGCCATCGCGCAGGTAGGGCCACAGGAAGCTGGCGCGCAGCAGCGGGAACTGGGCAAACAGGCTGCCCAGGCCGTAGTAGAAAATGTAGATCTGGATCAGCAGCGGCGTGCCGCGCCACAGGCTGGTGTAGAGCAGGCTGGCCTTGGCCAGCAGACGGTTTTTCGAGATCCGCGCCAGGGCCACCAGCACCGCCAGGACGAAGCCCAGCACGCTGGCGATCAGCAGGATGCTGATGGTGGTCTGCAACCCTCGGCCCAACAGGGCGGCGTACTCGATTATCCACGCTGCAATCATCTCATTCACTCAGCCAAAGGCATCCAGCGACGAATGCGTCGCTCCAGCCGTCCCGACAGGTAGTTGGACAGTAGCGTCACCGCGTAATACAGCGCGGCGGCGGTGAGGTAGAACAGCAGGTAGTGGCGGGTCGAACCCGCGCCCTGCTTGGCGGTGTACAGCAACTCGTTGGTGCCGACCACGCTGATCAGGGCGCTGTCCTTGATCAGGTTGATCCACAGGTTGGCCATCCCGGCCATCGCATAGGGCGCCATGATCGGCAGGGTGACGCGACGGAACAGGCCAAAGCCGCTGAGGCCGAAGGCTCTTCCCGCCTCGATCAGGCCAAAGGGGATTGCCTGGATCGCCGCGCGGAAAATCTCCGAGGCGTATGCCCCCTGCACCAGCCCCAGGACGAGGATCGCCGCCAGCGGCCCGCTGACGTCTATCGCGTCGTAGCCCATGTGGGCCATAAGGGCGTTGAGCAGCATGGAGCCGACGTAGTACAGCAGCAGGATCAGCAGCAGCTCCGGGATCGCGCGGAACAAGGTGGTGTAGCCGCGCATCAGGGCCGCGATCGGTTTCGGCGCGCCCAACTTGAGGCAGGCCACCACCAGCCCGATCAACAACCCGACCACAAACGCTCCGGCGGATATCTGCAGGGTCATCCACAACCCACGCAACAAGGCCCCGCCCCATCCTCGTTCGCTGAAGCCGATCAATTCGAACATTGCAGGCATTTCACTCTCCGGTTACTGACCTTCAACCGCCTGTGGCGGTCTGGCCCCATCGCGGACAAGCCTGTAGGAGCGAGCTTGCTCGCGAAAGACTCAAGAACGCCGCGTTGAGTCAGGCTCGGCGCGTTATCGTTGGCGACCATCGCGAGCAAGCTCGCTCCTACAAAGACTGGGTTCACAACATCAGCATGTGCACCGCCGCACTCCTTGTGGGAGCTGGCGCCCGCTTGCGGCTTGCCAGCGATGGCGGCCTCAGCCACGGCGACCCGGTTTGTCGTCAGAAGGCAGGTTTCACGCTGGTTCCGAAATAGTGCTGCGACAGGTCGTCATAGTCCTTGCTTGCCAGCAGGGTCTGGATCGCCTGGTCGAGGCGCGCCTTGAGGGCGGCGTCGTCCTTGCGCAGGCCGGCGCCGACGCCTTTGCCGAAGATCGGGTCGTACGGCACGGTGCTCAGGTACGCGAGGTCCTTGGCATCGGCGGTCTTGACGAACTCGGTCATGGCGGTGCCGTCGGCCATCATCAAGTCGAGACGCCCGGCGATCAGGTCGGCGTTGGCCGAGTCCTGGGTGTCGTAGTACTTCACGTCGGCGATTTTTTCGTATTTGGCCTTCAGGTAGCTGGCGCTGACGGTGGAGTTCTGCACGCCGATGATCTTGCCCTTGAGGTCATCCGGGTATTTGCTCACCGAGCTGCCCTTGGGCCCGACCACGGCGATCGCCGAATCGTAGTAGGCCTTGCTGAAGGCGATCTGTTTCTCGCGTTCGGCGGTGACTGACATCGAGGAAAAAATCACGTCGATCTTCTTCGCCAGCAGCGAAGGAATGATGCCGTCCCACGCCACCTCCTTGATCTCGCACTCGGCCTTCATCGCGCTGCACAGCTTGTGGATCAGGTCGACTTCAAAACCCTTCCACTCACCGTTGGGCTGCTTCTCGGTGTACGGCGGATAAGGTTCGGCCGCCACCGCGAACCTGATCGGCTGTGCCTGCGCGGCGCTCATGCCGGCCAGCATCACGCAGGCCACGCCCGTCAACCAGTTTGCCAAACGTCGATTTGCCATGATGTTTCCCCGTCTTGTTATTGTGTTTTAGCGAGTCTGATGAGCGTTGACGAACTGTCGGCAACGCTCGCTGCGTGGGTGTACAAACACTTGGTCCGGCGTACCGGTTTCCTCGATCAGCCCCTGATGCAGGAAGGCGACATTGGATGAGACATCGCGGGCGAAGGCCATCTCATGGGTCACCAGGATCATGGTCCGGCCTTCTTCGGCGAGCGAGCGGATCACCCGCAACACTTCGCCCACCAGTTCCGGGTCGAGTGCCGAGGTCGGTTCATCGAACAGCATGACTTTGGGCCGCATGGCCAGGGCCCGGGCGATGGCCACCCGCTGCTGTTGGCCGCCGGAAAGAAACGCCGGGTACTCGTTGCGCTTGGCCGCCAGCCCCACCCGTTCGAGCAGGGCTTCAGCGCGTTCGGTGGCCTCGGCCCGGCTCTCGCGCAGGACCTGGGTGGGCGCCTCGATCAGGTTCTCCAGCACCGTGCGATGGGGCCAGAGATTGAAGTTCTGGAACACCATGCCCAGGCTCGAGCGAATCCGCACCAGTTGCCTGGCGTCGGACACCAGCGGCGCGCCAGGACGGGAATGGTTGAGGCGGATGCTTTCACCGTCCACCAGGACGCGCCCCTGGTCCGGCACTTCGAGCATATTGATGCAGCGCAGCAAGGTGCTTTTGCCTGAGCCACTGGCGCCGATCAGCGAGACCACTTCGCCTTCGCGGGCCGTCAGCGAGACGCCCTTGAGCACCTCGATGTTGCCGAAGCGTTTATGCAGGCGATCGACTTCGATCATTGTCCGGGCGGCCTGAGGAATCTCCCCGACGTCAGCATCCGGGCCTGGGATTCGCTCTACCAAGGGTGAAAACCGCATGCCAGTGCCTCATTCGAAGTGAAGAAAGCCAAGCCCGCAACCAGCCGGGAACAGAAGGTGCGCTCAACATAGTTCAAGCTGAACAGTCGTTCAACAGAAAACTCAGCGCGGTTCGCGTTCGATGCCAACAGGTCGTTTTCACGACAGTCCGGGCGCTTTCCCGATGCCCACAGCCGATTCGGCTGTGGGCATCGGGTATTCGACCGCAACCGCTGCGCCATAGCCACGGATTGGCCGAGATAGACCGGCGCTTACCCCGACAATGGCGCTATGGCCAACTCCTGCATCTCCTCCCCTCAAACGCTAATAAAAAAGGTACGCCCATGACCCGTTACGTTGACGTCAATGACCTGAGCCGCCTCGTCCAGGCCAAAGGCCTGACCTGCTGCCTGACTGAAATGGCCGAGTACATTCGCCAGGACTACCTGCGCTGGGAAGACTTCGAGAAATGTGCCCGCCTGGCCAACCACTCGCCGGAGGGCGTGATCGAGTTGATGCCGGTGTCGGATGCCGCGCTGTACGCCTTCAAGTACGTCAACGGTCACCCGAAAAACACCCATAACGGCATGCTGACGGTCATGGCCTTTGGCGCGTTGGGGGATGTCGATACAGGCAAGCCGGTCCTGCTCAGCGAGATGACCCTGACCACCGCCATTCGCACCGCCGCCACCTCCGCCCTGGCCGCACGCTACCTGGCCCGGCCAGACAGCCGGCGCATGGCGCTGATCGGCAACGGCTCGCAAAGTGAATTCCAGGCCCTGGCATTCCACACCCTGCTGGGCATCGAAGAACTTAGCCTGTACGACATCGACCCGGCCGCCAGCGCCAAACTACAGGCCAACCTGAGTGCCTACCCGGCCCTGAAGATCACGATTGCCGCCAGCGTTGCCGATGCCGTGCGCGGAGCCGATATCGTCACCACCGTGACCGCCGACAAGGCCTACGCGACCATCCTCACCCCACAAATGATCGAACCCGGCATGCACCTCAATGCCGTGGGTGGTGACTGCCCTGGCAAGACCGAGTTGCACCGCGACATCGTCGAGCGGGCCCGGGTGATCGTCGAGTACGAACCGCAAAGCCGCATCGAGGGCGAGATCCAGCAGATGCCCGCGGATTCGCCGGTGATCGAATTCTGGAAAGTGGTCAACGGCCAGGAACAGGCTCGACGAAGCGCCGACGAAGTCACCCTGTTCGACTCCGTGGGCTTCGCCCTCGAGGACTACTCGGCCCTGCGCTACGTGCTGGACGTGGCCGAGGCCCTGGACATCGGCAGCGAGATTGAACTGGTGCCGACGCTACAGGACCCGAAAAACCTGTTCGCCTTGCTCCAGCCGCCCGTGGTCGCCGCCCACTTGCGCCGCGCCTGAGCAATCGGCCCTTGATTCAGGGATCGACCTGGCCCATCAGTTCGGCCACCGTCTCCGGGCGTTTGGCGTAGCGCTGGGCCAGCACCGCACAGACCATCAGTTGAATCTGGTGGAACAGCATCAGGGGCAGGATCAACAGGCCGATAGTGCTGCCGGCAAACAGCACCTGGGCCATCGGCACGCCGGTGGCCAGGCTTTTCTTCGAACCGCAGAACAAAATAGTGATGCGGTCTTCCTGGTTGAAACCAAAGGCCTTGCCCAGTAGCGTCGCCGCGATCAACACCAGCGCCAGGACGATACAGCAGGCCAGCACCAGGCCCGCCAGTTCCCACAGCGGAATCTGCTGCCACAGCCCTTCGTTCACCGCCTCGCTGAAGGCGCCGTAGACCACCAGCAGAATCGAGCCCTGATCGACGAATTTCAGCCAATGCTTGTTGCGCCCTACCCAGGCGCCGACCCAGCGGCGTGCGATCTGCCCGGCCACAAACGGCAGCAGCAACTGCAGGCTGATCTTGAGGATGGCATCGAGGGTCGAGCCGCCGTCGCCGTGCACATTCAGGAGCAAGGCCACCAGCAAGGGCGTGAGGAAGATCCCGAACAGGCTGGATGCCGCCGCACTGCAGATGGCCGCCGGAATGTTGCCGCGCGCCAGGGAGGTAAAGGCAATCGCCGACTGCACCGTGGCCGGCAACGCACAGAGGTAGAGCATGCCCATGTACAACTCATTACCGACCATCGGTGAGAGCAGCGGCTTGAGCGCCAGGCCCACCAGCGGGAACAGCACAAAGGTCAGGCCGAACACCAGCAGGTGCAGGCGCCAGTGGCCGGCACCGGCGATGATCGACTCACGGGACAGCTTGGCCCCATGCAGGAAAAACAGCAGGGCAATCGCGCCGTTGGTCAGCCAGCCAAAGCCGACCGCGGCCTGGCCGCTGACGGGCAGCAGGCTGGCCAGGAGCACCACGCCGATCAGGGTCAGGGTGAAGTTGTCGGGCAGGAAACGAGGACGGGTCATCGGTATCATCCGGGGGTTGCCAAGTACGTAGCGGCGACTCTAACGTGACTGCCGATTACCGACTAACGCCAAAGAGCCAGCAGATGCCGCCTAAAGGACATGACCAGAGCTACCGGCGCAGTGTGCCCGGGCTGCCCAGCCTGCCACGACCGGTCTACGGGCGCACCGAGTCACTGCCCAATCGCGCCCTGACCCGCCGCCACAGCCATCCCTGGGTGCAATTGTCCTACGCCATTCAAGGGGTGCTCGAGGTGCAGACCAGCGCCGGGCGCTTCGTCGCGCCGCCGCAACGGGCCGTGTGGATCCCCGCCGGCGTGCCGCACCGGGTGTTCAGCTCGCCGCGCACGGAAATGCGCAGCCTGTACCTCGATTGCAGCGTCACCGCCTGGGCGCAGCCGCGATGCCACGTGCTCGGGGTCAGCGATCTGTTGCGCGAACTGATCCGCCGCTTCAGCCAGATGCCGGTGGAATACCAGGAGGACGGCGCCCAGGGACGACTGGTCCAAGTCCTGCTCGACCAATTGGCCGAGGCGCCGCAGATCGACTTGATGCTGCCCCTGCCACAGGACAGCCGCCTGCAGAAAATCTACCAGAGCCTGCAACTGCACCCGGAGCAGGCCACCACCCTGGGCCACTGGAGCGAAAAATTCGCGGTCACCGAAAAGACCCTCAGCCGCCTGTTCCTGCGCGATACCGGCCTGACCTTCCGCGCCTGGCGCCAGCGCTTGCGTCTGCTCGGTGCGCTGACCCCGCTGGAACAGGGCGAGCGTGTTACCGACGTGGCGCTGGCCTGCGGCTACGACTCGACCTCGGCCTTCATCGCCGCCTTCCGCCAGCAATTCGGCGCCACACCCGGAGAGTTCTTTCCCTGAGCGCACGACCACCTTGCTGCGACCAATTGTCCCGAAGCCGGCACCCATCGCCGCGATTTTGATAGGATGCTGCCCTTTCACGGTGACCCCCCTGCCAGGTCAACTCGACTGCCAGGTGGCCAAAGGGCGTTGACGCATGAGTGTTTTGATGAATCGCCGCAAGGTGATTGCAGGTATGGGGCTGTTGGGCCTGGGGCTGCTGACCGGCTGCGACACTCGCGGCGAGCTGTCATACAAATACGGCAAGGACCTGAGTGACAAGATCCTCGGGCGCACCTTCAAGTTGAAAGACACCAATGGCGATGTGCAAACCCTGTCGAGCTTTCGCGGGATGATGCCGATGGTGTTCTTCGGGTTTACCCAATGCCCGGCGATCTGCCCCACCACGCTTGCGCGTGCGGCGAAAATCAAGAAGCTGATGGGCAAGGATGGCGACCGCCTGCAGGTGATCTTCATCACCCTGGACCCGGAACGGGACACCCCGCAAGTACTCGACGCCTACGTCAAGGCTTTCGACCCATCGTTTGTCGCGTTGTACGGCAGCCTCGAAGAAACCGCGGCCACGGCCAAGGAGTTCGACGTGTTCTTCGAGAAGGTCCCCAGCGGCTCGACCTACACCCTGTCCCACACCGCGACCAGTTATGTTTATGACTCCAGGGGCACCCTGCGCCTTGGATTGTCCCAGTCGCTTTCGGCACAAGAGTGTACGGAAGACCTGCTCACCGTCATGGAGGTCTGCTAATGACCGCATCGTTCAGCAAAAGCCGTATCAAACAGTTGCTCCTGGGTGTTTCCCTGCTGGGCCTGGCCTTGCAGGCCTCGGCCCAGACCCAGGTCGATGACGCCTGGGTTCGCGCCACCGTCGCCGGGCAGCAAGCCACCGGGGCGTTCATGACCCTGACCGCCAGCACCGACAGCAAGCTGCTGGGCGTGCAATCGCCAGCGGCGAAAATCGTCCAGGTGCATCAGTCGACCATGAAGAACGACGTGATGAGCATGCAACCGGTGGAGTCCGTCGCCCTGCCTGCCGGCAAGGCGGTGTCGTTCGACCCCCACGGCTACCACGTGATGCTGATCGACCTGGTGGCCCAGGTGAAGGAAGGCGACAGCGTGCCGCTGACCTTGATCGTCGAAAACGCCAAGGGTGAAAAAGAGTCGATTGAAGTCCAGGCCCCGGTGCGGGCGCTGAACATGGCCGACCACAAGATGTAATCCAGGGTCGCGGCGCACCGGTTGGCGATTGCAGTGTTGATCCTCTCGAAGGTAGTATTGAGAACGATTCACACTAACATCTGGAAAGCCGACCGGTGCAACCCCCTTCGACCCGCAAGCTGGGCTTCTTCTTCAGCGACCATCACCGCTGGCTGTTGCAGCATATCCAGCGTCGCCTGCGCAATCACGCGGACGCCGAGGACACTGCCGCCGATACCTTCTGCCAGATGCTGGTGGCCCGGGTCGACCCCGACAGCATCGAACAACCGCGCGCCTTCCTGGCGACCATCGCCCGCCGACTGATCTTTGACCGCCATCGTCGGCGCAAGCTGGAGCTGGCGTACCTGGAACGCTTGTCGGCACTTCCCGAATTGCTCGCGCCCTCCCCCGAAGAACAATTGCAGCTGATTGAAGCCCTGGTGGCGATTGACCGGGCCCTCGACGGCTTGCCCCTGGTCGTCAAGGCCACCTTCCTCTACAGCCAACTGGACGGCCTGACGTACGTCGAGATCGCCCGTCGTCTGAACTTGTCCGAGCGCACCGTCAGCCGCTACATGAAACAGGCCCTGCGCCAGTGCTGTCTGAGCGAGATGAGCTCATGAGTGCGCCGCGCCTGGACCCTCTCAGCGAGCAGGCCATCGACTGGATGGTCAAGTTGCGCGCCGGCCAGCCCGACGCCGGACTGCAAGAACGCTTCAATGCCTGGCTGGCCATGGACCCTGCCCACGCACAGGCCTGGGCCACGTTGCAGGAACGCCTCGGCGGCTCGTTCAATACCCTGCGCGCCCTTGATCGACGGGTTCCCGGCCAGGCCGCGCAAGCTCGACAGTTGCTCCTGCAACCCCAGGGCTCGCGCCGCGATGCGCTACGGCTGATCGCTGGCCTCGGCCTGCTCGGTGGCGGTCTGTGGCTGGGGGCGCGCAGTCCACTGGGCGACAACCTGTTCGCCGACCTGCACACCGGGCGTGGGCAGCGCCGGGACTTCAACCTGGCCGATGGCAGCCGCCTGAGCCTGAACGCCGAGAGCGCGGTCGACCTGCAGTTCGATGGGCAGCAACGACTGGTGATCCTGCGCCACGGCGAACTACTGATCCAGGTGGCCGCCGATCCCCGGCGTCCGTTGCGCGTACGCACCGCCCAAGGCGAAGTGTGCGCGCTGGGCACGCGTTTCCTGGTGGCCCAGGAACGTGATGCCAGCCGGGTCCTGGTGCTTGAGCATGCAGTCCAGGCGAGCCTGTTCGACGGCAGCCAGGCGGTCCTGCAGGAAGGCCAGTCGGCTCTGCTCTACCGGCAACGAATAGTCCGTCTCGCCGGTGATCAACGGCATCGCGCCGACTGGCTGGACGGGCGCCTGAACGTGCTCGACGAACCTCTGGAACAGGTGGTGAATGCCCTGCGCCCCTACAGCCGTGGTTTTGTCCGGGTGGCCCCCGCGATTCGCGATCTGCGGGTGCAAGGGGTATTCCCCCTCAACGACCCGGACAAAACCCTGGCCGCCCTGGCGGAAACCCTACCGATCCGGGTCCAGCGCTACAGCCCCTGGCTGACCCTGATTCAAGCGAAATGACAGCCGCCAGGATTATTTTTTGAAAATCGATCTTATTTGTGTCTGGTTTTCATTTCTCATCCCACCTATCTCCTGACACTTCCACACGATCAGGAGAACGCTGTGTTTAACCCGTGGCCCAATGCCCTTTCCTTCGCCGTTGCCCTGGCAACCCTGGCCAGCCCTGTCCTGGTGCAGGCGCAGAGCCTGTCCTTCAACCTCCCGGCCGGTCCGCTGGCCCGCACGCTGAATGCCATTGCCAGCCAGAGCGGGCAGATCATTTCCCTGGACCCTGGCCTGGTACAGGACAAGCTGGCACCCGCCGTGATCGGCCAGATGCCCACCGAACAGGCCCTGCACATGGCCCTGGCCGGCAGCGGCCTGCAACTGCGCGTGACCGGGCAAGGCAACTACAGCGTCGAGCCGACCACGGACAGCCAGGACGCCCTGCAACTGGGGCTCACCAGCATTGTTGAACAAAGCACCGACGCCACCACCGAGGATTCGGGCTCCTACGCCGCCCGCGCGGTAACCATCGGCAAGGGCAGCCACAGCCTCAAGGAAATCCCCCAGTCGGTCAGCGTGCTGACCCGCAAGCAAATGGATGACCAGGGCCTCACCGACCTCAAGGATGCGGCCAACCAGACCACCGGCCTGGTGGGCGTCCAGGGCGTCGGCAAAGGTATGATCCTGACGTCCCGCGGGTTCCAGATCGATGACTGGCAATACGACGGCGTGCCAATCCCGCGCAATACCTACGCGCTCGGCAACTGGGCGACCCAGGACCTGATCTTCTTCGACCGCATGGAAGTGCTGCGCGGTGCATCGGGCCTGCTCCAGGGCGCGGGCAGCCCGGGCGGTGCGATCAATCTGGTACGCAAGCGCGGCCAGAACGCGCCGACCGTGGCCCTCACGGCCAAGGCCGGGACCTGGGATCACTACGGCCTGCAACTGGACGCCGGTGGTCCGCTGAACAGCAGCGCCACCGTGCGCGGCCGGGTGGTGGCGGACGAGGACCAGAGCCAGTCGTTCATCGACTATGAATGGAGCAAGACCCATTCGTTGTACGCGGCACTGGACTTCGACCTGCAGGACGACACCACCCTGGGCCTGGCCGTGAGCAATTCCGACGCCTCCGCCCGGCCCATGCTGCGGGGCCTGCCGCGCTACGCCAACGGCGATCCGGTGGACGTTCCGCGCTCGACCTACACCGGCTCCGGGTGGAACCGCTCGCACATCGATGTCACCACGGTCTACGCCGACCTTGAGCACCGATTCAACGACGACTGGAGCGCCAAGGTCGGCGCGGTACGCATGAGCGAAAACAACGACTCGACCCAACAGCGGGTGCAAAGCAGCGGGGATGGCCTCAACCTTGATGGCAGCGGTGTGCAATATGCCGACTGGGTCACCGACTTCGACTCCACCAAGGTCGGCCTGGACGCTAACCTGGTCGGCCGCTTCGAAGCCCTGTCGATGGCCCAGGAAATCATCGTCGGCGGCAACTACTCCAAGTTCACCTCCGATGACCGCATCGCCCGGACCTTCAACGACAGCAACGACAGTATTTTTGCGATCAACCACCAGCGCCCCGCCATCAGCTACGAAAGCCTGCTCAACACCCCGGGAGGGCGTGGCACCAGCAGCAGCTACGACATTCGACAAAAAGGCCTGTACGGCACTTGGCGGGTCAAGCCGATCGAGCCCCTGACCCTGATCCTTGGCAGCCGGGTCAGTTGGTATGACTACCGCTACAGTGCCTCCAACGAGGCGGCCATCAGCCACGTCGTTACGGTCAATGAGCCCAGTAGCATGAGTGAAACCGGCGAAGTCACACCCTTCCTCGGCGCCATCTACGCGCTCAACCCGCAATGGTCGGTCTATACCAGCTACACCGACGTGTTCCAGCCGCAAAGCGAGCGCGACGCCAGCGGCTCGGTGCTCAAGCCGGTGATCGGCAGCAACTACGAAATCGGCCTCAAGGGGGAGTTGCTGGACGGACGGATCAACACCTCGCTGGCGCTGTTCCGTTATGACCAGGAAAATCGCGCGGTAAATGACGTCGCGGCGGGCTATGCCTGCGATGGCTGGTACTGCTCGACGGCCTCGGGTAAGGTCCGCAGCCAGGGGTTGGACGCCGAGATCAGCGGCGAAGTGCTGGACGGCCTGCAACTGTTTGCCGGCTACACCTACAACACCACCAAGTACCTCGACGACCCGGTCAACGAAGGACGAGTCTTCAGCCAGTGGACGCCCAAGCATATGTTGCGGGTGTGGAGCGACTACCAGTTCAGCGGCGACTGGCGCCAGGTCAGCACCGGCCTGGGCTTCACCAGCCAAAGCCACACCCTGGGTTACGAGCGCACCTATGACGTCCCGGGCTACACCCTCTGGAACGCGCGCCTGGGCTATCAACTGAGCCCGGAAATCGGCCTGGCGCTCAACGCCAACAACCTGTTCGACAAACACTACTACGCGGCGGGCTACAACCAGCTCGATGGCAACAACAACTTCGGCGACCCGCGCAACCTGATGTTCAGCGTCAAATACACGCCGACGTTCTGAACCCACAACCTGCGCCTCAGCGCCGGACATCAGAGGATGCCCGGCCTGCGTAAATGGTGGTAGGACAGAGTCTTCAATCGAGCATCATCGAATGCTCCCAACGTGACCTTTGACGGTCACAGCAGGCCATTTCTCATTGCATACTCATACAACTCTTTATCGTTGCTGATTCCCAACTTCTAGCACCAGCAAGGCGCAGCCCACGCCGGCAAAAGAACCCAGGGAGCGGCGAAAACCACCGCCCAGCCCGGCATTCAAGGCCATGAAATTGACCGGACCGGGGCTGTACATGACGCTGAAGGCGTAGAGAAAGATTTCCATGAGCTGGCTTGCTGAACCTTGAGAGTGGCGATGCCCTGCAAGGGCGATAGACCCGTTGCAATTGACTGAGCGACGCAGTCTACGCAAGCAGCTGCCGACCTGGCTTGTACCTGTGCGGGTGATGAAATTGCTCATTGACGCAGGACCACCCGCCGCTTATTGATAGGCCCCGCCGATCACTACAATAAAAGGACGACTCATTGACCAGCCTCAGACAGCGTGCCGCCCAGGGCCTGAAGGTGGGCGACAGCTTCACCCTCAGCCGCCACTTCAGCGAGGCCGACATCCAGGACTTCGCGAAGATTTCCCGTGACTACAACCCGGTGCATTGTGATGCCCGCTTCGCCGAGGCACGTGGCTTTCGGGCGCCGGTGTCCCACGGCCTGCTGACCGCCAGCCTGCTCACCGAAATCGGTGGACAGATTGGCTGGTTGGCGGCTGGCATGACATTCGAATTCAAGAAGCCGGTGTATGCCGGCGACCGCATCACCTGCCACTGGGTCATCACTGAAATCACCGACAACGCCCGGGCCAAGGCGGTAGTAACCATGACCAACGAAGACGACGTTGTGGTGTTGCAGGCCCATACCAGCGGCATCGTACCGAGGGCAGAAGAACGGCAAATCCTCAGCCGGATGCTGGCCGAAGGCGACCCCAGCAACGGCGCCCGTGAAGCCTGCGCCCTGGCGACGCCTGCTATGCTGCTCTGACACCGCGACGCCGAGATCCCCTGCTGCTGGGGTCCGTCAACGATTTTCACGGGAGCGCACAGATGAACCGTCTCACTGCGAAAGACTTTGCCCCTGAACTGCTGGAACTCTACGACTACTACGCCCATGGGCGAATCAACCGCCGCCAGTTCCTCGATCGAGCGGCGTTGTTCACCTTCGCCGGCATGAACGCCAGTGCCCTGCTCGCCGCCCTGAGCCCCAACTATGCGCTGGCCGAACAGGTGGCCTTTACCGACCCGCAGATTCTCGCCGAGTACGTCACTTACCCCTCGCCCAAGGGCCATGGCGAAGTTCGCGGCTACCTGGTGCGCCCGGCCAAGGCCAGCGGCAAGCTGCCAAGCGTGGTGGTGGTGCATGAGAATCGCGGGCTCAACCCCTATATCGAGGATGTCGCACGGCGCCTGGGCAAGGCCGGCTTCCTCGCCCTGGCGCCCGACGGCCTGAGTTCGGTGGGCGGTTATCCGGGCAACGATGACAAGGGTCGCGAGCTGCAGGCCAAGGTCGACCCGGCCAAGCTGATGAACGATTTTTTCGCCGCTATCGAGTGGCTGATGAAACACGACGCCAGCAACGGCAAAGTCGGGATGACCGGCTTCTGTTATGGCGGTGGGGTGTCCAATGCCGCCGCGGTGGCCTACCCGGAACTGGCCGCGGCCGTGCCCTTTTATGGCCGCCAGCCGGACGCCAAGGATGTACCACGGATCAAGGCACCGCTGCTGTTGCACTACGGCGAGCTGGACAAGGCAATCAACGAAGGCTGGCCAGCCTATGAGCAGGCCCTGAAGGCCAATGGCAAGACCTATGAAGCCTACATCTACCCCGGCGCCAACCACGGCTTCCACAACGACTCGACCCCGCGCTACGACCAGCAAGCCGCTGAACTGGCCTGGAGCAGAACCCTGGCCTGGTTCAATCGATACCTGGTCTAGAAGCTGCCCTGACAAGGGACCAAGTTGTTCGCAGATTTTGCATGTACCCACTCAACCTGTGGGAGCGGGCTTGCCCGCGAAAAGCCTGAGGGCGCTGCTGGGTAGCAGCCTGTACGCGTCATCGTTGACGACCATCGCGGGCAAGCCCGCTCCCACAGTAATTTGCGGTGCTTGCAAATCCTGCATGCACCCACTGAACCTGTGGGAGCGGGCTTGCCCGCGAAAAGCCCGAGGGCGCTGCTGGGTGTCAGACTGTACGCGTCATCGTTGACGACCATCGCGGGCAAGCCCGCTCCCACAGTAATTTGCAGTGCTTGCAGATCCCGCATACACCCACAGAACCTGTGGGAGCGGGCTTGCCCGCGAAAAGCCCGAGGGCGCCGCTGGGTGTCAGACTGTACGCGTCATCGTTGACGACCATCGCGGGCAAACCCGCTCCTACCGTTATTTGCGGTGCTTGCAAATCCTGCATGCACCCACTGAACCTGTGGGAGCGGGCTTGCCCGCGAAAAGCCTGAGGGCGCCGCTGGGTGTCAGACTGTACGCGTCATCGTTGACGACCATCGCGGGCAAGCCCGCTCCCACAGTAATTTGCAGTGCTTGCAAATCCTGCATGCACCCACTGAACCTGTGGGCGCTGCGGGGTGTCAGACTGTACGCGTCATCGTTGACGACCATCGCGGGCAAGCCCGCTCCCACAGTAATTTGCAGTGCTTGCAGATCCCGCATGCACCCACTGAACCTGTGGGAGCGGGCTTGCCCGCGAAAAGCCTGAGGGCGCCGCTGGGTGTCAGACTGTACGCGTCATCGTTGACGACCATCGCGGGCAAGCCCGCTCCCACAGTAATTTGCAGTGCTTGCAGATCCCGCATGCACCCACTGAACCTGTGGGAGCGGGCTTGCCCGCGAAAAGCCTGAGGGCGCCGCTGGGTGTCAGGCTGCACGCGTCATCGTTGACGACCATCGCGGGCAAGCCCGCTCCCACAGTAATTTGCAGTGCTTGCAAATCCTGCATGCACCCACTGAACCTGTGGGAGCGGGCTTGCCCGCGAAAAGCCTGAGGGCGCCGCTGGGTGTCAGACTGTACGCGTCATCGTTGACGACCATCGCGGGCAAGCCGGCTCCCACAGTAATTTGCGGTGCTTGCAAATCCTGCATGCACCCACTGAACCTGTGGGAGCGGGCTTGCCCGCGAAAAGCCTGAGGGCGCCGCTGGGCATCAGATTGTACGCGTCATCGTTGACGACCATCGCGGGCAAGCCCGCTCCCACAGTAATTTGCAGTGCTTGCAGATCCCGCATACACCCACTGAACCTGTGGGAGCGGGCTTGCCCGCGAAAAGCCTGAGGGCGCCGCTGGGTGTCAGACTGTACGCGTCATCTTTGACGACCATCGCGGGCAGACGGAGCGCCGCCCGACTCTCTCCCACCAAAAAGAGCGGGTAGTCAGTTCAGCTGGATTTTTTTAGTTTCTTCAAACGCAGCGTTGCCCGTTGCACTGCCGCCATCTTTTCCGGGCGCTTCATGCGTTTCCATTGGCGGATGTCGTCCTTGGTCCGGCCGCAGCTGACACACAACTCGCCGCTCAACTGGCAGACGGCGATGCACGGGTTCTCGATGTCCTTGGCCATGGTTCAACCCCGCAGCGCTTCGCAGGCGAACTGCACGTGAGTCGCGATCTGCTGGAACGCCACCTCGGCCTCGCGCAATGCGACTGCCGTCAGCTCGAGCATGCGCTCGCCCTCACCGCTGGCCAGTGCCCGATCCAGCTGGGCCTGCGCCTCGAACACCCAGGTCACCCGCAGGCTGGCGGGAAACCGTTGATAGTCGACCTCGTGGGTCAACCAGCAGAAGCCGACAATCTCGGCCTTGGCCGTTTCGCAAGCCTCGGTCAGGGTAGCGATCAGGCGCCGCTCGATGTGCGCCTGTTCGCGTTTACTCAGTGCCATGGGGGTTCCTTGAATGACGGGCGGCTAAAGCGCCCATCATACGTGACCGACGCCCACTCAGCGGGCGCTGGTGAGCGTGGACCGGTTTTTCTGCCAGCCTTGTGCAGGCCAAACGCAAAAAAGCCCAGCACTAAGCTTAATGCTGTTCACTTAAGCGGAGCAGCCTTACGGTCCACTGGGAACCGGGTCTTTGAAATCTTCACCGTCCTTGGCCTCGAAGGCCTGGGGCGGTGATCCAGAAACAATCCCCCGATACCTGCCCTCAGTTCCGCCAAGCGTCTCCCTGTCGCTGAAACTGGATTGGCTGCTGCCATCACGATCAATTGCACGGCGATGTACTGACAGGCCGGTTTGAAACGGATGTCCGAAGGCGCTCGACCAAACGCCACCGCCGCTTGGCTCGCTTCCCGGCGAATCACGTTGTAAGCCAGCAACAGCCCCCACACTTCCTGATAGATCAGCTCGATTTTTTTGCTGCGCAAGGTCATTGCGTTCTGTTGCATTGAACTCTTGATGTCCCTGAAACCCAACTCGATCTCCCAACGCTCCTGATAAAGTTTGGCAACAGCCTTAGTGGTGTAGGTCTTGGCCGGCAAGGACGTCATGACGGTTTTCACTTTGCCTTGAATTTCATAGCTGACTTCGCGTACCTCCCAGTGCGAGGGAAGAGTCGGATTTCGCTTTCTGGCCTGTGGCGAGACTTTCATACGCACCAAACGGTCGCGCTGGTTGTAGCGGGCCACTTCCTCGCAGACCAGTCCCTTTTTTGCCGGGATCAACCAATGACGGCTGGTGCCCGTTCTACTTAGGCTCAACAGCAGCTCCGCGCCCCAGAACCCTTTGTCGAACAGCGTCACCGAGTGGTCGGGAATCTGCTGCAAAAACTCGTCGGCCAGGCGCATTTCACTGCGTCGGTAGGGGCTCAATTGTGCATCTAGGATCACGTGCGAACGCACATTCATTAGCGCCACCAGGCGCAGCATCGGAAACGGTGTCTGGCGATCGCTGGGGGTGTTTCCCGACCCGAAGTGATCTCGAAGCTCGGGCGTATCCGGGGTGCGAAAAAGCGCACCGTCCACCGCGAAAACCTGCAAATTATGCCAGGCATCATCGTCATAGCGCTCTGCGCCCCAATGGTTGCCGGTCTTACGGAACAACCACTCAACAGGATCGGCGCCGAGCCGTTTACGAGCTTCGGTTACACCACTGCGCGCCAGCAAATGGTCAGAGGCCAGGCCTTGGGCGCAGATGTTCAAACGCCTGGCCACCTCGTGAACCGGCTCGTCACGAAATAACGCCATGCCAAGCACTAGCCACAGCACTTGATCAGCGGGCAGGCGCCGCCGGCGAATGGTCGCCTGACTGGAGAGGTCGAGCGCAGACGCTACCCACTCGATGGGAATGTTTTGGGTGAAGGTGCTCAGGTCGCAGAAGTTAAAAAGGTCGTCGAGGTCGAGCAGGTCCTGTTGAACAGACATAAAAAATCCGATGCCAGAGGTCTGGCATCGGATTTTCTAGGAAGCCCGGCGTGAGCTCAAATGCTTAAGTGAACAGCATTACAGCACTAAGCTGGGCTTTTTCACATCGATTGAAAACCTGCGCGCCCCTCAAACGGGCTGAAGGGCGCCCAAGGTCTTACAGCGCCATGTCGGCCGCTGGGTTGCTCGGCACAGGCTTGGCCGGGGCTGCCGGGGTTGCAGCCGGCGCCAGGGCCGGGTTGATCGCCGGCGGCGGATCCAGTTGCAGGACCTCGCTGGTGTAAGCCCATTCCTGGGCTACACGGGCTGGATCATCGTTGAGCTTGGTACCGTAGCTCGGCACGATCTGGTGCAGTTTTTCCTGCCAGGCCGGGGTCGCTACCTTGTCCTTGAAGACCTTCTCCAGCACGCTGAGCATGATCGGTGCTGCGGTCGAAGCGCCTGGCGATGCGCCCAGCAAACCGGCGATGCTGCCGTCTTGCGAAGCCACGATCTCGGTGCCCAACTTCAGCACGCCGCCCTTCTCTTCGTCACGCTTGATGATCTGCACGCGCTGACCGGCCTGCCACAGACGCCAGTCTTCAGCCTTGGCGTTCGGGAAGTATTCCTTCAGGGCGTTCATGCGGTCGGCGTCCGACAGCATCAACTGACCGGCCAGGTATTCAACCAGTGGGTACTGCTCAATGCCCACCTTGGTCATTGGCCAGAAGTTGTGGGTGGTGGTGCTGGTCAGCAGGTCGAAGTACGAGCCTTCCTTGAGGAACTTGGTGGAGAAGGTCGCGAATGGGCCAAACAGGATCACGCGCTTGCCATCCAGCACGCGGGTATCCAGGTGCGGAACCGACATCGGCGGTGCGCCAACCGACGCCTTGCCGTAGGCCTTGGCCAGGTGTTGCTGGGCAATGGTCGGGTTCTCGGTGACCAGGAACGAACCACCCACCGGGAAACCGGCATATTCCTTGGCTTCCGGGATACCGGACTTCTGCAGCAGGTGCAGGGCACCGCCGCCAGCGCCGATGAACACGAACTTGGCGTCGGTCTGGGTTTCGCTACCGTCTTTCAGGTTCTTGTAGGACACACGCCAGGTGCCGTCCTCGTTGCGCGCGATGTCTTCGACTTCGCTCGACACTTTCAGCGAGAAGTTCGGCTTGGTCTGCAGATAACCGGCGAACTGGCGGGTGATCTCGCCGAAGTTGACGTCGGTGCCCAGGGGCGACCAGGTGGCGGCGATCTTCTGGTTCGGATCACGGCCTTCCATCATCAGCGGGACCCATTGCTTGATCTGGGCCGGGTCTTCGGAGTACTGCATGCCAGCGAACAGCGGGCTAGCCTGCAGGGCTTCGTAGCGCTTCTTGAGGAACTTGATGTTGTCGTCGCCCCACACAAAGCTCATGTGCGGCGTGGAGTTGATGAACGAACGAGGATCTTTCAGGACGCCGTTCTTGACCTGCCAGGCCCAGAACTGACGGGAAATCTGGAAGGCTTCATTGATTTCAATGGCCTTGGGGATTTCGACCTTGCCGTTCTTGTCTTCCGGCGTGTAGTTCAGCTCAGCCAGGGCGGAGTGGCCGGTACCGGCGTTGTTCCAGCCGTTGGAGCTTTCCAGGGCGACGCCGTCGAGACGCTCGACCATCTCCATCGACAGGCCAGGCTCAAGTTCGTTGAGCCAGACACCCAGGGTGGAACTCATGATGCCGCCACCGATCAACAGCACATCGACTTTTTTGGTTTCAGCTGCATGCACAGGCATCAGGGCCATCGACATGGCCAGGCCAAGTAGCCCCTTGTTCATTTTTTTTAACATTCGGTAATACCTAGGATAGAACGCCATTCACCCCGTTCACGATCATGAGGCGCCCTGGCTGGCAACATGCACTGGCGCATGCCGACGAACCCCGCACTCAGGAAGATCGGTGGGTGAACATATAAGGCCGACAAACACTGTCGACTTCACGTTTAGGCCCCTCCCGCGCTGACTTTCTTGTAAGTCATTGGCTTCAGCTACATGGGTGACACTAATTTCGGATACAACTTCAAGCGCAGTGATTAAACAGAGTAGACCCGCTTGCTCAAATACGCCCGTCAACCGCTTCGCGGCACTCACACCCAACGCCTGAAGACGCCGGATGCCCATGATCCCCGAGGCCGCGAGCCTCCGTGCCGCGGCATTCTACCTCAGGTGCGGCGCTCAACGAACCCGCAAAACCGCTTGATTACCGCCTGCAGCGGCCATTGGCAAAAACCGTTTAAATTGGCCCCTTACTGCGCCGTGCCATTACGCGGTTTGTAGAACAGAAACTTACCGGTCTCGGCGGTCTTGATGTACGTGCGCGACCAGTCGGGTTTCACATTGCGATCATGGAAATACAAGGCGCCCAGGGTGCGGTCCTTGAGTTGCTGGTTGAGGGCCTTGCGCGCGATCTCCTTGGCCTCGGTGTACTCGCCCTCCTCCCGGACCTGATCCGAGCGCCCGTCGCACCACCAGGAAAACTGGCAGGCGCGGGTCTCGACGCCCTGCTTGACCACGCCACACACGGTGTCGGGAAAACCTTCATGGCCCAGGCGGTTCATCACCACGCTGGCCACCGCTTCCATGTCGGCCGTGGAGATACCTTTAGCCTCCCAGTAGATCGTCCGCGACAGGCAGGTGATGGCATCATCCAGCGGCGCCTTGCCTACCGGATCGACCACCTGCACCTCGCTGGGGGTGATGGCCTGGGTCTTGGGCACCGGAGCCGTCCCGGCCTTGTCGACGACTTTCTGCTCGAGGACCTCGGCCTTGTCCTCGACCACCGCGGCCGGTTTTTGCGCCGTTTGTGCCGCGACTGCCTGGCTACCCAGGAGCGCGAATAGCAAACCACTGACCATCCAGATGCAACGCATGAGCGCACCCTGCTGATAGATTGGCGACGGGCCCAAACAGTCGACACTGCGGCCGATTGACAGGCTTAAGCGTAGCTGCGAAGTAAAAACCCATTGCGCGACCCGGGGCAAGATCGCGCATCATGTGCCCAGTCAGTTCAAGGGAGACTTCCATGCGCGTCCTGTCATCCATTTTGCGTCTTGCCACGTTGTCGCTGGCAATCGGCTTTGCCAGCAGCGCGGCGGCCACCGAGGAAAGCCAACTGGTGGAGTCGATCAACACCTATCGCAGCCAGATCCAGCGCTGCGCGGGCCAGGCCGCCGGCGAATTGCCTGCGCTGGCGGCCGACCCGCGACTGGTACTGTCCCCCGACAGTAATCTGGGCGACCTGCAACAGGCCATGGCCCGCGCGGCGTACCCGATGGTCAACGTGCAGGCGATCACCCTCAAGGGCCCACTCAATGCCCAGGCAGCGATGAAAGCGGTGCAGGAAAGTTTTTGCCAGGTGGTGCTCGACCCGCAGTTCGTCGATATCGGGGTCAGCCGCGCTGGCCCGACATGGCGCATCGTCCTGGCGCGGCCGCTATTGAGTGGACGCCTGGGGGATTGGCAAACCGAAGGCCAGAAGCTCCTGGAGTTGATCAACAGCGCCCGCGCCCAACCGCGCCAGTGCGGCACCCAGGCGTTCAGCGCCACCGCGCCCCTGGCCTGGAACGCCACGCTCGCCACTGCCGCCCAGGATCACAGCCGGTCGATGGCCAACAACAATTTCTTCGATCACAAGGACCGCGACGGCCGCACCCCCGGCGACCGCGCGGAACTGGCCGGCTACAGCGGCCAACTGGTGGGCGAGAACATCGCCGCCGGCCAGGACACTCCGCGCAAAGTGCTCGACGGCTGGCTGTCCAGCCCCGGGCACTGCGCCAACCTGATGAACCCGCAATTCAGCGAGCTGGGCGCGGCCTATGCGGTGGACCCGAAAAGTGACGCCGGCATCTACTGGACCAGCCTGTTCGGCACGCCATAAACCACGCGCCTTAACGCCGGTCATCCGACAACGGCGTCGGCTCGTCAGGTGGTGGTACCTGGGGGTTGGCGCCGGGCGCATCCGGGTCCATCGGACGCTCGACATCAGTGCCCTGATCCTGGCGATCGGGATCGCCATTGACGTTGGGGTCAGTCACCGGATCGTGTTGCCGGGCCGGATCTGGTGGATCACTGGGGCTGGGTTCATTCGGGGTAAACATCGACATCATCGTGCACCTCATGCAAGACGCCTGAGGGGCGCCAGGCCCCGCCAGGCGTTTGGTTCAAGGGGTAATCAGTCATTGGGCAGCGGCATATCCTTGTCACTGGGAATGCCATCGCCCTCGCTGGGTTCGTTCCAGTCCTCAGGCCGTTTGCGAGGTACCACATCCGGACGCGCCAGCGGATCGGACAACCGTGGATCGTCCTCCGGTGCCGGGTCGGCAGTGGAAGGATCATCGTCCAGGGGTTCGTCCTGGAAACTCGAGTCAGTAGACATAGTCACCTCACCGATTGAGGTCCAGAAAGCCTGGGCCGTACTCGTTGGAAGGCGGCCATGCGCCGGGGTGCGGGCGAGATGACGAACGGTTTGCGGCTGCCGGGCCAGGCGGCAAATCCCGACTAGGCTGAGTCAGGCCTGTACCTCATCCCACGACTCAAGGAGACTCCCATGGCATTGCGCATCAACGACCTCGTCCCCGACTTCAGCGCCGACACGGACCAGGGCCCGATCCAGTTCCATGACTGGATCGGCTCGGGCTGGGCGATCCTGTTTTCTCATCCCAAGGATTTCACCCCGGTATGCACCACCGAATTCGGCGCGGTGGCGCAACTGGCCGCCGAATGGGCCAAGCGTGGTACCCAGGTGATCGGCGTGTCCGTGGACAGTGCCGACTCGCACACCCAGTGGAAGACCGACATCGAAGGTTTCTGCCGCGCCAGGGCCGACTTCCCGATCATTGCCGACGAGGGCCTGGCTGTCTCCAAGGCGTTCGACATGCTGCCCGCCGAAGCCTACCTGCCCGATGGCCGGACGGCCGCCGACACCGCCACGGTACGCTCGGTATTCATCATCGGACCGGACAAGAAACTCAAGTTGTCGATGACTTACCCGATGTCCGTCGGGCGTAACTTTGCCGAGGTGCTGCGCGCCCTGGATGCCTTGCAGTTGACCTACAACGTACCGCTGGCGACTCCGGCCAATTGGCAGGCGGGACAGGATGTAATCGTCGCCCTGGCGCTCAACGATGAGCAGGCCCGGGACAAGTACGGCAGCCTGGACATCCACCTGCCGTATCTGCGCACCACCGCGGCGCCGAAGTAAGCGCAAACGACAGCCGCCCGGCCGTAACGACGGCACGGGCGCTTGCCCTACACCAGGCGTTCGATCTTCTGATGGCGCCACACCAGCCGGTAGTAGGCAGTCTGCAGTGCCAGCATGCTCAGGTAGGCCACTGGAAAGGCCATCCACACCCCAGGCAGACCGAAACGTGCATTGAGCAGGTAGGCCACCGGCAACTCGACACCGAGGATGCAAAACAGCGAGATCGCCACCGGCACCAGCACCGTACCGCTGGCCCGCATGATCCCGCCGATCACCGACTGGAAGCCGAACACCAACATGCTCCAGAGCATGATGTGCAACAGGTGCTGGGCCTGCGCCTGGGTCGCCGGCTCTGTGATGAACAACCCCAGCAGCCAGTGCGACAACAGGTAGCCCAGCAGCACCAGGCCGCCAGTCAACCCGACGTTGATCAACAGGCCCGTGCGCAGGATCGGGCCAATGCGCTCGACGCGTCCGGCACCAATGGCCTGGGCCCCGAGGATCGAGGCGGTGATGGCGATCGACAGCGCGGGAAACTGCACGTAGTTGACGATCTGCGTGACCGCGCCGTACGCCGCCGTGGCCTGGGAGCCGTGCTGGTTGACCAGCGCCAGGATCACCAGTTCGGACAGTGAAATCACCACCATCTGCAGCCCCGTGGGCAAGCCGATCCGCAGCACCTTGGCCAGGATCACCCGGTCCAGGCGCATCGCGGCCAGCAACGCACGATCCGGGGCCAGCACATGAGCCTTGCGGTTCAAGTGCCAGACCAACCACAGCATCGCCGCCAGGTTACCCGCCAGCCCGGCCCACGCCGCACTCTGAATCCCCATCTCGGGCAAGCCGAACCAGCCGCGAATCAACGCCGGCGTCAGCAACAGGCCAATGCAGGTCGAGACCACCAGCGCCAACAGCGGCGACAACGTATCGCTGACCCCGCGCAACAACTGGGTGAACAGCACAAACACCAACAGCAGCGGCATGGTCCACATCATCACGCGGGCGTAGGCGACCGCATCCTCCAGCACGTCCGCCGGGGTGCCCAAGCCCTGCAATGCCTGCCGGGCGAACACACTGCCGAGCAGCGCCGCGACCAGGCCGATCAGCGCTCCCAGCAGCAGCGTGGTGCCGGCGATGGCCTTGACCATCGCCGGCTCACGCGCGCCCCAGGCCTGCCCAATCAACACCCCGGCGCCGGCGCCCAGGCCGATCACCAGGGCAATGAAGAAAAACACGATGGGGAACATCCCGGACACCGCCGCCAGCGCCTGGGTACCAAGCATTTGACCGATGTAAATACTGTTGACCGTGCCCGACATCGACTGCAGGAAATTCGAAAGCACCATCGGGGCGAGGAACAGCAGGTAGGTTTTCCAGAGGGGGCGCGGCGAAACCGGGTTGTGCATGGAGGATCCATCTCGGACAGGCAAGAGAATGTGCTCGCCGCAGTCTACGCCAAATCGCTTCTAGCTGGCCTGGTGGAGGGAAGCGAGGTGACTAGGGAATGGGTATAGCGGTGCCATAATCCTGGTCCAAGCGTTCTGAGGCTAAGGCAGCACGCATTTTTTGGTCACTTCGTTCATCCAGGCAGTGTGCGGTATCGTTGACGACCATCGCGAGCAAGCTCGCTCCCACAGGATTTACGGCGTGCCCATAGATTGCAGCAACCCGGGATGGCCCCATCGCGAGCAAGCCGCAAGCGGGCACCCGCTCCACAGTGTCCGGTATATGCAGGGACCTGTGGGAGCTGGCTTGCCAGCGATAATCGCAAGGACGGCGCGGTGCATCAGGCAGTGTGCGGCATCGTTGACGACCATCGCGAGCAGGCTCGCTCCCACAGGATTTACGGCGTGCCCATAGATTGCGGTAATCCGGGATGGCCCCATCGCGGGCAAGCCCGCTCCCACAGGGGAGATTCATACACCAGGGAAAAGCAGGTCGGTAGGCCGCCTCGCCCGCCCTTGCCACTCAACAGGCCGAGCGTTAGCTCGCCTGCAGCTCTTGATCTTGATCCACCTGCCCCATCGGCAGGCTGAGTGAAGGTATGCATCCGGATTTTGGTTACCACCATGGAGGCCTTGAGCGAGTAGCGCAGTGCCGGATGGGCCCGGTGCCGGGTTATTTCAGGTCCAGGCAATAGGTGTAGTAGCCCGGGTCGCGGACGTAGCCCAGCGACTCGTAGAGGCGCTGCGCGATATGGTTGTCCGTGGCGGTTTCCAGGACCAAGCCCTTGGCCCCGGTGGCCACGGCGAACTCCCGGGCGGCGTTCATCAACAAGCTCCCTACTCCGCGCCCGCGGGCCTGGGAGGCGGTGAACAGGTCGCTGAGCAGCCAGGTGCGATGGGCATCGATCGAGGAAAAACTGGGGTACAGCTGCACGAAACCCAGCGCCTGGCCGGACGCATCCTGCACATAGAAGATCACCGACTCGTCGCGGGCCAGGCGCTCGGCGAGGAACTGCCGCGATTGAGGCAGGTTCGCTGGCTGGCCGTAGAAACCTCGGTAGGCATCGAACAGGCCGGCAACTTGATCCACACGGGAAGCATCGGCGCGCAGCAGTTCAAGGGTCATGGGCAACTCGGATCAGGTCAGGGCTCGATCCTGAAGTCTAGCCAAGCCCGCCAGCCACGCACGGGCTTTTCTGAGCGCCAGGCCCCGCGATCAAACAATCGGGGCAAACCCGGCCGGGGTGTCCGGCCAGGGGCTCAGCACCTCGAAGCCATCGGCGGTTACCGCCACCATGTGCTCCCACTGCGCCGAAAGTGAGTGATCCTTGGTCACCACCGTCCAGCGATCGCCCAGGGTGCGGGTGTGGGGTTTGCCAGCGTTGAGCATCGGCTCGATGGTGAAGATCATCCCCGGCTTGAGGATCAGGCCCTGGCCGGGATGGCCGTAGTGCAGCACCTGCGGCTCGTCGTGATAGACCTTGCCGATACCGTGGCCGCAGTACTCGCGCACCACGCTGTAGCCCTCGCGGTGGGCCACGGTTTGGATCGCATGACCGATGTCGCCCAGGGTCGAGCCCGGGCGCACGGTGCGGATCCCCGCACACATGGCTTCATAGGTGGTCTCGACCAGGCGTCGGGCGTCCGCGCTGGGTTCGCCGACGAAGTACATGCGGCTGGTGTCGCCGTACCAGCCGTCCTTGACCACCGCGATGTCGATGTTGAGGATGTCGCCGTCCTGCAGGGCCTTGCCCGAGGGAATGCCATGGCAGACCACCTGGTTGACCGAGGTGCATACGGTTTTCGGGAAGCCGTGATAACCGACGTTGCCGGGAATGGCTTGCTGCACGTTGACGATGTAGTCGTGGCAGATTTTATCCAGTTGATCGGTGGTGACCCCCGCCTTGACGTGCGGGGTGATCATCGCCAGCACTTCGGCAGCGAGCATCCCGGCCGTACGCGACTGGGCGATCTGTGCCGGGGTATTGAGCGGGACTTTCGCACTCATCGCGAGGTCCCCCCGACCGCCCGCACTGCCGGGCTCAAGGCCTGGTCCGCCGGTGCGCACAGTTGGTTCAAGTCGAGGCCACCGGCCTGTTCGGCACGAATCAGCAAACGGCAGATATCGCTGTGGTCGAGGTTGGGATGCAACTCACTCAACATGCCGATACGCATCCAGTGCTCGGCCTGGGCGTTGATCGAGCGACTGAGCGCATCACTGGCGACACGCAGGTTCTCATGCATGCCTTCGGAAATTTTTACGATACCCATGGCGCCACTCAATATGAAATGTATACGTTTCGTATATTAAGCCAATCCAGGGCGCGATCGCAATTGGCGGATTGCACAGGTGGGTGAAGGCGGCCTTCCCTTGGCGTGACACGCCGCGAAAAAATCTTGGCCTGCTTCTTTTAGCCGCGCCTTGGTGTTAAATAGCCCGCTCAGGGCGCAAGCCCGGACCCTGGCGGGTAATACAGTGCAATGAGAGCCGATATGAAACAGCAGTTTGAGGTCACCGAGGTATCCATTGCGCAGCTGCGGGCTGCGCTCGAATCCGGCCGGACAACTTCGGTTGAGCTGGTCCAGGCCTATCTTGCGCGAATCGCCGCCTACGATGGCGCCGACACCCCCACCGCGCTGAATGCCGTGGTGGTGGCCAACCCGGACGCGCTGCAGGAAGCCCGGGCCAGCGATGAGCGGCGCGCCAAGGGCCAGACACTCGGACCGCTGGATGGCATCCCCTACACCGCCAAGGACAGCTACCTGGTCAAGGGCCTCACCGCCGCCTCCGGCAGCCCGGCCTTCGCCAATTTGATCGCCTACCGCGATGCGTTCACCATCGAACGGCTGCGCGGCGCCGGCGCAATCTGCCTGGGCAAGACCAACATGCCGCCCATGGCCAACGGCGGTATGCAGCGTGGGGTCTACGGCCGCGCCGAAAGCCCGTACAACGCCGCCTACCTCACCGCGCCCTTCGCCTCCGGCTCCTCCAACGGTGCCGGCACCGCGACCGCCGCCAGTTTTGCCGCCTTCGGCCTGGCCGAGGAAACCTGGTCGAGCGGTCGTGGGCCGG
The DNA here is from genome assembly GCF_009834545.1 of Pseudomonas sp. S04. Classification (NCBI taxonomy): domain Bacteria; kingdom Pseudomonadati; phylum Pseudomonadota; class Gammaproteobacteria; order Pseudomonadales; family Pseudomonadaceae; genus Pseudomonas; species Pseudomonas sp. S04. The sequence goes on from NZ_CP019427.1 coordinate 3,649,998, forward strand.
CGTCGAACAATGGCTTGTGTGCCTACACGCCATCGCGCGGGGTGATCTCGGTGCGCGGCAACTGGCCGCTGACCCCGACCATGGACGTGGTGGTGCCCTTTGCCCGCACCATGGCCGACCTGCTGGAAGTCCTCGACATCGTGGTCGCCGAGGACCCCGATACCCGTGGCGACCTGTGGCGCCTGCAACCCTGGGTGCCGATCCCCAGCGTGGCCTCGGTGCGTCCGGCGTCCTACCCGGCACTGGCCGCCAACGCCGCAGCCCTCGCCGGCAAACGCTTCGGCGTGCCCCGTATGTTCATCAATGCCGACCCGGAGGCCGGGACCAGCGCCGCGCCGGGAATCGGTGGCCCGACCGGGCAGCGCATCCACACCCGCGAGTCGGTGATCGGTCTCTGGCAAGAGGCATGCCAGGCTCTGGAAGCGGCTGGTGCAGAAGTCCTCGAAGTGGACTTCCCGCTGGTCTCCAACTGCGAAGGCGATCGTCCCGGCGCGCCGACCGTGTTTACCCGCGGCCTGGTGTCCAAGGAGTTCCTCCATCACGAACTGTGGGACCTGACAGCCTGGGCCTTCGACGATTTCCTGCAGGCCAACGGCGATCCGCAGTTGCAGCGCCTGGTGGACGTCGACGGTGCGCTGATTTTCCCCCACGACCCCGGCACCCTGCCCAACCGCGAAGGTGACCTGGTCGCCGGCATGGACGAATACGTGCGCATGGCCGAACGCGGCATCACCCCCTGGGACCAGATCAGCACGGTGCCTGACGGCCTGCGCGGCCTGGAGCAGACCCGGCGCATCGACCTCGAGGAGTGGATGGACCGCCTGGGGCTCGACGCCGTGCTGTTCCCCACCGTCGCCGACGTGGCGCCGGCCAATGCCGATGTCGATCCGGCGGCCGCGGATATCGCCTGGAGCAACGGCGTGTGGGTAGCCAACGGCAACCTCGCGATCCGCCACCTGGGCGTGCCGACCGTCACCGTGCCCATGGGCGTCATGCCGGACATCGGCATGCCCGTTGGGCTGACCTTTGCCGGTCGGGCCTATGACGATTCGGCGCTGCTGCGGTTTGCCTCGGCATTCGAGTCCACAGGTTCCAAGCGCCAGGTCCCGCCGCGCACCCCGCCACTGTGACCTGCACGGGACTGGCGCCGCCCTGGCGCCAGTCCCGTGCCCCGCGTCTCACTTGATCCGGTAATGAAAGGTATTGCGCACCGCTGGTACAGCCACCGCGCGACCGTCCACCATGCGTGGCTGATAGCGAAAGGTGTTGGCCGCCGCCAATGACGGACGCATGAACAACGGATGGCAGCCGTCGAGCACCCGCGGGTTTTCCACTTTGCCCTGGGGGTTGACGGTGTATTCCACCGAGCAGTCGCCCTCGATGTTCTTGTCCAGGGCTCGCTGCGGATAATCCGGCGCCTCCTTGCTCAACGGCAGGTACTGACGACTGTCGGCCGCCGCCTGCTGGCGCGTGCGTTCGGCTGCCTGGCGCGCCTGGTCGGCACGCTGCGCCTGGTCTGCCTGCTGCTGGGCCAGGCGTTGCTGCTCGGCTTCGCGGCTGCGCTGCTCCTGGGCCACGCGCTGGCGTTGTTGCTCGGCCTCGCGAGTGCGCTGCTCTTCGACCCGCTTGCGAGCGAGGCTCGCCTGTTCCAATTTGCGGGCCTGGATCTGCGGGTCGACTGCCGGTTTGACCGCTGCCGGAGCCGCTGGTACCGGCGCGGCCACTACCGGCGCAGGCGGCGCAGGCTCGACCACCGTCGGCAGCGGTTCAGCGGCGGGGACCGGGGCTGGCGGCGCCGGGGGCAACATCACCAATTGGGTCCGCAGCACCGCAGCCGGCGCTGGCGGTGGTGGCGCCACCGACCAAGTGTGCACCAGCAACGCCAGGACCAGCACATGCAGCGCCACTGCCAGGCCCGCCGCCAGGCTATTGCGCCAGAACCCCGACTGATCGGCGCGCGGCAACACCAGGGCTGGGTGGGCCATGCTCATGCTGGTCATTGCGGCGCCTCGGTAACCAGTCCGAGGTTGCTCACCCCGCCCTGCTGCAACGCCGCCATGGCCGCCACCACCGTGCCGTAGCCAGCGTCCTTGTCGGCGCGGATATAGACCTGGGTCTGGCTGTTGGCCGCAACGATGTCCGTGACCTTGGCCCGCATCTCGTCCAGGGTCAGCGCGCTGTCGGTCTGCTGCTGGGTGTCGAGTTCCCCTCCCAGGTTCCAGGAGTAACCGCCCCCAGCCTGCACCGACAGCGTGAGGATCTGTTGGCGGCTGTCAGTGGCCAGGGCTTCGCTGGCGACCTTGGGCAGCTCGATCTTCACGCCCTGGGTGAGCATCGGCGCGGTGACCATGAAGATCACCAACAGCACCAGCATCACGTCGATATAGGGCACGACGTTCATTTCGGCCTTGGGCCCGTGTTTGCGTTGCGGCCTGACTAACATTGGCTCTCTCCTGCTCAGGCGGCTACGGCCAGGTTGATGGAGCCGCCGTGCAACGTGCGATGCAGGCGTACTTGCAGCTCATTGCCGAAGGCGTAGTAACGGGTCAGCAGGGTCTGGCTGCGTGCAGAAAAACGGTTGTAGGCGATCACCGCGGGAATCGCCGCAAACAGGCCGATAGCGGTGGCAATCAGCGCTTCGGCGATGCCCGGCGCCACCGTGGACAAGGTTGCCTGCTGCACCTGGGACAGGCCGAGGAAGGAGTTCATGATCCCCCACACGGTGCCGAACAGGCCGATGTAAGGGCTGACCGAACCGACCGTGGCGAGAAACTGCAGGCCCTTTTCCAGCTTGATCTCCTGCTCGCTGAGGGCCACGAACATGGCTCGCTCCACGCCCTCGAGTACCACCTCGGGATTGTTGCCGGGGTGCTGGCGCAGTTGGCTGAAGGCCTGTAGGCCGCTATGGAACACCGGCTCGATGCCGGCCTCGGGATCGCTGCTCTGCGCGGTCTCGCGGTACAACGGCTGCAAGTCCGGGGCACTGCGAAAGCGCTGGATAAACGCATTGGCCTGGCGCTCACGCTGGCGCAGCACACGGCTGCGGGCAATGATCAGGTACCAGCTGAGTACGGACGCCAGCAACAACGTGAGCATGACGGCTTTGACCAACAGACTGGCGTCGCTGATCAGCCCCCAGACGGTCATGTGTTCCAGTGTGGCCTGCATGGTGAAGCTCCTTGGTGGGTGCCCGGCGGCGGTTGCCGTGCAACGGCCGCCAGGCTATTCGATGAAAAACCGATGACAGGTTGATGACAGCCGCGGTCAGGGCAATTGCAGCGCCTGGGTGACCTCGGCCCAAGGCACGAACTTGAAGTTCTGGGTCTGTTCGGGCATCCGCTTGCGCCCGTCCTGCACCACCAGCATGCCCTTGCTCCAGGCCCCGCCGAGGTTGACCGCGGTGACCTCCAGGCCGTCGGTTTCTGCGGCACCGTCGATGCCGGCCGGCGCATTCAGGCCGACCCGAAAGGCCCCGCGGGAGGCGAAGGGCGGCTCGGCGTCCAGCACCAGGTAGCTGTCGTTGCCTTGGCTGGAGATCACCAGGTAGTCATGGCTCGGGCTTTGATACAGCGCCAGGCCCTCGACATCGGCGTGCAGTTGCGGGCCGACCTTGATCACGCTGGTCAACTGCGCCGGCTGATCGGCACGGGCATCCACCGCCCAGACCCCCACGTCCTCTTCGCCGAGGAACAGGCGCTGGCGTTGATCGTCGGCCACACAGCCTTCGGGCTGGCTGTCGACCTTGAACTGGCGCACCAACTCACCCTGCACCACACCACTGGGTGCACTCAGGCGGTATTGCAGGAAGGTGCCATCCTTGCCGTTGGCAATTGCATACAGCTCGCCACTGGCGGGCTGGAACAGGCAGATGCCATAGATGTCCTTGAGCGGCGTGGCGATCTCGCCGGCCTCGCGCAACTCACCGCTGCTGCGGTCGATGCTGAACAGGCTGAGGCTGTTGTGATCGCGATTACTCGCCACCGCGAGGTCGACCGTCTGCTGGCGGAGCTTGAAGTTGGGCCGCACGTCGACATTGTTCAGGCGCCCCACCGGCAACTCCTGAAGCAGCTTGCCTTGCAGGTCATAGGCCAACAGGCCCTGCTTTTTGTTGGTGCCCAGGACCCGGCTCAAGGCCGGTTGTTGCGGGTGAATCCAGATCGCCGGATCGTCCGCCGCATCGCCCTGGCGCCCGACCGGGTCACTCTGGGCCAGCGCGCCGACGCTCGGCAGCACCGGTGCCAAGGGCACAGGCTTGGCCTGCCAGTCCAGTTCGCCCTGGTACAGACGCCCGTCGTCGTCATCACGCAGCAAAAGTTGCAGGCCGTTGGCGGTGGTCCGCAGGGCGAGGTTCTGCGGTTCTTTCAACTCACTCACGGGCAGTTTTGCTACGGCGCTCCACGCAGCGTCCTGCTGCTGATACAGGTGCAGCTGTGCCGCCTTGGGGTCTAGCCCGACCACGCCGCCCGGCACCAGCGCCATGGCCCCGGCCTCCTGGCTGATATCGCCAAAGGGCTTGCGCAGGGCCACCGGCACCCGCAACACCTCGGCCTCAGGGTGGGCCGGATAGGCCCACCAGCCGACGTTTTCCTCGTTGACCAGTAACTGGTTGGCGCCATCGTCGACCTGGCAGAACTGCGCCGAAGGCGGCAGCGGCAAACCTCGAACCCGCTGCGGTTGCGGGTTCAACTGTGCACCGTGGCCCACCAGCCACTGCTCACCCTTGCCCTCCTCGCCCACCAGGAACAGGAACAGGTTGCTGGCGTCGTCGCGGTACAGGCACAGGCCATTGACCGCAAAGTCCCGCGTTGGCAGATACACCGGCTGGCCAAAACGCCGCTGGCGCGGATCAAGGCTGACCAGCAGTGCCTGCTGCCGACTGTTGTCGAGACTGGCCAACAGCACCTGCTGGCCGGCAGCCCGGCGGTCCAGGCCACTGAAAGTGCCAGCCAGGTTGGCCAGCGGCGCACCTTGTTCGTCTAGCAACAGCAAGCCATCGCGCTCACTGGCCGCCAGGCGCTGCGGGCCGAGGTCGGCCGGCAAGAACGCCAGTGCATCCACAGTGAGACCGGGGGCCCAGGGGCTGAGAGTCAACTTCGGCCCGGCGGCCAACGCCTGGCCCGTGCCCAGGCAGATCAAGGCGGCCAACAGGCAGCGCTTGGGGGAAAACGAAATAGTCATGGAAGTCCTTGGTGATGTATTGCCCGAATCTGTGGTCCGCAGGGAATCAAAAATGGGTAAAGGTCAGGCCGAGCTTGAAGGTCGGGCCGTACTCTTCGTATTGGGCGTTGTAGGCGCCGTGGCCGGTGTAGACGTAGTACGACTCGTCCGTGAGGTTCTGCGCCTCGAAGTTGACCTGCAGGTTCTTGGTCAGCGAGTAACGCGCACTGAAGTCAACGAAGGTCTGGGCATCCACGTGCAGGTCGTGGGCCTTGTCGTTGATCGCGGCCAGCTCATAGAGGTAGTCGGACTTGTAGTTGGCCGACAGGCGCAGGCTGAGCTTGTCGTCTTCCCAGCCGAGCATCAGGTTGCCGACGGTGTCCGACTGGCTCGGCAGGTCGATGCTGCGCTTGCGGTTGCTGCCGCTGGCGGCGTCGAAGCCTTCAATCTGCGCATCAGAACGGCTGAAGGTGGCGTTGGCGCCCAGCAGCAGGCCGTTCCAGGGGGCGGGCAGCCAGTCGTATTTCTGCGAGTAGGCCAGTTCCAGCCCGTAGAGCTTGGCGCTGTCACCGTTGGTGAAGGTGTGGGCCTCGGAGAAATCGACCCAGGCACCGCTGCCGGCGACGTCGGTGTTGTAGACGAAGTTCTGGATGTCCTTGTAGAACACGAACGCCGAGACCGTGCCGGCACGGCCCATGTAGTGCTCGATGCCCAGGTCCAGGTTGCTCGACTCCAGGGGCTTGAGGTTGGGGTTGCCAAAGGTTGCCTCGTCATCGTCGATGACAAACCCCGGCGCCAGTTGACCGAAGGTCGGCCGCACCACGGACTTGGTCCAGGCCGCGCGCACCTGGGTGTTCTTGTCCAGTTGGTAGCGCGCGTGCAGGCCGGGCAACCAGTGGTGATAGCTACTCTTGCTGTCGCTGGCCTCGAACTCGCCGTCGTTGACCCCGGTGCCCTTGGCCGCGAACTCGGTGCCTTCGTAGCGCATGCCGGCAATGAAGCGCCAATCGTCGATGTCCAGGGTGTTCATCAGGTAGCCGGCGTTGATGTCCTCGCTCATCTTGAAGTCGTTGACCCGTGACTCGGTCTCGTCATAGAAGTCCGCCCGGTCGAGGCCGCCGATCAGGTCCTTGATCGCGCTGCCACTGATGCCCGGACCGAACTCGCCGAGACGGTAGTGCACCTTGCCCTTCTGGAACTGGCTGAGGTTGAGCTGTTCATCACTGAACCCCAGGTCGTCGAAGTCCTCATAGACCCAGGCGTCGAGGTTGTTGTCTTTGTTGCGCCGGCTGACCTTGCCGCCGAACTTGACCTGCGACGCATACCCGCTGAGGTCATAGTCGCGGGCCAGGTCCAGGCGCAGGTTTTTCTCGGTGTCGGTAGTTTTCTGCTGTTCCCAGTCGACCTTGTCGAGGCTGAAGTTGTCGGGGTTGTAGAAGTCCTGGCCGATGATCAGCCGCGGCTTTTCGCTGTCGTAGAAACCACTGCCGGCAAAGTCCTCGGCGCCGCTGAAGGCGGCATTGGCGATGTGCCCCGGGCTGTCTTCGCTGGAGCGGCTGTAACCGGCCTGGCCGCTGAGGGTCCACAGGCCCAGCAGGTGCTCGCCACCCAGCACGTAGGATTGGATTTCCTGGGTTTCCTCGCGCTGCTTGAGCTTGCGCTTGCCATCGGCGTCCCCCAGTTCACCGGCGGCCTGGGGCTCGGCGAACTCGATGCTGGTGGAGTTGCGCGTCTCGCTGTCCTTGTAGCGGCTGTAGAGGGTGCGCAGGTAATAGCTGCTCAGGTCGTCGGGCTTGTAATCGAAGTTCAGGCCGCCGCCGCTGCGCTCCCGACTGATGTCGTAGTCACGCTGCTCGAACTCCTCGAGCCGTGCGCCCCGCTCGAAGTCCCAGGCGCCGCCGGTCTCGACGTTGTCCGAAGCGAAGTCACGCTTCTGCCAGCTCAGCGCCGCGGCCACGCCGAAGTTGTCGATGCCATCGCCGAGGCTGAAGCGGTCGCTGATCGCCCCGGAAAATTTCGGGCTGGTCTGATGGCTGTTCTGGTCATAGCTGGCCTCGCTGCTGCCGGTATAGAACAGGCCCTGATGATCGAAGGCCGACAGGCTCTGCACATCCACGGTGCCACCGAGGGAGTTGGCATCCATGTCCGGGGTCAGGGTCTTGATCACCGAGAGCGATTGCACCAGCTCCGCCGGCAATACATCGAGGGCCACGGCGCGGCGCTCGCTTTCCGGCGAGGGCACCAGGGTGCCGTTGATGGTCACGCTGTTGAGGTCCGGTCCCAGGCCCCGCACGCTGACAAACCGGCCTTCGCCCTGGTCGCGCTCGACGCTGATCCCCGGTAGGCGTTGCACCGCCTCGGCCACGTTCTCGTCCGGCAATTGCGCCACGCCGTCGGCATGCACCACGCTCTTGATGCTGTCGGAGCGGCGCTGTTCCTTGAGCGCCTGATCGATACTGGCGGCCTGGCCGACCACTTCGATGTGCTCGGTCTGGCCGGCGGTTTCGGCGGCGTGCAAGCGGTCGCTGGCTATCGCCAGGGCCAGGGCGGTCAGCGTGAAACTGACAAGCCCGGCGGTGCCGCTGCGCGGGTGGCTGCTGCGCTGGTACATGGTGGTCCCCCCCAAGAGTCCGATAACGCCAGGCAAGACGCCCGGCAACTGGGAGGGCACGCTAGGGGTGGGGAATGACGGTTCTGTGACAGCCACTGCCAGATGGCCCGGTAAACAGGGGGTTTAGCGCGGTTTTCCTGGGACAGTGAGCTGATTTGACCTCTGATACGAGGGGGCCGATCAGCATTTTGCTCTGACTTGAGAGCATCGCGAGCAAGCTCGCTCCCACAGGTTTAGTGGCCGTACGCAAGATTTGCAGGCAACCAGATTTACTGTGGGAGAGGCCGGGCGGCGCTCCGCTTGCTCGCGATGGCGATTTCCCAGGCACCACGCGCTGGGTGGCGCAAAAATCGCGTGTCCCAGGCTGAGCTGATTCGACCTCCCTGCCCTGTCACCCAACTGTCACAGACATCTGCTGTGCTGGCGCGCATTGCTCGTTCGCCAAAGGATCACGGCCATGTTCTCAGTACTCAAACCCCACCGCTGGAAACTGCTCCTGCTGCTGTTGGCCGCCAACCTGGGGCTGCTCCTGCACCTGGCCTGCGGCGAGTTGAAAAGCGTCGGCGAATGGGTCTGGCTGGATATCGTCGGTGAAGGCGGCTCGGCCCTGCTGGCCCTGGTCTGGCTGGGCCTGGTGCTGAAAAGTCGGCCCGCCGGGCGGGTCACCAATTACCTGGCGCTAGGCCTGGGCTGCATCTTTTTCTCCTGGTGGATCGACAGCCTCGACGAGTTTATCCGCCTGCCTGACAGCATCACCTGGGATCACTGGCTGGAGTCCGGGCCGATGCCGGTGGGCATGCTCCTGCTGACCCTGGGCATCTACCACTGGCACCGCGAACAACTGGCGATCAGCGCGCAGATGGAAAAACGCGAGCGGCTGTTTCGCGAACACCGGCTGTTCGACAAGCTCACGCCCTTGGGCGGTGCCGACTATCTCAAGCGCCAACTGGCCAGCAGCCTCGACGAAAGCCTGGAGCAGCAGCAACCGCTGTCGCTGCTGGCCCTGGACCTGGACAACTTCGCCGCCATCAACCAGGCCTGTGGTCACGCTGAAGGCGACGCCGTGCTGCAGGCCGTGAGTCACTTGCTGCTGCTCAACCTGCGGCGCCAGGACCTGCTCTGCCGCCTGGCCGGCGATCGTTTTGTGGTGGTGCTGGCCAACACCGGCGAAAGCCAGGCGCGGTTACTGGCACTGGAGCTGCAACAGGCGGTGCACGGCCTGGCCCACAAAACCCGCCAGCACGGCGAACGCTTGCACCTGTCGGCAAGCACCGCGGTGGTGATGGCCATGGACGAATCCCCCGAGCAGTTGCTCAAACGCCTGAACCTGGCGCTGGCCCGGGCCAAGCAGCCGCTGGCCAAGACGGCCTGAGGCGCGCACATGACCTGCAAAACCCTGTGGTACGAAAACGACAGTCGCTTCATTCCCGGGCACTACCAGCCGGCGACCCTGATCGACCTGGCCCTCTCGCGGGATATCGACAGCCATCGCCTGTTGCGCGGCACCGGGCTGTTCCATGAGGACATCCTGGCCGGCCAGACCCGCCTCAGTCCCCAGCAGTTCTTCGCCTTGATTGGCAACAGCAAGCGGCTGCTCGACGCCGACGACAGCAGCTTCCTGTTTGGCCAGCGTTTGTTGCCGGGGCATTACGGTGCCGCCAGCCATGCCCTGCGCCACGCGCAAAACCTGCACCAGGCTCTCGACACCCTGGTCCAGCAGCAGGCGCTGCTCAGTCCCTTGGTCACCCCGCAACTGGTGCTGGATGAGCAGTACGCCTACTTCTACTGGCTCGACAGCTGCGGCGCAGGCGAGCAGTGGCGCTTCCTGCTGGAAGCGAGCATGACCTCGCTGGTCGCCATGAGCCAATGGCTCAGTGGCCAGCGCCTGCCCTGGCAATGCAGTTTAAGCTACGACGAGCCCCGTTATGTCGAACAGTACTGGGTGCACCTGGGCGAGCAAACCCAGTTCCAGCGCCCGCTGGACATGATGCGCATTCCCCGCCAGTACCTGACGCAAGCCTGGCCCGGTGCCTCCGCCACGGCCGGCCAGGTCGCACGCCAGGAAGCCCAGCAGCAGTTGGACCAGTTGGGCCATGCCAGCAGTTTTCTCGCCTGCCTGTACCGTTACCTGCAAAGCCAAGTCCGCCAGGCGCCGAGCCTGGAGCAGGCGGCTCACGCCTTCGCCATGAGCCCGGCCACCCTCAAGCGCAAGTTGCACAAGCACGACACCGGCTTTCAGCAGCAGGTTGACCTGGTGCGCAAACATGTGGCGCTCTACCTGTACCAGGTCAAGGGTATGAACAACGAGGAAGTCGCGGCCTACTTGAACTTCAACGACCCGGCGAACTTTCGGCGCTCGTTCAAGCGCTGGACCGGCAGCACCCCCAACCTGATCCGCCAGTTGTTCTGTGGAGCCTGAAACGCCGCAGGCTATCGAAAGCGCAACCGGGCATTGTTATGCTCGGCGCCTGTCCCCGTCTTTTGCGCAGAGCCCTGAATGCCCCCATCCCTGAACGCAGACCGCAGTCCCTGGCAGGTGTTCTGGGTGTTCCTGCGCCTGGGCCTGACTTCCTTCGGCGGCCCGATTGCCCATCTGGGCTACTTTCGCCAGGAGTTCGTGGTGCGTCGGCGCTGGTTGAGTGAGCGCAGCTACGCCGAGCTGGTCACGCTCTGCCAATTCCTGCCCGGCCCGGCCAGCAGCCAGGTCGGCATCGCCCTGGGCCTGTCACGGGCCGGCTACCGTGGCGCGCTTGCCGCCTGGTGCGGCTTCACCCTGCCCTCGGCCCTGGTGTTGATCCTGTTCGCCCTCGGCCTGCACGACTACGGCGACGTGTTGCCCGGCGGCATTGTGCATGGCTTGAAAGTGCTGGCGGTGGCGGTAGTCGCCCAGGCGGTCTGGGGCATGGCGCGTTTGTTGTGCCCGGACCTCCCGCGCATCCTGCTGATGGCCGCTACCACGTGCCTGGTGCTGATGCTGCCAACTGCCTGGGCCCATGTCGGGGTGATTGCCACGGCCGGGATTGCCGGGCTGTTGCTGTTCAAGCCGACACCCACCCTCGAGCACGAGCCGTTGCCGATCACCGTCAGCCCGCGCGCCGGGCTGTTTTGGCTGGTGCTGTTTGCGGTGCTGCTGGTGGGCCTGCCGATCCTCGCCCAACTGCTGGCGAGCCCGACCCTGAGCATGCTCGATGCCTTCTACCGCACCGGCTCGCTGGTGTTCGGCGGCGGCCACGTGATGCTGCCGTTGCTGCAGGCCGAAGTGGTGCCCAACGGCTGGGTCAGCAATCAGACTTTCCTCGCCGGCTATGGCGCGACGCAGGCGGTACCTGGGCCGCTGTTCACCTTCGCGGCCTTTCTCGGTGCGTCGATGCAAGGCCCAAAATCGGGTTGGCTCGGTGGCCTGCTGGGACTGCTGGCGATTTTCGCGCCGTCGTTCCTGCTGGTGGTCGGCGCACTGCCGTTCTGGGAGCGGCTGCGGCGCAACCTGCGCATGCAGGCGGCAATGCTCGGGATCAACGCCGCGGTGGTCGGCCTGCTGCTGGCAGCGCTGTATCAGCCGGTCTGGACCAGCGCCATCCTCACCCCGGCAGACTTTGCCCTGGCCCTGGTGGCACTGCTGGCGCTGATGTTCGCCAAGGTCGCGCCGTGGAAGGTGGTGCTGGGGTGCGGCTTGGCGGGCTGGGGCCTGGATGTCATCCTGTGAGCCATTCGACGACTATGCAGGAACCTCGGTACATGGATCAGTCACACCGCGGCAGTTGCCTGTGCGGCGCCGTCAGCTACCAGCTCAGCAGCCCACTCAAGGCCTTCACCCATTGCCATTGCCGCAAATGCCAGAAAGCCCATGGCGCGGCATTCGCCACCTATGCCAGTGCGCCCAGGTCGGCGCTGGCGATCACGGCCGAGGCGTCGCTGCTCAAGGCCTACGAATCCTCCCCCGGGGTCACCCGCCAGTTCTGCGGGCACTGCGGTTCATCGCTGTTCTGGTCGAATGCCCGAGGCGCGTTCCCGGACTGGATCTCGATTGCTGTCGCGACCCTGGACACCCCGTTCCAACCCACCAAGCAAAGCCACAGTTGCCTCGAGGCGAAGGCCTGCTGGTATCAGCTCGACGACGCGCGGTTACCCAGGTAGCTGAAGGCTGATTGCAGCGCGGCCTCGGGCGTACGCGGGGCATAACCCAGTTGCTGCTTTGCCTTGTCGATGCAGTATTGCTGGCGCACTTGATGGAACATCCGCACCTGACTTTGCAACAGCTGGGCCGGCCGCCCGGTCAGCCGCGCCCGCGCCTCCTCGATCCACGCCAGCGCCAGCAATAGCCAGCGCGGCGCCGGCGCGGGCAGCCGATAGCCCGGAGCGACCGCGTTGGCCGCGTCGATGATCTGCGCCAGGGACGAGCAATGTTCGTTGGCCAGAATATAACGCTGCCCAGGCTGGCCCTTCTGCGCGGCCAGGATCATGCCCGCGGCCACGTCCCGCACATCGACAAAATTGAAATGAAAGCCCGGGTCCAGCGGCAGTTTGCGCTGCCTGACCGACTCGATGAACCCCATGGTGTCGGTCAGGCGCGTCGCGTTCGGGCCGATCATGGCCGAAGGCAAGACCGCGACCATCCACAGGTCCAGGGCTCGCGCCGTGTCCCAGGCAACTTGCTCGGCGAGGATCTTCGAGCGGTAGTAGGCGTTGTCCGGCTCGACGTTCCACTGCTGCTCATCCAGCGCCTGCCCGTTGTGACCGATAGCCGCCACGGAGCTGACGTAGACCACCCGCCTGACCCCGGCGCGCTTCGCTGCGTGCAAGACCCGGCGAGTGCCCTCGACATTCGGCTGGACAATCTCGGCCTGGGGATCGCGGGCCCAGTGCTTGAACACCGCCGCCACCTGGAACAACACCTCGACGCCCTGTAGCGCCTGGAACAACGTCTCTTCGTCGAGCAGTTCGACGTACACCAGTTCGCAATCCAGGCCCTGGAACGCCGCGCGGTTGTCGATATCGCGAACCCCGGCCCGGACCCGATAGCCCTGCCCAAGCAAGGCCCGGACCAGGGTATTGCCCAGGTGCCCATTGGCCCCGGTGACCAGACATGACTGACTCATAGCGCCTCGTTGCTCCCTGTTGTGGCGGTCAGCATAGACTCTGCCCCGGAGGGGAGAGTCAAGGACACCGGGGACACCATCAACGCGATCGAGAACGAACGCTACGACCCGAGCCTGCCCCTCAGTCGTGAGCTACTCGGGCGCGCTTGAGCAGTTTCTTGCAGCGCTCGGACAGGTGCAGCACGCGCAGGTGCTTGCCGGCCTTGGCGTAGCGCTCGCGCAAGGTGTCCAGGGCGGCGATGGCCGAGTAGTCGACGAAGCTCAGGTGCCGGCAGTCGAGAGTCACCTGAGGTGGGTCGCCGGCACTGTCGAACTGGTTGAGAAACGGCGTGGTCGAGGCGAAGAACAGCGTGCCATGCACCCGGTAGAGTTTGCTGCCGTCGGGTTCCAGATGGCTGTCGGCATACAGCTGGCGAGCTTGCTGCCAGGCAAAGTTGAGCGCGGCAATGATAATCCCGCACAACACCGCAGTGGCCAGGTCAGTGAAAACCGTGACCAGGGTCACCGCGACAATCACCAACACATCGTTCAGCGGCACCTTGTTCAGCACCCGCAGGGAAGCCCAGGCGAAGGTCTGCTGCGAGACCACGAACATCACCCCGACCAGGGCCGCCAGGGGAATGCGCTCGATCAGCGGTGACAGGAACAGCACGAACAGCAGGATCATCACCCCGGCCACCACGCCGCTGAGCCGTCCACGCCCACCGGAGCTGAGGTTGATCACGGTCTGGCCAATCATCGCGCAGCCGCCCATGCCCCCGAACACCCCAGACACCATATTGGCCGCGCCCAGCGCCACACACTCACGGTCCGGGTAACCACGGCTCTCGGTGATCTCATCGGTCAGGTTCAGGGTCAACAGGGTTTCCAGCAGCCCCACCAGCGCCATCAACACCGCGTAGGGAGCAATGATGCGCAGGGTCTCGAGGGTCCAGGGCAAGTCGGGGAATGCCAACACCGGCAAGCCGCCGGCAATGTGCGCCATGTCCCCCAGGGTACGGGTCGGCAGGCCCAGCAGGTAGACCGCCGCACCGACACCGAGAATCGCCACCAGGGCCGGCGGCACCGCCCGGGTCAGGCGTGGCATCAGGTAGACAATCGCCATGGTCGCGGCCACGAGGCCAAGCATCAGGTACAGCGGCGTCCCGCTGAGCCAGGCTTCCCCGCTCTTGAAATGCTCCAGTTGCGCCAGGGCAATGATAATCGCCAGGCCGTTGACGAACCCCAGCATCACCGAATGCGGCACCATGCGCACCAGCTTGCCCAGGCGCAACAGGCCGAACGCAAGCATGATCAGCCCGCCCAGCAGCACGGTGGCGAGCAAGTACTGCACGCCGTGCTGGACCACCAGCGCGACAATCACCACCGCCATCGAACCGGCCGCACCGGAGACCATGCCCGGGCGGCCGCCGAACAGCGCGGTCAGGGTGCAAATGATGAAGGCGCCGTAGAGCCCCATCAACGGATTGAGGTGGGCCACGAGGGCGAAGGCGATGCACTCGGGCAACAGGGCGAAAGACGTGGTGAGTCCGGCCAGGACATCGGCGCGCAGACGTTGAGGTTTCATGGCTTACCTGAAAATGGCGACCGGGGCAGCCGGCCGTGGAGGATTGCGGGAAAAGGCGCTGAATGTTACGCAATTGCCGGCGGACGAACCAGTCGTGGCGGGGGCCAGCCGTCAATGGGGATTTTGTAACAACTGGCGACCTGTGCATTTCCAGACTGCGTGCTACACCTTGGTGAGCCTCCTTACCCTCGAGCCGACCGCCCATGACCGCCACACCCCTGTTGACCGCGTTCCTGCCCATTGCACTGGGCATCATCATGCTGGGCCTGGGGTTGTCACTGACCCTGGCCGACTTCACCCGCGTGGTGAAATACCCCAAGCCTGTGCTGATCGGCCTGGTCTGCCAGTTGTTGGTGTTGCCGTTCCTGTGCTTCCTGATCGTCCAGGGTTTTCGCCTGGAGCCGGCACTGGCCGTCGGCCTGATGCTGCTGGCCGCCTCCCCCGGCGGCACCACCGCCAACCTCTACAGCCACCTGGCCCACGGCGACGTGGCGTTGAACGTGACGCTGACGGCGGTCAACTCGATGATCGCGATCCTCAGCATGCCGTTGCTGGTGAACCTGTCGCTGCTGTATTTCATGTCCGCCGACCAGGCCATCCCCCTGCAATTTGCCAAGGTGCTGCAGGTGTTCGCGATTGTCCTGTTGCCGGTCGGCCTGGGCATGCTGGTGCGGCGCTACTGGCCACGCTTTGCCAACCGCATGGAAAAACCGATGAAAATCGTCTCCGCCCTGTTCCTCGTCGGCACGGTGACCATCGCCTTCATCAAGGACTGGCAGACCGTGGTCGACTACGCGCCGGTCGTGGGCCTGGCCGCCCTGCTGTTCAACCTGCTCAGCCTGGCCATCGGCTACGGCGTCCCCCGCCTGCTCCGCCTACCCCAGCGCCAGGCGGTGGCCATCGGCATGGAAATCGGCATCCACAACGGCACCCTGGCCATCGCCCTGGCACTCAGCCCGAGCCTGCTGAACAACTCCACCATGGCCATCCCGGCCGCCATCTACAGCTTCATCATGTTCTTCACCGCCGCAGGATTCGGCTGGTGGGTCAACCGCGTGCACGGCAAGCAGTTGGCGTTGGAGGAACGGGAGTTGGCTGGGTGAGTCAGCGAAACGCGGCGAGACCGCCATCGCGGGCAAACGGAGCGCCGCGCGGCCCTCTCCCACAGAGATATTCCAGTGCGGGAAAGCAGGCCGGCCGGTAGGCCGCCTCGCCCGCCCGTACCACTCACCCACCATCGCACCGCTCTTGCCGTAGACATTCCCGTCCCGTTACTATTGCTAATAATTCTCACTAACAAAAAACACCAACGCGATGAGCGACTCTCCAACCGCCACTCACCAGCAGCACGTCGAAGCCCTATACGTGGGCCACCAAGGCTGGCTTTACGCCTGGCTGCAGCGAAAACTGGGAAACCGGGTAGAGGCCGCAGACCTGATGCACGACACCTTCATCCGCATCCTGGCCGCCAAGTCAGTGCCAGACCTGGTCGAACCCAGGGCCTATCTGACCTGCGTAGCCAAGGGCATCCTGATCAACTGGTACCAACGCCAGGCACTGGAACGCGCCTACCTTTCGGCACTGGCCCAACTGCCGGAGTCCCAGGCGCCCTCACCCGAACTGCGCTACCTGATCCTGGAAACCCTGCATGAGGTCGATGCCCTGCTCAACACCTTGCCGCCGCTGGTGAAGCGCGCCTTCCTGCTCGCCCAGATCAGCGCCGTGAAGTACGAAGACATTGCCCAACAACTCGACGTGTCGCTGACCACGGTCAAGCGCTACATCAAACAGGCGTTCCTGCAATGCCTGACGTTGATGCCCGAATGAGCAGCCCGACAAACATTAACCCCGCTGTCCTGGAACAGGCCGCCGAATGGCTGATGCGCCTGGGGGAAGGCAACCTCAGCGCCCAGGAACTCGCGCAATGGCAGCAATGGCGCACCAGCAACGTCGAGTGCGAGCGGGCCTGGCGACGCGCCGAATCCCTGCTCGGCACCCTCGGCGGCTTACCCGCGGACCTGGCCCTGTCGGCGCTCGACCGCCCGGCCAATCCCCAGCGCCGGACACAGCTCGCGCGCCTGGCCGCACTGTTGGCGCTGGCGCCGGCCTCCTGGCTGGGCTGGCAACTGGACCAACGCCAGGGCTGGAGCGCCGACTACCACTCGCCGATTGGCGAACGTCGGCGCCTGACCCTCGCCGACGGCACCCGGGTGACCCTCAATACCGATACTTCGATCGATGTGAATTTCGACCCGCTGCAGCGCCTGATCCGGGTTCGCAAAGGTGAAATCCTGGTGCAGACCGCACCCGATCTCCAGGTGCCTGCCCGACCGTTGCGGGTCAGCACCGAGCAGGGTCGCCTGGAAGCTTTGGGCACGCTCTTCAACGTGCGCGAAGAAACCGGCATCACGCGCCTGGCCGTGCTCGACGGGCGGGTGCGAATCGAGCTGAACCAACAGCCCCAGGCAACCCCGACCATCGTGCTGGCCGGTCAACAGACCGCATTCTCGGCCTCAGCGATCGGTGCCATGCGCGCCACCGACAGCTCTCGCACCGCCTGGACCCAAGGCATGCTGGTAGCCGACCGCATGCGCCTGGGCGACTTCGCCGCCGAACTGGCGCGCTATCGCCCTGGAGTGCTGCGCTGCGATCCGGCCGTGGCCCAGGTGCGGATCTCCGGCGCGTTCCCCCTGGACGACAGCCGTCGCGCCCTGAGCATGCTGAGCCAAACCTACCCGGTGCGAGTGACCTCACGCCTGGGCGGTTACTGGGTGACGATTGCCCAGGCGTAGCCGCGGAGAATATTTTCACCCAGCCCTGGCACTTTTTTCGCGCTCGGCTGGCAAGGGAAGAATCCACCTTCTCCCTTGCCCACAGGATCACCTCTCAATGTCCGTCGTCCGCCCCCAAGGATCCACCCCGCCGTTTCGCCGCACGGCCTGCCATGCGCTGTTCAGTCTGCTGCTCAGTGGCACCTGCGCCCAGGCCTGGGCTGCCGAGCCACAGCCATTGGCCAACACCCAGGCGCGCAGCTACCAGATTCCCGCCGGTACCCTGGGGCAGACCTTGTCGCGCTTCGCCGCCGCCAGTCACATCGCCCTGTCGTTCGACCCCAGTCTCACCGATGGCCTGCAAAGCCCCGGCCTGAACGGCAACTACTCACCACTGGAAGCCCTCAGCCACCTGTTGCACGGCAGCGGCCTGGACCTGCAGCAGCGCGCCGATGCCAGCTTCACCCTGGTGCGCTCGGCGAACGGTGATGCCCTGCAACTGGCGCCGACCGCGATTACCGGCCAGGGCCTGGGCGTCACCACCGAAGACACCCACTCCTACACCACCAGTGAAGTCAGCATCGGCAAGGGCAACATCAAGCTCAAGGACATCCCGCAGTCAGTGTCGGTGGTCACGCGCCAGCGCATGGACGACCAGAACATGAACAGCCTGCAAGACGCCATGCGCCAGGTCACCGGGGCCACCATCAAGACCTACAACTCAGGTTCCAGCCTCAACGACGTGTACATGCGCGGCTTCCTCGTCGACCAGGTGCAGGTCGACGGAGTCTCCCAACCCACCGGCCAGGGCGACATGGCCACCAGCTTCGACCTGGCGATGTACGACCGAGTCGAGGTGCTGCGTGGCCCATCGGGCCTGTACCAGGGGGCTGGTGAGCCCGGCGGCACCATCAACGTGGTGCGCAAGCGCGCCCTGGGCCGGTTTGCCCTGGGTGGCGAACTGGGCGCAGGCTCCTATGATCACTACCGTTCCTCGGTGGACGTCACCGGCCCGCTGAACGAACAGGGCAGCGTGCGCGGCCGTTTCATCACTGCCTACGAGAACAACCAGTCCTTCGTCGACTATGCCCAGAATGAACGGCCGATGGTCTATGGCCGCCTGGAGTTCGACCTCGACCCGTCCACTACCCTGTCGGTTGGCGGTGCCTACCAGCAGAACCACTCCACCCCGGCATTCGGTTTGCCGGCCTACGCCGACGGGCGCTTGCTCGACGTCCCACGCTCGACCTTCGTCGATGCCAAGTGGAACGAACTGAACGAAAAAGTCTGGGAGAGCTTCGCCGAAGTCGACCACGCCCTGGACAACGGCGGCCAGTTCAAGACCACCCTGACCTACCGTGACGCCGAAACCCCCAAGCGCAACTTCACCTGGGCCGATGGCGCCGTCGACCCGGCCACCGGTGACAGCTGGGCCGTGGCCTACAACTACTACACCCACATCAAGACCATTGGCGTGGACAGCTTCGTCACCACCCCGTTCGAAGCGTTCGAGCGCAGCCATGAGTTCACCGTGGGTGGCGAGTACCAGCACCTGGACAAGGACTTCACCTACGGCGGCGGCGACTACTTCCCGATCAACGTGTTCGATCCGGGCAGCATCGACATCCCCAAGCAGGATTACGAGCGCAACAACGGCAACTGGTCCAAATCCGATCAGTACGGCTTTTATACCCGCGCCAAGCTCAACGTCAGCGACTGGCTCGACGTGGTCGGCGGCAGCCGCGTGAGCTGGTACGAAAGCGACGCGCAAAATGCCAACGCCTTTTTCAACAATTTCAGCAGCGCCCACACCAGCATCAACCGCAAGGTGGTGCCCTACGGTGCGCTCATCGCCAAGCTGACTCCCGAGCTGTCGGCCTACGCCAGCTACACCGGGGTGTTCAAGCCGCAAAGCGAGATCGGCAGCGACAGCTCGCCCATCGGCCCACGCAAGGGCAAGCAATATGAAGTGGGTCTCAAGCGCGAGTTCTACGACGGACGCCTGAATGCCAGCGTGGCAGTGTTCCGCATCTATGACGAAAACCGCGCCGAATACGACAACCTCACAGCTGCCTACGAGGCCCAGGGCAAAGCCCGCAGCCAGGGTTGGGAAACCGAGTTGAGCGGCAACCTGAGCGACAACTGGAGCCTGGTCACCGGCTACGCCTTCACCACCACCAAGACCCTGGAGGCCGATGACGGCAACGAAGGCAAGACCTTCAGCACCATCACCCCCAAACACAACTTCAATCTGTGGACCAAGTACCAGTTCACCGATGGCCCGCTCAAGGACTTCAGCGTCGGTGGTGGTGTACGAATCGTCAGCAAGACGTACTTCCAGCGTGAAGTGCGTTTCGAACAGAGCGGCTATGGCATCACCACGGCGCAGGTCGGCTACAAGATCAACGACAACCTGTCGACGACCCTGACCGCCAACAACCTGTTCGATCGCAAGTACTACGACCGAGTGGATGCATCCTGGGGCACCAACTTCTACGGCGACCCGCGCAACCTCACGCTGACCCTGCGCGCGCAGTACTGAGCATGACGCACCACGCTTGACGGAACAGGCAGCGGTGCCGGCAACGAGCCTGCTCGCGAAGGACGCAAGAGCACCGCGGTGAATCAGGCTTTGCGCGTCATCGTTGACGGCCATCGCGAGCAGGCTCGCTCCCACAGGTTTGATGGGTATATGCAAAATCTGCGGGCACCACAAAACCACTGTGGGAGCGAGCTTGCTCGCGATGGACTCAAGAGCGCCGCGGTGAATCAGGCTTTGCGCGTCATCGTTGACGACCATCGCGAGCAAGCTCGCTCCCACAGGTTTGATGGGTATATGCAAAATCTGCGGGCACCACAAAACCACTGTAGGAGCGGGTGCCCGCTTGCGGCTTGCTCGCGATGGACGCAAGAGCACCGCGGTGAATCAGGCTTTGCGCGTCATCGTTGACGACCATCGCGAGCAAGCTCGCTCCCACAGGTTTGATGGGTATATGCAAAATCTGCGGGCACCACAAAACCACTGTAGGAGCGAGCTTGAACTGGCCTAATGATTCTGGACACTTCAATCGGGCGCTATGATGGCGCCCAAATCTGAGGCGTCTATGGAAATGCGTAACTCCTACTCCAACGAGTTCAAACTCAAAGCTGTGCTTATGGTGCTTGATGAGGGGCTAGCTGTCCCAGATGTCTGCGCCAGCCTGAACATCGGACCTACCGCATTACGTCGTTGGGTCGATCAAGTCCGCAAGGAGCGTCTGGGTTCAACACCGGTGGGGGCGAAAGCTATTACGCCTGAGCAAAAAGAAATCCAGGCGCTTAAAGCTCTGCTCAAGCAAAAAGATCGGGATATCGAAATCCTAAAAAAGGCCAGTGCTCTCCTGCTTATGGACTCCAAAGATCATTTCCGCTGATCAGCGAGCTAGGCGAGCAGTACGGCATTAGTGATTGTTGTCGTGTATTTGAAGTTAATCGAAGCAGTTTTTACGTCTGGCGTCAGCGTCAGGGCCGATCGAATCCTGAACGCGAGAAGCTCATCGTTGTTTTGATCAAGCAACACAAGGAGTCGAGGGGCTCTGCCGGTGCTCGGACTCTTTCCAAAGAACTGCAAGCAAAGGGGCATCGCGTGGGGCGCTACATGGCTCGCAGCCTAATGAAAGAGGCCGGTATCGTCAGTCGTCAGCGGCGGCGCCACAAATACAAATCTTCGGGCGTAGAGGCCTTGGTGGCGCCTCACGAGCTCAAGCGCAAGTTTGATGTCTCGGCGATCAATCAAGTCTGGTGCGGGGACGTCACCTACATTCAGATCGGTAAGCGTTGGCTGTATTTCGCGGCGGTTCTGGATTTATTTGCACGCCGCCTCGTGGGGTGGTCATTTTCACTGATATCCGATGCCACGTTGACGTGCGAAGCGTTACGCATGGCGGTTGAGCTGCGAGGACGACCCAAAGAGGTGTTGTTTCATTCCGACCAGGGATGCCAGTACACCAGTCACAAGTTCAGGAATGAGTTGGTGGCACACAGGATCAACCAGAGCATGAGTCGCAAGGGGCAATGTTGGGACAACGCCCCAATGGAGCGCTTCTTTGGCAGCCTGAAATCAGAATGGATGCCTGAAGGCGGATACAGCTCGGAGCAGGAAGCCCGAGCTGATTTGCAGCAATACGTGATGCGCTACAACAACTCCAGGCTCCACAGCTACAACGACTATCGCTCGCCGGTAGCCATGGAAAAAATGGTCGCGTAGAAAACCTAAACATGTGTCCAGAATTACTTGACCAGTTCAGCTTGCTCGCGATGGACGCAAGAGCACCGCGGTGGATCAGGCTTGGAACGTCATCGTTGACGACCATCGCATACCCGGACTCACGCTATTGGCCCATGGTTTCAAGCCCGGTCGCCGCGTTATCATGCCCTGGGACCTGGTGCTATCTCGCGCATCACCTGCAAAAGGACTTCAGCTCATGACAACGCCCCGCATCCGCGCGCTCGCGCTTTGTGTGTTCCATCACCAGGGAAAAATCCTGGTCCATCGCTTCGTCGACCCCGTCACCGGACAGAGCCTGTTCCGGCCAGTCGGCGGTGGCATCGAGTTCGGTGAAACCAGTGCCCAGGCGATCGAGCGTGAAGTCCAGGAAGAGCTCGACCTGGCGATCGACAACCTGCGCCTGGTCGGCACGCTGGAAAGCCTGTTCACGTACAACAACATCCCGGGGCATGAAATCGTCCAGGTCTACGATGGACAATTTCGCGATCAGCACCTGTACCAGATGCCCCACCTCGATGGTCACGAAAGCGACGGCATGGCCTTTCAGGTCACCTGGCAAGACAGCTCGGCTTTCACCGCCACGTCGCCCCTGGTACCCGAAGGCCTCTATCCGCTGCTGAAGAACGCCGGCCTGCTTGCCTGATCCCAATCCCACCGCGCCCAGACCACCGTCACCAAGGATGTCCGGGAGTTGAAGTGCCTGCGCGACAACCTGGGGCGAGCTGCAGGCTTCAGCTCGAATGCACAATTGCCTCGTCCGGAACATCGTCCAACGATTCCGGTTGCCCCGGATCTTCGGTGATCACCGTGAAATCACTGACCTCGACCGCGCCCACCCCGTACCCCAGCAGGTGGAAGGAAAAGGCCTTGCGTGACTCGGGGTTGTCGAAGCTGAAGTTCATCTCCAGCGGTTGATCGCCGGTCACCAGCATTTCTTGCGGCAGGCCCAGCGGCACGTCCTGTTCCAGCTCCTTGGCCTTGAGCAGGATGTAGACCTTCTCTTGCGGGTCCACCGAGCGCACCGTCAGGCGCACGCGGGTCTGGGAGCCCTTGGGCATTTCCAGGTACTGCGCGCCGATCAGGTTGTCGGCCCAGTCGTCCTTGATCTGTGCCTGCAGCGGGATGATCGCCGGGCTGCCGAACTGGTAGCGCTGGTTCAGCGGGGTGCGCAGCAGTGTGCGGTCCAGGGCCTCGGCGCGGGCGCTGATCTGACGGGCCCGCAGGCCGCCGTACTGGCCGGCGAAGGTCGCGCGGTCGGCAATGAACCCCGCGCTGTTGTAATAGCGGCAGCGCTGCTGGAAATCGCACTCGGTGAGGGTGCCCTGGCCGTCGTGATAACGCAGCTTGCCGTTGGTGTAGGACATGATTTCACGGCCGCTGGCATAGTCGCGAAACAACGAGCGGCCACTCAGGCTCGGCGGCACCGGCAAGGAGAAATAGTCGAGGATCGAGGTACTCAGGTCGACGTGCCCATAGACCCCTTGCTTGACCCGGGGCAGTTGTTCCTGCTCGGGGGCCAGTGTCAGGTTGAAGCCCCAGGACGAGGCCAGGCGCACGCCATCGATGCCGTGGGATTCGTCGGAAGTGATCACCACCAGGGTGTCCTTGAGAATGCCCTGGCGTTCCAGGCCATCGAGGAATTGCCCAAGGGCGTCGTCCAGGTAACCGACGGCGGCCTGTTTGGCCGTGTCATAGCGCTGCAGGTACTCGTCCGGTGCCGAGTACGGCTGGTGCGTGCCCACAGTCAGCAGGGTCAGCATCCACGGCTGTTTCTGTTTTTTCAGTTGACCGACGTAATCCAGCGCGCCTTCGAAGAAGGCCTTGTCGTCCTTGCCCCAGGGGAATTCCAGGTAGTTGCTGTTGCTGAACCACTCCAGGCCATGGGTCGCATCAAAGCCGATGTGCGGCATGATCTTGTCCTTGGCCATGAAGCGCAGGCCGGCACCCTGCAGGTAGTGGGTGGCGAAGCCGTGCTGGCGCAGTTGGGCCGGCAGGCAGGCCTGGTTGCGTTCGGTCTGGGTGAGCATCTCCACGCCCTTGGGCGTGCCGTTGTCGAGCTTGTCGTAGTCACCGCACAGCATCGCGTACAGGCCACGGATGGTCTGGTGACTGTGCAGCACATAGTCCGGGGTGTTCATGCCGCGCTCGGCCCAGCGGCTGAGGTTGGGCATCAGGTTTTCCTGATAGCTGCTGTGCAAGGCCTGGCGATTGACCCCGACATACGCCCCGGGTATGCCCTCAAGGGTGATGATCAGCACATTGCGCGCACGACCCGGCGCGCCCAGCAGTTGCTGCCCGTCCAGGTCCAATTGAGTGAGGCCGGCCATCTGCGGCGGCACATCGACCACATCCCCTTCCAGCCATTCTTCGGCGCGCATCTGCACCTCGCCGACGCCGGCTGCCAGCAGCTGGTGCGGCAGGTTGAACAGCTGCCATTGATCAGCCTCCGTCGGGTGCAGGTACTGGGCCCCCCAGTGCGCGACCAGCAGCAACGCCGGGGCGGCCCAGGCGCTGCGCGGCAGGCGCGTCGCGGGTTGGCCGCGACCTGCCCATTGGCAGAGCAGCCAAACCAACAGCCCCGACATCAGGCTGGCGGCCAGCCACGGCTGGGCAAAACTGCCGCTGGTGGATTTATCGAGAAACTGCGGATCGATCAGGTAGTTAAGGTCGGCCGCATTGGGCAAGCGGCCGACTGCGCTGACCAACTCGGCCGTCGCCACGGTAAACAGGCCCCAGACCAGCAACACCGGCAGCGCCAACCACCAGGGACGGCGATGCAACAGCAGCACCAGCAGGCTGCCGATGCCCAGGTCCGACAGATAACCCAACGGGTCCGACCAGCCCATGGCCGCTCGCAGGCACAGGGGCGCCACCAGGACCAGGCCCATCAGGGCAATCAGGCGCGCGCGCGGGTGCTGCAACCAGTGACGAATGATGTTCACAAAAATATGCTTCCAGACATTAAATCTTCATATAGATATGCCCGATGGTACCAAGGGATGCACAGGATGTGCCGTGATATTCCCCGTCGGCGCCGCGATTAAACAAACGTAGGACGGCGGCTACCGCGCCGTGGCCCCGCGATATGGGGCATAAACCCGGCGCCAGAGCGTTGCACCGCCTCGACGAAACGGCGTCCTGAAGGCCTGCAGCAAGTTGTTTCAGGCTGTTTAATCAGGCGGTCATTTATTTTTCCGGCGCCTGCATCCAAAACCCTTCCTGGCGGGTAGTACAGGTAGCAGCCCCTGCGCTGCCGAGCTGTTCAACCTGTTGGAGAGACCTCAATGAACACCAGACAATTGCTCTGCCACCTCACTACTGCGTTATCCGCGACTTGCCTGATGAGCGCGCTGTCGCTCGCCCACGCGCAAACGAATCTACCGGACCCGATCAAAGTGCCCTCGGGACACAAGTTGGTGCTGGAAAGCGTGGGGGTTGGCGAAATCACCTACGAGTGCCGCGACAAAGCCAATGCGCCCGGCCAGACCGAGTGGTTTTTTGTCGGCCCCAAAGCCACGCTCAATGGTCGCGATGGGCAAATGCTGGGCAGCTACTTTGGCCCGCCCGCCACCTGGCAGGCCAAGGATGGTTCGACCATCACCGGTACCCAACTGGCGGTCGCGCCCTCGTCCAGCGGCAACCTGCCCTATCAACTGGTCAAGGCCAACCCGGCACAAGGCAAAGGTGCCATGACCGGTGTCAGCTACATCCAGCGCGTGGCAACTCGCGGCGGTGTCGCGCCCAGCCTCGCCTGCACCGCCGCCAACAAGGGGCAGCGTGAGGTCGTGAGCTATCAGGCCGACTACCTGTTCTGGGCGGCCAACTAACAGCGCGGGGCAAAAACACCCGCCGCAGGGAAACTCGTCTAACCTGCTGCAATGGCACCCCAGCCTCAGGGCTGGGGCGGTTTCACCTTGTCGATGGCGGATCCATTGTCCTTGCCCGAGCCCGGTTTTGATTATGAAGCGTGCCTGACGGCGTGTGCGCAAGGCGACCACCAGGCCCTGCGCGACCTGTACACGCAGGAGAGCGCCCGCCTGTTGGGGGTGGCCCGGCGCATTGCCGGGGACACCGCCCTGGCCGAAGACATCGTGCACGACGCGTTTATCCGGATCTGGACCAAAGCCGCCAGTTTCGATCCGGCACTGGGGACAGCGCGCGGCTGGATTTTCAGTGTCACCCGGCATCTGGCCCTTAACTTCATGCGTAACAGCGCCAGGCTGGTGCCCATCGACCAAGACCACGAAGACGCCTCGCCGGGCTTCGACCTGCACGGGCATTCGGGACGGATCTATGACTGCCTTGAGCAACTGCAGCCGGCCCGCCGCGATTGCCTGTTGCATGCCTATGTCGATGGTTACTCCCATGGGCAGATTGCCGAAAAACTGGGCACGCCCCTGGGCACCGTCAAAGCCTGGATCAAACGCAGCCTGGCGGCATTACGCGAGTGCATGGGATGAACACGAGCCCCGACGACAATGACCAACTGGCAGGTGAATACGTGCTGGGCACCTTGGCGGCCGAACAACGGCGCGAGGTTGAGCAACGCCTGGCCGTGGACCCGGACCTGCGCCTGGCGGTCGCCAGTTGGGAGCGGCGCTTGCTGGAGTTGACCGACCTGGCCCCACCCCACCCGCCTGGCACACGCCTATGGGGCCGCATCGAACGTAGCCTCGACGCTCTTGATCGACCTGAGGCAACTGCGCCTGCCCCGACAACAGCGCCGACCTGGTGGGACCGTCTGGCACTGTGGCGCGGCCTCGCCGGCGCCGGCCTTGCCGCGACCCTGGTGCTGGGTAGCGTGCTGCTGACGCGGACCACGCCCCAGCCGGTGACCTCCTACCTGGTGGTGCTGGTGGCCCCACAGAGTCAGGCCCCAGGCTGGGTCATCCAGGCAAGCGATTCCCGGGAGATGCAACTGATTCCATTGGGCGTGGCCCAGGTGCCTGCCGACAAGGCCCTGCAGTTCTGGACCAAGGCCGAGGGTTGGCAGGCGCCGGTGTCCCTGGGCCTGGTCAAGCCCGGGCAACGCCTGCAGGTGCCCCTGGACCAACTGCCTCCTCTGACGCCCAACCAGTTGTTCGAACTGACCCTGGAAAACCCCGGTGGCTCGCCGACCGGCAAACCCACCGGGCCGATCCAGTTCATCGGCCGGGCGGTCAAGGTCCTCTGAGCGTGCTCGGCGGGCACCCTTTCGCAGTCCGCAGCGGCGCGCGGAAAACCTTGTGCTAGGCTTTTTTTCACATGAAGAACGGCGATTGAACCCTCCCATTTCTGGATGACGGAGTTGTGCAATGAAAAACACGCTTTCCTGGCTGACAATTACCCTGATCAGCCTGCTGCTCGGTGCCTGCGCCAGCATCGATGCCCAGACCACCGCCTACGTCGGCGGGCCGCATCCCGGCCCGACCCTGGCGGCCAACGTCCAGGTACTGCGGGTTGAGCCAACGCGCCCCCATGTGCGCCTGGGTGAAATCCTGGTCGATGCCAGTGTCGACCCTGCCCCGCCTATCACCGACGTCGAGCAGAAACTCAAGGATGAAGCGGCGAAGATCGGCGGAGACGCCGTGGTGGTGGTCTACGACCACATCCAGCCCGTGGCCGCCTACGTCAGCGGACCACTGTGGAGCCGCGATATCGAGACCATCCAGGGCCGCAAACTCAAAGGCATCGTAATCCGCTACCAGTAACTGTCTCGCCCGCGCAGCCTGGCAATTGACCTGTAACAGCGGCGTGGAATACCGATGGCAGAATCCTGGCGCATTGCCACAGGAGCCCTATGCTGTAGACGATCAGAGCAAATCCCAGTCAGGCGAGCGAGTTTTGGGGCAATTCGATAACGCCTGGATACAAGCCCTGGCCGGCAACATGAACTGGCAGTTTTGAGACCCTGCAACCCGAACTTAAATACATGGAGTCACACCCTATGAGCTTGACGCGAAAAATGATCTTCGGCGCCGCATTGGCCAGCCTGTTACTGGGTGGTTGCACCTCGAAAGTCACTGAGCGGGAGCAGTACTCCGGCTTCCTGTCCAACTACAACAACATGGAAGAAGTCACCACCACCAGCGGCGAGAAAGCCATGCGCTGGGTCAGCCCGTCCTGGAACGCCAACGCTTACGACACCGTGGCGTTCAACAAGCTGGAACTGTACCCGGCGCCCAAGCCTGATGAACGGGTCAACCGCCAGACCCTGGATGAGTTGCAGCGCTACATGACCAGCTCGGCCAAAGCCACCCTGGGCACGAAGTACCGCATCGTACCCACCCCGCAAGCGGCGCCTGCCGGTTCCCGCGTATTGATCCTGCGTGCGGCGATCACCGGCGTCAGCGCCTCCAACGAAGGCATGAAATGGTATGAAGTGGTGCCCATCGCCGCTGTCGTCGGCGGGGTCAGCGCGGCCACCGGGCATCGTGACCAGGACACCGAACTGTTCATCGAAGCCGAACTGGTCGACGCCCGCACCAACCAGACTGTGGCCCGGGTAGTGCGCAAACTCTTCGGCAAGACCCTGGAAAACTCCAGCCAGAAGATCACCACCAACGACTTCAAGGCAGCGATCGCCAAACTCAACAGCGACTTGCAAGCCTTCATCCGTTAATCCGCCAAGCCTGCCAGCGCCTGTCCATGGCGCTGGCAGCAGCCCATCAGCGCTGCACAGTGCCCCGCGATGCTGGCGTTGCCAGCAGAAACGGCAACAGATGCGCGACAAACGCCTCGGGCGCCTCCTCCGTAATGAAGTGACCACAACCTGGCACAATCGCGCCTTGCAGATTCAGCGCGCTGCCTTGCATCGTCAGCAGCGGCGCATCGTTGGTCGCATGTTCCGCGCCGATAGCCAACACCGGCATTTCCAGCGGCCTGGCGGCTCGCCGCTGGTTCTGCGCGATGGTCTCAGGGATCGCCCGGTAATAGCCGAACCCACCCCGTAGCCCACCCGGCGTCGCATAGGCGTTGATGTAGCTTTGTACCGCGACTCGCTCCTGGCGCACCGACCATTGCGCAAACATGTAGGCCAGGTACTGGGCTTCCCGTCCCGCGATCAATACCTCGGGCAGGTCGAGCAACTGGTTGAACATGAAGTGCCAGAGAAATATGTTCTGCCCCGCTGGCGCAAAAATCGACGGCGCCGGCGCCAATCCGGGTATCACTGCCTCCGTCAGTACCAGGCACTCAACCGCCTGCGGATAATCGCTCGCCAGGGCGTACGCCACCCACATGCCGACATCATGGCCAACCACCGCGTAATGCTCGTAGCCGAGAACCTGCATCAAACCGTGCAAACGCCTGGCCGTGGCCCCGGTGTCATACCCCTCTTGCGGTTTATCGGAGAGCCCGGTGCCCGGCAGATCCACCGCGATCGCCTGGAATCCGTTCGCCGCCAGTGCCTGCATCACATGCCGCCAGGTCAACCAGGTTTGCGGCCAACCGGGAATCAACAGTACCGGCGCCCCCTGACCCTCGGTCACATAATGAATGCGGCAGCCGTCGACCTCGGCGTAACCATGCTCGTGCGTGCGCCCGGCGAACGCCTGCTGTTCGAAGAGATCCATGTTCATGCCCGCCCTTGCAGTGCAGGTCGGGCCAGGCCGAGCATGGCGTCCAGTTGCGCCTGGTCGACGGCGGCGCCGGCAAAGTCGTCGAACACCTTGTCCGTG
Source organism: Pseudomonas sp. S04 (assembly GCF_009834545.1). NCBI lineage: Bacteria > Pseudomonadati > Pseudomonadota > Gammaproteobacteria > Pseudomonadales > Pseudomonadaceae > Pseudomonas > Pseudomonas sp. S04. Next base: position 3,679,125 of record NZ_CP019427.1, read on the forward strand.
ACTCGGATGATGTGTTCATTGATAAACGCCACGCCTTGCCTGGCGCCGTCATCCTGGTCTTTCAGGCAGCACTCCCACTCCAGCGTCGCCCAGCCGGCATAGTCATGGAGTGCCAGCTTGGAAAAGATCCCCTTGAAATCGACCTGGCCATCGCCCAGGGAACGAAACCGCCCTGCGCGATCGGCCCATCCCTGGTAACCACCGTAGATGCCCTGGCGCCCGGTCGGATTGAACTCGGCATCCTTGACGTGAAACATCCGAATGAAATCGCGGTAGATGTCCAGATAGTCCAGGTAGTTGAGTTGCTGCAGCACGAAGTGACTGGGGTCGAAGAGGATCTTGCAGCGCGGATGATTGCCCACCCGCTGCAAAAACATCTCGAACGTCACACCGTCGTGCAGGTCTTCGCCGGGGTGAATTTCGTAGCACAGGTTCACGCCCTCCTCGTCACAGGCATTGAGGATCGGCAACCAGCGCTTGGCCAACTCGTCGAATGCCGAGTCGATCAGGCCCGCGGGGCGCTGCGGGAACGGGAACAGATAGGGCCAGGCAAACGAGCCGGAGAACGTGCCCATGTCCGTCAACCCCAATCGGCGGGAAGCCTTGGCCGACAACAACAAGCGCTCCAGCGCCCACTCGGTCTTGGCGGCTGCATTGCCCTGTAGCGCTGGCGGGGCGAACCCGTCGCACAAGCTGTCATAGGCCGGATGCACCGCCACCAGTTGCCCGAACAGGTGGGTGGTCAACTCGCTGATCACCAGGCCGTGCTCTGCCAAGGTCCCGCTGATCTCATCGCAATAATCCTGGCTGTGTGCCGCCAGGCTCACATCGAACAGGCGCTCATCCCAGGCCGGAATCTGCAGCGCCCTGAATCCACGGTCCGCAGCCCAGGCCGCGATGGCCGGCAGGCTATTGAACGGCGGCGCGACGTCACTGAATTGCGCCAGGTGCAAGCTCGGTCCCTTGAGGGTTTTCATCGTTCACTCCATTTGTTTGTCGATCGACAAAGAATAGAGACGTTGAACAAAGTCCGTCAATACGTCGACTTGCTTTTTTTGTCGATCGACCAATAATAGCGCCAAGCCCCACGACCCTTCCCCCATTGAGACCCCCACCCCATGGCTGGCAGACCCCGAGAGTTCGACCGCGATCAAGCCTTGCGCAACGCCCGCGATGTATTTTGGCGGCGCGGCTTCGAAGCCACGTCCATGTCCGACCTGGTCGAGGCGCTAGGCATCGCGTCGGCGCGGATCTACGCCGCGTTCGGTTCCAAGGAAGCACTGTTTCGAGAAGCCGTCGCCCTCTACGAGTCCGCCGATGGAGCCTTTGCCGACGCCGCCCTGGCCGGGGAAAGCAGTGCTCGCGACGCTATCGAGCGCATGCTCAGGGACGCCGTCGAGCTGTACACCCTGCCCGGCCGGCCACAGGGTTGCATGGTGGTGTCGTCGGCCACCAACTGCTCGCCCGACAACGACGGCATCCGCGAGTGGCTGGCTGGGCATCGGCGCAACCGGACCCAGTCGATCATCGAACGCCTGGAGCAGGCAGTGCGTAGCGGCGAGTTGCCCGCGCGCACCGACGTGACGTCCCTGGGTGACTGCTACGCGACCCTGCTGCACGGGTTGTCGGTCCAGGCACGAGACGGGATCGCCAAGGCTCGCCTGCTGGCAATGATTCCCATGGCGTTGGCGGCCCTGGATGCGGCGGTCGATAACGCGCAGCGCTGATCTCGCTACAACTCACTTGCCAACTCCGCACGGTGACGCTAGTGTCAGGACCATGAACCAGCCCCGCACGACCTCGACCACCTTTACCACGACCGCCCAGGGCGGGTCGTGAGAGGTGCCGTGAGCGGCTAAGCACACGTTACCCCAAAGGCCCCGCCAGCAATGGACGGGGCCTTTTTTTGCGCCGCTGTCGCTGGTTTACGACAAGGAAATGCAGCATGCACGCACTGTTGATTCTCGATATGCAAGTTGGCCTGTTCCACGGCCCGGACCCGCTTTGGCGCAGTGCCGCACTGCTGGACGCGGTCAATCTGCTGCTGGACAAGGCGCACCAGGCCGGCGCGCCGGTGTTCCTGGCCCGGCACGTCGGCCCGCCCGGGTCGCCGATCGAACCGGGCAGCCCGCTGACCCACCTGATTGATGAACTGCGGCTACAGGGCGATGAAGTGATCTTCGAAAAGCAGCGTCCCAGCGCCTTTGCCGCCACGCCCCTGGCCGCCTGGCTACGGGAGCGTGGCGCAGAGGGCGTGGTGATCGCCGGACTGAAGACTCAGTACTGCGTCGACAGCACCTGCCGTGTCGCCCGCGACCTGGGCCTGGACGCCATGCTGGTCGAGGACGCCCACAGTTGCAGCGACACCGAGGTGTTGAGCGCCGAGCAGATAGTCGCCCACCACAATGCGACGCTGGCGGGGCCTTTCTGCCGCCTGGTACGGGCCGCGGACTGGAACTTCCAGCCATCAAGGACAAGCGCACCATGAACAGCCAGGTACGCCGCGCCCGTGCCGAGGACGCCAGCGCTATCAGCCAGGTGGTGATCGCCGCGCTGCGCCACTGCAATGCCCAGGACTACCCGCCGACGGTCATTGCCCAGGTGGTGGAGCATTTTTCCCCGGCAGCGATCCGGCAATTCCTGGCGCAGCGCCAGGTCTACGTGGCGACCCTGCAACAGCAGATCGTCGCCACGGCCAGCCTCGATCAGGACGTGGTGCGCAGCGTGTTCGTCGAGCCGAGCCAGCAAGGCCGTGGCATTGGCCAGCAATTGATGGCGGTGATTCACGCAGCGGCCACCGAGGCCGGCCTCGAACAGTTGCGTGTGCCCTCCTCGCTCACCGCCGAGGGGTTTTATCGCCGGCTCGGCTATGTAAAGGTTCGCGACCAGCTGCATGGCGCCGAACGCACCATCATCATGCACAAGCGGCTGGTCTGAACCGCTGAGTGTCGGTGTTCCTCAGGTGGAGAGTCCGAGATGTTAAGCATTGCGGATTCTCCATCCGACGCAATAGAATGCGAAACATTACCACTTGCTAGATTTTCTCATGAAGCCCTCCCCCGCAACCGAGTCGTCGACGCTTGAAGCCCTGTACCGTGGCTATCATGGATGGTTGCTCGGCTGGTTGCGCCGCCGCGTGCAGTGTTCGCACCACGCTTCGGACCTGGCGCAGGACACCTTCATTCGCCTGCTGGCGGCCGGCCCTTACGTCGCCCCGCGTGAACCCCGGGCCTTCCTGGCCACTGTGGCCCGGCGCCTGTTGATCGACAATGGCCGACGCCTGCGCCTGGAGCTGGCGTTTCGCGAGGAGCTTGAACGCTGCGCTGCCTACCTCGATCAAGCGCCGTCGCCGGAGCAGATCCTCCAGGCCATCCAGATCCTCGAAGCCATCGACCGGGCATTGGCCCGGATGAAACCCCGGGTGCGCGAAACCTTCATCCTGCGTCATCTCGATGGCCTGGGACAGGCGCAGATTGCCGAGCGCCTGGGGGTGACCGTGCGCACGGTGCAACATGACCTGGTGGAAGCGCTGCTGGCCTGCGACGCATGTGCCCAGGCATGAAACCCGCAATCGCCCCCCAGGTATTGCGCCAGGCCGCTGAATGGCTGGTGCGCCTGGATCACGGCAGCGATGCCGATGCGCAGACCGAACAACAGTTCCGCGCCTGGCTGGCGGCAGACCCGCAGCACCACGAGGCGATCACGCGGCTGCAGGGCCACATTGCGCCCCTGCAGGAACTCCCTGCGCGGGCGGCCCTGCGCCGAGCACAGCCACCGCGGCGCCGGGCGTCGGGGGTCAAGGGCCTGGCGTTGCTGGCAGTACTGGGGCTGACGGCAGCACCCGGCTACCAGTATTGGCAGAACGGTTACCTGCTGGCCGATCACAGCACCGACAGCCGCCAGTGGCGGCACGAATACCTCGCCGATGGCAGTCAACTGCAGCTGGACAGCAGCTCCGCCGTCGACCTCGACTTCCACTCCGCGCAGCGTCGTGTGCGATTGCTCGAAGGCGAGATCCTGATCGACGTGGCCAAGGACGCCCATCGTCCGTTCTACGTCGACCCCCCCCACGGCACCATTCGCGCCCTGGGTACGCGGTTCATCGTCGAGCGCATCGGCGACGCGACCCAGGTGAGCATGCTGGAATCCTCGACCCGCATCGACAGCGGCGGACGCAGCCTGACCCTCAATCCGGGCCAGCGCGTGCGCTTCGACGCCCAGGGGTTGGGCGCCGTCAGCCAGGTCGATGGCCCTGCCCTGCAAGCCGCGTGGAGTGCCCACCAGTTACTCGCCCACGACCAATCCCTGGCCGATGTGCTGGCACGAGTTGCGCGCCATCGCCCGGGGCTGTTGATCTTCGACCGCCAGGCCCTGCAGGCCTTGCGCGTGACGGTGATGCTGCCGGCCGACGACAGCGACCGCGCCCTGCGCCTGCTGGCGCGCACCCTGCCGATCGAGGTGAAAAGCTACAGCCCGTGGATCACCCGGGTATCGCTGAAACGCGAAAGCGAATAATTTTTCGCGGTTATTTCATGTTTGCGATTCTGCTGCGTCCTTCCTTTGGCCAACATTGATAAGGAGCACACAGAAGATGGCTTCAACGTCGTTCACCCGCAGCGGTTTGCTACTCGCCAGCCACATGCTGCTGGGCAGCCTGCCGCTGGCCCTGCCCACCCTGGCGTATGCCCAACAGCAAACCCAGGCCTTCGATATCGCGCCCGGCCCGCTCGGCGAAGTGCTCGGTCGCTACGCCCAGGCCGCCGGCGTGCCGATCGCGTTCGCCTCGCATCAGGTCGAGGGACTGCGCAGCGAGGGTGTACGCGGCAGCTACAGCGTCGCCGAAGGATTCGCGCAGATCCTGCGTAACACCGGCATGGACGCCAGCGCCAGCACCGACGGCTATCAGTTGGTGAGTCGGCCACTGTCCACCGGATCGATTGCGCTGGAGGCGACAGAAGTCACTGCCAACCAGTTGGGAACCATCACCGAAGGCACCGGTTCCTACACCCCGGGCACCATCGCCACGGCCACCCGCCTGGTCCTGACGCCGCGGGAAACCCCGCAGTCGATTTCAGTGGTGACCCGCCAGACCATGGATGACTTCGGCCTGGTCTCCATCGACGACGTGATGCGTCATACACCGGGGATCACCGTCTCGACCTACGACAGCGAGCGCACCAACTACTACGCCCGTGGTTTCTCGATTCAGAACTTCCAGTACGACGGCATTCCGACCCTGCGCAACGATGCCTTCTCGGCCGGCCAGACCTTGACCGACATGGCCGTCTACGACCGTGTCGAAGTGCTCAAGGGGGCTACCGGGTTACTCACTGGCGCAGGTGGCCCCGGCGGCACCATCAACCTGATCCGCAAGAAACCGACCGCCGAGTTCAAGGGCAACGTGGAGCTGGGCGCTGGCAGCTGGGACAACTACCGCTCGCAGATCGACCTCAGCGGGCCGTTGACCGAAACCGGCAATGTGCGGGCACGGGCGGTCGCCGCCTACCAGGACAAGCATTCGTTCATGGACCATTACCAGCGCAAGACCAGCGTCTACTTTGGCACCGTGGAAATCGACCTCAACCCCGACACCCTGCTGACCCTGGGTGCCGATTACCAGGACAACGACCCCAAAGGCTCGGGCTGGTCCGGCAGCCGCCCACTGTTCGATTCCAATGGCGATCGCATCAGCCTGCCACGCGCCTTCAACAATGGGGCGAAATGGAGTGGCTGGGAGCAATACACCCGCACGGTATTCGCCACCCTGGAACACAGCTTTGCCAATGAGTGGGTCGCCAAGGGCCAGTACAACCACCAGATCAATGGCTATCACGCCGAGATCGGTTCGGTGCAGAGCAGCCCCAATGCGCTGACCGGAACCTCCAGCGTGTACGCCAACAAGTTCACCGGCGAAACCACCAGCGACAGCGGCGACTTTTACCTGTCCGGGCCCTTCAGCCTGCTGGGTCGCGAGCATCAGTTGGTGGTGGGCACCTCGGCCTCCAACTCCCACTGGAAAGCCAAGAGCTACTACAGCCCGACCTACACCAACAACGTGATCGACTTCTATCACTGGGACGGCGACAGCATCAAGCCGGACTGGGGCGTGGCCACCCCGACGGATGAAACCACGCGCCAGACTGCCGGCTACACCACGGCACGTTTTAGCCTGACCGATGAGCTCAACCTGATGCTCGGCGCCCGCGTGGCGAATTATTGGCTGACGGGCACCAGCGACACCCGGGAAACCGGCAAGCTGGTGCCGTACGCCGGCGTCACCTACGACCTCAGCCAGAACCTGTCGTTGTACGCCAGCTACACCAGCATCTTCATGCCACAGCTCTACTACATCGACAGCCAGAACAAAGTCCTGGAACCGGATGAGGGCAAGAACTACGAGCTGGGCATCAAGGGCGAGTATTTCGATGGCCAGCTCAACACCAGCCTGGCGTACTTCGAGATCCACGAGACCAACCGTGCCGAAGCCGACAACGCCTACAACGCGGCCCCGACCAACCCCGCCGTGGAGTACGCCTACCAGGGCATCAAGGCCAAGACCAAAGGCTACGAAGCAGAAATCTCCGGGCAGTTGGCCCCTGGCTGGCAATTGCAGGCCGGCTATACCCACAAGGTGGTGCGTGACGAGCACGGCAACAAGGTGTCCACCTGGGAACCCGAGGACCAGTTGAGCTTCTACAGCAGCTACAAACTGCAGGGCAACCTCGACAAGTTGACCCTCGGCGGCGGTGCACGCTGGCAGGGACAAGGCTGGCAGGTCCTGACCAACCGGGCCAAGTCCAGCGAGGAGAAGTTCTCCCAGGATGCTTACTGGCTGGTGGACCTGATGGGCCGCTATCAGTTCACCGAACACCTGTCGGCCACGGTCAACGTCAACAACCTGTTCGACAAGTACTACTACACCAACATCGGCTTCTATAACTCCTCGTACTACGGCGACCCACGCAATGTGATGGTGACCAGCCGCTACGACTTTTAAGCCATGGCCCACACGCCGAGCAGACACTGGTGGTCGGCTCGGCTCAAGCACCGGAACCGGGCACCGGAACCAGGCACCGGAACCAGGCACCGGGCACCGTTACAAGTAAGGCTGGATATTGGCCAGGGTGCGCTCGACATACAGCTGTTTTTCTCCCACCGGGGCCACGTAGTGCACCGCATTGCAGGCCGCCTCCTGGCCCTGCAGGCGGGCGATGAGCCAGGCCGCCAGGTAGGTTGACGCCAGGCAGCCGCCGGCGGTCGCCACGTTGCCCCTGGCGAAGAACGCCTGGTTCAGTACGTCCACCCCCGCGGCCTGGACCCAGGGTTTGGTGGTCAGGTCGGTGCAGGCCGGCACCCCTTCCAGCAGCCCCAGCTTGGCCAGCACCAGGGTCCCGGAGCACTGCGCCGCCAGCAGTTGCCGCCGCGGGTCCAGGCGCAATTGGCCCATCAGTTGACTGTCCTCGACCACTTCACGGGTCAGCGCACCGCTGCCGACAATCACCGCATCCGCCTCGTTCGCCTCCTGCAGCGTGGCCTGGGACTCGATCACCAACCCGTTCATCGAGCGCACACGCAACGTCGGGCTGGCAATCGACACGCGCCAGCCCGGGGTCTTGATCCGGTTGAGCAGCCCCAGGGCAATCAAGGAGTCGAGTTCGTTGAAACCGTCAAAAGTCAGGATCGCGATATGCATGACCGGGTCGTCCGCTGAATGGGCTGGCGTCCGCCTGTTGGGGCGGTTGTGCGGTCTCAGGCTAGGGCCAATAATCAGTACAATCAAATTATTGTACTGGATACAAGCCCATGGCCCGTTCCCGCTACAAGTACCTGGTGGACGCCTTCGCCGCCGACATCCGTGCCGGCCGCCTGACACCCGGCACGCGTCTGCCCACCCATCGCCAACTGGCCACTCGCGAAGGCCTGGCCCTGGCCACCGCGACTCGGGTGTATGGCGAACTGGAAGCCATGGGCCTGGTCAGCGGCGAAGCCGGCCGGGGCACTTTTGTCCGTGAGACCGCGCTGCCCGCCGGGCTGGGAGTCGACCAGCACGCAGTCGCCGCGGGCCTGCTCGACCTCAACTTCAACTATCCCGCACTCCCCGGCCAGGCCGAACTGCTGCGCGGCGCCTTGCGGCAACTGGCGAACAGCGGTGACCTGGAAGCCCTGCTGCGTTATCAGCCCCACGGTGGTCGCCCCCATGAGCGGGCCAGCGTCGCCCGGCACCTGCACTGTCGCGGTCTTGCGGTCAGTGAAGAGCAGGTGCTGATTGTCAGCGGCGCCCAGCACGGCCTGGCCGTCACCCTGATGGGGCTATTGCGCGCCGGAGATGTGGTCGCCACCGACGCCCTCACCTACCCCGGGTTCAAAGTCCTCGCCGAGAGCCAGCGCCTGGAACTGGCGCCGATTGCCGCTACCCACCAGCAACCGGACCTCGACGCCCTGGCGCGCCTGTGCCAGCAACGCAAGGTACGTGCCGTGTACTGCATGCCGACCCTGCACAACCCGCTGGGCTGGGTGGCCAGTGCCGACTGGCGTCAGCGCCTGGTGCAGATCGCCCGCCAGCACGACCTGCTGATCATCGAAGACGCCGCCTATGCCTTTCTTGCCGATGACCCGCCACCGCCCCTGGCTGCCCTGGCGCCGGAGCGCACCGTGTACGTCTCGGGGCTGTCGAAAAATGTCGCCACCGGCCTGCGGGTCGGTTTTGTCGCGGCGCCCCTGCCCTGGATCCCAGCCCTGGAACGGAGCATCCGGGCCACCGTGTGGAACACCCCCGGCGTGATGACTTCGATCGCCTGCAACTGGCTCGACGACGGCACCGTGCTACGCCTGGAACAACACAAGCGCGAGGATGCCAGACAGCGCCAAGCCCTGGCCCGCGCCGTCCTGCGCGGCCTGCCGTTCACCAGTCACCCCAACGCCTACTTCCTCTGGCTGCCCCTGGGCGAAGAAGTGCGCGCCGACCAGATTGCCATGGCCCTGCTGCGCGAGAACGTCTCGGTGTCGACCGCCGAACCCTTTGCCACCTCCAGCCACGTGCCCCACGCCATCCGCCTGGCACTGGGCTCCCTGGACCTGGCTAGCTTGCAGGTGGCCCTGGAAACGGTGAAGCGGGTGGTGGACAGGCATACGTATTAAGCCGGCTTGCGCCCGGTTGCCTCTGATCCCACCACCCCACGCGCCTCGAGCATCCGCACAAACATGCTCAGGCTTTGCGACACCGTGCCCCGGCGCCACACCAGCCAGGTGCGCAGGTAGCGGAACGACTCCGACAGCGGCCAGATGCTCACCGTGCTGCAACCGGGCATGCTCTCGAGCATGCTGCGGGGCATCAGGGCCAGGCCGGCACCGGCGCTGACGCAGGCGAGCATGCCGTGGTAGGACTCCATCTCGTGGATCCGCCCCGGCACTGCCGCGTCCTTGGCGAACCAGCTTTCGAAGTGGTGCCGGTAGGAACAATTGGCGCGAAACGCATAAATGCTCTCGCCGTTGACCTCCCGCGCGCGGTGGATCGGCGGGTGATTGAGGGGGGCGATCAGCACCATCTCCTCCTCGAACGCCGGCACTCCCTCCAGTGCCGGGTGCAGCACCGGTCCGTCGACGAAGGCCGCCGCCAGGCGCCCGGACAATACACCGTCGATCATGGTCCCGGAGGGCCCGGTGGACAGGTCCAGCGCCACCTTGGCGTACTGTTGGTTATAGGCCGCCAGCAGTGCAGGAATGCGCACCGCCGCCGTGCTCTCCAGTGAGCCCAGGGAAAACGAGCCTTGGGGTTCTTCCCCGGCAACCGTCGCCCGGGCCTCCCCGACCAGGTCGAGAATCCGTCGCGCGTAGTCGAGAAAACTCCAGCCGGCCGGCGACAGGCGCAAGCGGCTTTTCTCACGGATAAACAGATCCACGCCCAGGTCCTGCTCCAGTTGCTTGATCCGCGTCGTCAGGTTCGAGGGCACCCGGTGGATGTGCTGCGCGGCGGCACTGATACTGCCGTGCTCGGCCACGGCCTTGAAAATCTCCAGCTGAACCAGATCCAAGTCATTCTCCATTCGTGAACGATAGGCTCAGCATTATTCAGTTTTCAGCAGCCAAGCGCCAGCGTAGCCTGCATCCATTCCCACCCAGCAGGACGGTGCCATGACCCAGATTTCCAGCCTCACCCATGCCCTTTCGATCAACCCCGCCACCGCCGAGCAGATCGGCCACTACCCCTTCCAGTCCGCGGCCGAGCTGGATGCGGCGCTGGCCCGGGCCAGTGCCGGGTTCGCCACCTGGCGCCGTACCCCCCTCGCCCAGCGTGCCCAGGCCTTGATTGCCCTGGCCCAGGCACTACGCGACAACGCCACGAGCATGGCCCGGATGATCACCCTGGAAATGGGCAAGCCGCTGACCCAGGCCCGTGGTGAAATCGAAAAATGCGCCCAGCTCTGCCTGTGGTACGCCGAACACGGCCCGGCCATGCTCGCTGCCGAACCGACCCAGGTGGAAGGCGCCAAGGCGCGCATCGAGTACCGCCCGCTGGGGCCGATTCTCGCGGTGATGCCGTGGAACTTCCCGATCTGGCAAGTCCTGCGCGGCGCGGTTCCAGCCCTGATCGCCGGCAACACCTACGTACTCAAACATGCACCGAACGTGATGGGCAGCGCCTACCTGCTGCGCGATGCCTTGCGCCAGGCCGGGTTTGCCGAGGGTGTGTTCGAAGTCATCAACGTCACGCCGGACGGCGTCTCCAGTGCGATTGCCGATCCCCGGATCGCCGCCGTGACCCTGACCGGCAGCGTGCGCGCCGGCATGGCCATCGGCGCCCAGGCCGGTGCGGCCTTGAAAAAATGCGTGCTGGAACTGGGGGGCAGCGATCCGTTCATCGTGCTCAACGACGCCGACCTCGATGAAGCGGTCAAGGCCGCAGTGCTCGGCCGCTACCAGAACACCGGGCAAGTCTGCGCAGCCGCCAAGCGCCTGATCATCGAACAGGGTGTGGTCGAGGAATTCACCCGCAAGTTCGTCGAGCTGACCCGCCAACTGGTGGTCGGCGACCCCTTGGCCGACGCAACCTACATCGGCCCGATGGCACGTGTTGACCTGCGCGACGAGCTGCACGAGCAGGTGCGCGAGACCCTGGAACAAGGCGCGACCTTGCTGCTGGGTGGCGCCAAGGCCGAAGGCCCGGGCAACTACTACCCGCCGACGATTCTGGCCGACGTCACCGACCAGATGACCGCCTTCCGCCAGGAACTGTTTGGCCCGGTGGCGTCGATCATCACCGCCCGCGATGCCGCCCATGCACTGGCGCTGGCCAACGACAGCGAGTTCGGGCTGACGGCGACTGTCTTCAGCCGCAACCTGGAACTGGCCCGGCAACTGGCGGACGAACTGCAAACCGGTGGCGTGTTCATCAACGGCTACAGCGCCTCCGACCCTCGCGTGAGCTTCGGCGGCGTGAAGAAAAGTGGTTTTGGCCGCGAACTGTCGCACTTCGGCGTCCGCGAATTCTGCAACGTCCAGACCGTTTGGCTGGATCGCCGCTGAGGGCAGCAAAAAAACCGGGAGCACTAGGCTCCCGGTTTTTTAGCGATGCAAGGGGCTAACGATCAGTCCTGATCCTGGTTCAAGGCTGAGCCAAACACCCCGTGGTAGAACTCCCCGACCCAAGGACCGAACTCCGGTCCGTAGTTCTGTTGCAGGTCGATGTTGTACTGGCTGAACACACCATTGACCAACTGCGGCTCATTGATCATGAACCAGGGTCCGCCGCTGCCACCCGCCGTCAACTCATCGTGCTTGACCACGATGGACGGCGCGGCACTGGCCACCTGACTGCCAATGCTCTGCCATGGCACTTGACCGTCGAACGGGAACAGCACCGTGGCTTGCCCCGGATAACCGGTGTTCCTCCAGCAACCGGCAACCATGCCCCACTGCAAGCCCACCCAGCCGACCACATCCCCTACTCCGCGGCCATCGGGGCCGGGTTTGACCTTACAGAAACCCAGGTCCCAGGCCGGGCTCTGGGTGCTCTCCCAGGCTGTCGGCCAATTCCAGTTCTCCACTTGCCAGCCACCGTAAGGGGCGTTGCCGTTTTCATAGGCGGGGACGAAATAGAGATTGCTGGCTTGATGCCCATCGAGCAGCAGGCAGTGGGCCGCCGTCAAGATCCCGGATCGATGCACCACCACCGCCGACGCGGTGCACGGCCTGCCATTCATATCGAAGAACAGCTTGCCGACGGTACGCTGCGGGTACTCATGCAGGTGCTGAACCCGCGAAGTATCTGGCCCCAGGTGCACACTCAAGCTGCCCGCAGACGGCGGTGTCCCCCCGGCCAACAGACTGTTGGCGTCGCCGCCGACGATCGACCGGCCAGCCTCCGGCAGCGGGTATTCATCCAGCGCGTGAGTGGAGCGATCCAGTGGCTGTGCGCTGGCCATGCGTTCGGCGGTCCACAGCGCGGCAAGGTCTTCGAGCGACGTGGTAGCGCTCGCGGAAAAGTCCTGGGCATGCACGGCGGTGGCCAGCCATGGGCCCACCGGGTAGAGGTTGGCCTCCACCAGGTACCAGACGATGTTCCAGCTGTAGCCTCGGTCGTAGTCGCTCTTGACGAACACATCGCCGCTACTGCGACCGATTACCTGCTCGCTGACTTTGTGCCAGTCGCCGCCCGTGCCATCGTCCCAGTTGCAGATGATGTCCCAGCCGACAATCACCTTGGTCGAATCACGGAAGGAGAACACGTGTTTGTTCCAGCCGATCCGCCATTTCGCCTCGACATGGTCCGAGACGCTCTGGATGTTGATCCCCGGCAGGTCGCCTTTCTGGAACCCGAAGCTCCAGCGCACCGTGCCCTTGTCGGCGTCGAAGTTCTGGTCCTTCTTCGGCTCGTTTTTTCCCGCCGCGACCACCTGGGTGTAGAACACCTGGCGGTTGTTGATCTCGCGCAGGCCGTTGAGCAGGCGATTGGTTTCATCGGTTAACAACTCGATCATTTTCGAGTCTTTGGGCAAGGAGGCTTGCTGCGCCTGGATTTTCGATTCCAGCCGGTGGTACGGCTCCTCGACCAGGCGTCGGCCGAAGTCCGGGCAGCTACTGAACAAGGCGCGCGCCAGCCAGAAACGGTTGTAGAGAAAGCTCAGCTCGGAAAACACCACCGGGCTGACCGGCACTTCGCCGGAAATCGACGGGTCGATCACTCGATAGTGCTGCAGGTAGGTTTCCAACTGATTGGCTTGCAGCGACTGGTTGAACCACGGCAGCAACTCGGTGACGATGGTCTCGGCGGTCCAGCCCGTTTTCGGTGGCGAGGGGATCGCGCTGTTGACCCCGGTGGCCTTGATCCGCACTGAGACGCTGGCGTTGTGTTCCTTGGAGATTCTCTCGAAGCTGGCGCTGCCCTCGGTACTGAACACCTGGGGCACATCGGCGGCCATCGCGGCGGTGAACTTGTTGCGTTGCTCGGCGCTGGAAAAACGGCACTGGTAGATCGCATACAAGGATGAACCGGCCCTGTAGCCTGCGACAAAATAGTCGCCGTACTTGCTGCGAAAATCCTCGCCTGGAGTCACGTTCAGTTCGTTCTTCTGCGCCAGCGCGTACTGGCTCTCCTCGATCGACACCTGGGCCACCAGTGTCACACTCAGCTCGGAAACCGCCATCTCGTTGAGGAACGAGGTACTGGCCGAGACATTCACCCCCTCAAGGTTGTAGGCGGCCTTCACCGAGCCGGAAATCATGCTCTGCAGGTCGCTCTCGGACTGCACCAGTGAATAGATGAATTCCGTCGACTTCTGCCCCGCCGGGGTCACCGTGAACGGCTTGACCGCCGAGGCACGCAATTGACCGGTGATGGCATCGACACCCAACCCGAGCTGGTAGCTCTTTTGCCACGGCTGGCCCACCACTGTGGTGTTGAGCAGGGAGGTCACCGGATTGCTTGAGATCTGTTTCATGGGTCGTTCTCCTTAACAGTTTGAACCGCACAATCGTCACTGGCGCCCGACACCCTTGCGGTGCACTTAGCGCGTCACCACCCTGGCAAGCTTGTGCCAGGCCCACAAGCAATGGCGCATGCGTGCTGCGCACTTCTCGTGCGTGGTGCTCAGTAGCCGCTGGCAGGGTCTTGAAGAACACGGATCAGGTGCGCACGTGCCCGGTCACACAGATCGGGGAAAGGCTGCTCGACCGGCCATGGCGCCGGCTCTCGGTGCTGCTCCATGCCACCGCGCCCCAGCAGCAGCCAGTCTGCCGATACGTCCAGGTACTCGCACAGGGCGATGACATTGGCCAGGGTCATGGGACCGCCCTGGCACCAGCGCGATACCGCGCTTTCGCTAACCCCCATGGCGGCAGCCAGCGCGTAGTGTTTGTTGATGTGGCGTTGCCCCATCGCCTTGCGGATACGTCGTCCTCGATTCAGTGGCATGTCAGCCCCTCTGCAATGAATATCCTGTAGGGAAATCTGGCACAAAAGCCAAGCACCAGTGAGCGATCGCAGGGGGAACTGTGCGGCAGCTAGCAAAGCGCGGGGGGAGACAGCAAAAAAACCGAGGGGTATCAGCTAATTTCGAGCAGTTAAACGATGCCGGGCCTTGTGGGAGCAGCCGGGCGGCGTTCCGTTTGCTCGCGAAAAACGTCAACGATAACGCGTGCATTCAGAATAACCGCGGCGCTCTCCAGACCATCGCGAGCAGGCCGCAAGCGGGCGCTCGCTCCTACATTAAATTTGCTGAGTGTCTGCAAAACCTGCGGGCGGCCAAGCTCACTGTAGGAGCGAGCTCGCGAAAAACGTCAACGATAACGCGCACATCCAGAATAACCGCGGCGTTCTCCAGACCATCGCGAGCAGGCCGCAAGCGAGCGCTCGCTCCTACAGGGATTGCGCCGGGCCTTGTGGGAGCGGCCGGCGTGCAACGCCTTAGTGCTGGAGGATTTTCGAGAGGAAACTGCGGGCCCGGTCCGAGCGTGGGGCGCCGAAGAACTCTTCGGACTTCACGTCCTCGATGATCTCGCCGCCATCCATGAACACGATGCGATCAGCCACCTTGCGCGCGAAGCCCATTTCGTGGGTCACGCACATCATGGTCATGCCCTCGCGGGCCAACTGGACCATGACGTCCAGCACTTCGTTGACCATCTCCGGGTCGAGCGCCGAGGTCGGCTCATCGAACAGCATGGCGATCGGGTCCATGGCCAGGGCCCGTGCAATGGCGACCCGCTGTTGCTGGCCGCCGGACAACTGGATCGGGTACTTGTGCGCATGGCTCTTGAGCCCGACGCGTTCCAGCAGGGCCATGCCCTTTTTGGTCGCCGTGTCGCGGTCGCGACCCAGCACCTTGATCTGCGCCAGGTTGAGGTTATCGATGATGCTCAGGTGCGGGAACAGTTCGAAATGCTGGAACACCATGCCAACCCGCGCACGCAGTTTCGGCAGGTCGACACCCTTGCCCGTGACAGGCTGGTTCTCGATAAAGATCTCGCCTTCCTGCACCGGCTCCAGGCCGTTGACGCATTTGATCAGGGTGCTCTTGCCGGAACCGGATGGCCCGCACACCACCATCACTTCACCACGCGAGAGCTCGGTGGTGCAGTTCTTCAGGACCTGGAAGTTGCCGTACCATTTGCTCAGGTTTTTCATCTGGATCATGCGGTTCTCCCTACATTTCTTTTCAAGCGCTTGGTCAGGCTGGAGAGCAAGTAGCAGATCACCAGGTAGACCAGGGCCACGAACAGGTACAGCTCCACCAGGCGCCCGTCACGCTGGGCGAACTTGCTGGCCGCGCCGGTAAAGTCGGCGATGGACAGCACGTACACCAGTGAGGTGTCCTGGAACAGGATGATGGTTTGGGTCAGCAGCAAGGGGGTCATGCGGCGCAACGCCTGGGGCAGGATCACGTAGATCATCGATTGCGCCGGACGCAGGCCGAGGGCGGCCGCGGCCTGTCGCTGGCCGCCAGTGATGCTCTGGATACCGCCACGAATGATCTCGCTGTAGTAGGCCGCCTCGAACATGCAGAAGGTCACGAAAGCGGTGACCACCGGGCCGATCTGCACCGGCCGTTCGGTGCCGAAGGCCATCTGCAGGAGCAAGGGCATCAGGAAGTAGAACCAGAAGATCACCAGCACCAGCGGGATGCTGCGCATCACCGTCACATAGCCCAGGGCAAAGCCGCGCAATACGCGGTTGTGCGACAGGCGCATGAGGGCCAGGAAGGTACCGGCGACGATGCCGACCGACATTGCCACCAGGGTCAACAGCAGGGTGAATTTCAGGCCATTCCACAGGGCCGGCATGGCCCGGACAATGACGCTTGGGTCTAGATCAAACATGACTACCTCGTCGCGCCGCGAATGGCCAGGGAACGTTCGATGTGACCCATGACAAAGGTCACCAGCAGCGAAATCACCACGTAGATCACGGTTGCGGCGGTGAACGCCTCAAAGGTGTTGAACGAGTACTCGCTGACGTTGCGCGCCTGCGCGGTCAACTCCATCAAGCCGATGGTCAGGGCCACCGATGAGTTCTTCAGGGTGTTCAGGGCCTCGGAGGTCAGCGGCGGGAATACCACGCGGATCGCCTGGGGCAACAACACCTGCAGGTACATCTGGGTCGGGCGCAGGCCCAGCGCCAGGGCCGCGCCCCGCTGCCCGCCGGCGACCGACTCGATACCGGCCTTGAACAGCTCCGACAATTTGGCCGAGGTGAACAGGGTCAGCGCCACCACGGCACTGAAGAACGAGGGATAGGGCAAGTCCTGCTTGAGGTAGTCACCCATCGACACCGGGAGTAACTCGGGCACCACGAAGAAGCAGATGAACATTTGCACCAGCAGCGGGATGTTGCGAAACACCTCGGTGTACAGGTTGCACAGCCATACCAGTGGCCGCAGCGTACTGGTGCGCAGGGTGCCGACCAGGCCACCGATCAACAACGCGAGGATGAACGCGACCAGGGTGGTCGCCAGGGTCCAGCTGGTACCGGTGACCAGCCAGTGCAGATACGACGAAGTTTCTCCGGGAGCGAAATCCCAGAACACGCTCCAGTTCCAGTTGTAATCCATCAACCACCAACCTTTAAGAAAAAGCACAACGCTTGCACGCTGGACACGCTCTCCCCTGCGCAGGAGCTGGCAAGCCAGCGCCCGCGCCTTGAAAAGCGCCTCAGCTCATTGGCAAACCGGCATCAGACGCCGGTGTCGTTCGGGTGCGCGATGGCTTGTTTCAGCGCTTCGCTCATCGGCAGGTTGATCACGGCATTCTTCGGCGGGATCGGCTGCTCGAACCATTTCGGGTACTGGGTATCGATCACGCCAGTGCTGTAGAGGTTGCGCAACACGTCATCGGCAAAGGACTTGAACTGCGGGTCGTTCTTGCGGATGCCGATGGCATAGGGTTCGGCGGACATCGGCTCGGGCAGCAAGGTGTAGGCATCCGGGCTGCGGCTTTGGGCGATGGTTGCCATCAACTGCACGTCGTCGTTGATGTAGGCCACGGCGCGCCCGGTTTCCAGCATCAGGAAGGCTTCGCCACCGTCCTTGGCATTGAGGATTTTCAGGCCCAGCTGTTTTTCCCGGTCCAGGTTCTTGGTGATCCACTCGCCGCTGCCCCCGGTAATCACCACCACCGCCTTGCCCTTGAGGTCGGCGACGCTGTTGATGCCGGCGGTCTTCTTCACCGCGTACTTGGCGCTGGCCACATAGCTGGTGAGCAGGAAGCCGATCTGTTTCTGGCGCTCGACGGTGTTGGTGGTCACCCCACACTCCAGGTCGATGGTGCCATTGATCAACAGTGGCGTACGGGTCGCCGCGACAACCGAGACGTACTCGGTCTTGAGGCCCGGCTCGCCCACCTTGACCTTGATCTGGTCGACGATTTTCTGGCACAGCTCGATGCTGTAGCCGATCGGTTGCTGGGCATCGTTGAGGTAGGAAAACGGCAACGAGGCGTCGCGGTAGCCGAGGGTGACGGTGCCCGATTCCTTGATTTTCTTCAGGGTTCCTGTGAGGTCGTCAGCCTGTGCAACGCTGGTGCCCAGACAAGCAGCGACGACTAGGGCAAGCAGCTGTTTCTTTTTATCGAGCATGGGGATCTCCGACTATTGTTATGGCAGCTTTGGCACAGCGAAAGGGCGAAGAACTTCAGCGCAAGGCATCCAGCGCTTCGCGGATACGAACGACAGCTTTTTGTAGGTTTTCCCGGGAGGTGGCGAACGACAGCCGGAAGTACCCCGGCAACCCGAACGCCAACCCCGGCACGACGGCGACACCGGCATGGTTGAGCAGATAGGCCGACAACTCGACGTCATCGCTGATCACCTGCCCGTCCGGGCTGACCCGACCGAGCAGCTGGCTGCACTCGGGGAAGGCATAAAAGGCCCCTGCCGGTGCGCTCAGGCGCAAGCCGGTGCACTGGCGCAGACCGTCCACCAACAGACGACCGCGCGCGGCGTACTCGGTGGCGCTGTGCTTGACGAAATCCTGCGGGCCTTGCAGCGCGGCGCGCGATGCCTCCTGGGAAATCGCGCTGGCGCCTGAAGTGCTTTGCGACTGGATCTTGCTGATCGCGGCGATCAGCGCCTTGGGGCCGGCGGCGTAGCCGATACGCCAGCCGGTCATGGCATAGGCCTTGGCCACACCATTGATCAGCAGGGTGCGCTCACGCAGCTGCGGGCAGGCATTGGCGAAGGACACGAACGGTTGGTCGGCGAGCAGCACGTGCTCGTAGATTTCGTCGGACATCACCAGCACATTGGGAAAGTCTTCCAGCACCTTGCCCAGCGCTTGCAGCTCGGCGAGGGAGTAGATCGCGCCGCTGGGATTGGACGGCGAGTTGAGGACCAGCCAGCGGCTCTTCTCGGTCAGCGCGGCCTGCAGCGCCTCGGCGGTCAGCTTGAAGCCGACCTCGATGCCACAGGCAATCACCTGCGGGCTGCCGCCATTCAAGGTGACGATATCGGAATAGGAGACCCAGTACGGCGCGGGGATGATCACCTCGTCACCGGCTTCCAGGGTGGCCATGAAGGTGTTGAAGATCACCTGCTTGGCGCCGTTGCCCACGGTGATCTCGTCGACGCTGTAGTCCAGGCCATTCTCGCGCTGGAACTTGCTGACGATCGCCTGGCGCAAGGCCAGGGTGCCCTGGGGCGCGGTGTAGCGGGTATGGCCGTCACGCATGGCCTGGCAGGCCGCGTCGATGATGTGGGCCGGGGTATCGAAATCCGGTTCACCCAGGCTCATGTCGACAATGTCGCGACCCTGGCTGGCCAGCTCCTTGGCACGCATGGAGATAATCATGCTCGGAGAAGAAGAGATCTGCTTGACGCGTTGACTTTCAAAACTCATGAAATGCCCGCCTTCCATGGAGGTCCGCTGAAGATCATGGAGGATCGTCAAGCGCCTCGCTGTTGTTGTACGACGTAGTATGACATGCGTTTTTCTGATTTCGCAATCGCCAAGTGCCAGTGTTTTTTTTCCACGCAAAAAAGCCCGTCATCCCACGATAACCAGTGGTTATCGTGGGATGACGGGCTTGATGGGTCTAGATGAGGGTGATGGCAGCGCTAGGTTCAAGCAGAAAAAAATCGCTGCCTGGGTTGCTTAACCCCGAAAGAGGTACGATGACTTAACGACCTCTTCCGGGAACTGAGACCTTCCAGCACCTAGGCCGGCGTATTGAGGCACACCACCTTGGGCTGGGTCATTTCCTCATAGGCAAAGCGCACCCCTTCGCGTCCCAGGCTGCCGTACTTGGAGCCGCCGAACGGCATCGCATCGAAGCGGTAATCCGAGGAGTCGTTGATCATCACCCCTCCCGCCTCAATCCGCCGAGCAGCGCTCATGGCCGTGGCCAGGTTACCGGTGAAGATCCCTGCGTGCAGGCTGTACTCAGGCTCGTTGGCCAGCGCGATGGCCTCATCGAAACTGTCGAAGGGTTGCAGGACCACCACCGGGGCGAACACTTCATCGCGCCACAACCGGCTGGCGTGATCGACATTCTCCAGCACCGTTGCCGCGTAGCAAGAACCTTGGCGGCGATGACCGCAGAGTAGCGTGGCGCCCTCGCGCAAGGCTTCGTTGACCACCTGCTCGGCATTCTGTGCGGCCTGCGGGGTGATCATCGGCCCGATATCAGTGCTCGCCAAGGCAGGATCACCGGCGACCAGCGCCTCGGCCTGGCGCACGAAGCCTTCGCGAAAGGCCTCATAGACCGACGCCTGGACCAACAGGCGCTGGGTGCCGATGCAGTTCTGCCCGGCCGCCCAGAACGCCCCGGACACACAACTGTCGATCGCCGCCGGCAAGTCGCAGTCACCCATCACGATCACCGGCGCATTGCCGCCCAGGTCCATGGCCAGCTTCTTCAGGCCGGCGGTGCGGGCAATCTTTTCGCCGGTGACGAAGCCGCCGGTGAAGGAAATCATCCGCACCTCGCGGGCAGCCACCAGCGCCCGACCCAACTCTGCCCCACCGGTAGCGACCGTGACGACCGCCTCCGGCAGCCCGGCTTGCACCAGGTAATCCACCAGGCGCAGGGCCGACAAGGGCGCCAACTCCGAGGGCTTGAGGATCACCGCATTGCCCCCGGCAATCGCCGGGCCGAGCTTATGCGCCACCAGGTTCAGTGGATCGTTGTACGGGGTGATCGCGACGATCAGGCCCAACGGCTCACGGGTGAACCAGCCCTGGCGTGACTCGGAGCCTTCATAGGCATCGAACGGCACCACTTCGCCAGCGTTGCGCTTGGCCTCCTCGGCCGACAACTTGAGGGTATTGACGCAGCGCTTGACCTCTTTTTGCGCCTGCACTTGGGTCTTGCCGGCTTCCTCGACAATCAGCCGGGCAAAGCCCTGGGCGTCGCGCTCGATGGCCAGCGCGGCCTGCTCGAGAATCCGTGCGCGACGATGGCGCGGCAGCGCGGCGCAGAGGCGCGCGCCATGCCGGCCCTGCTCCAGCAGCTGCGGGACCTGGGCCGCATCCACCTTGACAACCGTGCCGACGACGCTGCCGTCAAATGGGTTCAACACATCGATGTGCGGTTCAACAACCGCCAGGGCCAGACGCGATAGGTTCACAGGCTTTCTCCTAGTGGGTGACCACGGATTGGTGCAGGCTGATGATGTCCGACAACAACGCGTATGCAGTTTCCATGCGCCCGGCGCCCGGCCCCGAGACCGTCACTGCGCCGAGCAATGGGCTGGTGAACGACACGGCGTTAGTGGCGCCGCTGATCGCGGCCAATGGGTGGTCGTTGCGCAACAAGCGCGGTTCGACCCGGGCACTGACCGAGCCGTCGGCCTGACGCGTGGCGGCGCCAATCAGCTTCCAGCGCGCACCCTCCTGGCGAGCCTTGGCGATATCGTCCAGGGTCAGGGCGCTGATGCCCTGGCAACTGACATCGCTGACCTGCAGCTTGGCGTCCAGCAGTTCATTGGCCAGGATCACCACCTTGAGGCGCACGTCGTAACCTTCGACATCCGCGCTCGGGTCGGCTTCGGCGTAACCCAGTTCCTGCGCCTGGCGCACCGCCTCGGCAAACCCCAAGCCGCCTTCCATGCAGGTCAGGACGAAGTTGGAAGTACCGTTGAGAATGCCCTCGAAGCCGTTGATTGCACTGCCGGCCAGGGTCTGTTTGGCCAGGCGGATCACCGGTGTGCCGCTCATCACCGAACCTTCGTATTCAAACGCCACCTTGTTGCGCAGGGCCAGGGCCTTGAGCTCGGCACCGTGCAGGGCAATCGGCCCCTTGTTGGTGGTCACCACATGCTTGCCCGCCTCCAGGGCCCAACGGCAGAACGAGGTAGCAGGCTCGCCATCCACTGGATTGGTGAAGGTCGCCTCGGCAATGATGTCTGCCCCCGAATCCTTGATCACCGCCTCATTCAACGCCTCGACCGTGCCACCAGGCAACTGGGCCAAAGCCCCCTTGGCCGCCGGCAACCGGGCCAGCACTCCAGCGTCCAGGCCTTCACGGCCAATCAGCGAACCCAGGAACAAGTCAGTCACCCCGACAATCTTGAGGCTGAAACCCAACTCGGTTTTCCAGCCTTCATTACGCTCGGCAATCAGTTGGGCCAACGCCCGGTTGACACCACCGAAGCCGACCAGCGCCAGTTTGTATTCAGTCATTTTGTTATTGCCCTTGATCCGGAAGATGGGTTGTTGGGCACTAGATTAGGCGGCGGGACTGGGCAGTGAAATAGGCCAATTTGCTCTATTTCCTGAGCGTTTTGCCCAGGGTTTGCGCAATTTCACACGCCGTTGCGGGGGGCTCCCAGAGTGTGGTTTTGGGTGTTCGCAGATTTTGTGTACTGCCACTTATTTTGTGGGAGCGAGCCTGCCCGCGATGGCGGTGGGTCAGGCAGTATCGAGGTTGGATGGGCCGGCCCCATCGCGGGCAAGCCGCAAGCGGGCGCCCGCTCCCACAATGATTTTGGCTGTTCACAGATTCTGTATACACCACATCAAACCTGTGGGAGCGGGCTTGCCCGCGATGGCGGTGGGTCAGGCAGTATCGCGGTTGGATGGGCCGGCCCCATCGCGGGCAAGCCGCAAGCGGGCGCCCGCTCCCACAATGATTTTGGCTGTTCACAGATTCTGTATACACCACATCAAACCTGTGGGAGCGGGCTTGCCCGCGATGGCGGTGGGTCAGGCAGTATCAAGGTTGGAGGCCGGCCTCATCGCGGGCAAGCGGAGCGCCGCCCGGCCCGCTCCCACAATGACTCCAGGGGTTCGCAGAGTTTGCATACCCCCCGACTCGCCCTAGACCACCGACGACAACACAAACGAGGTCACGGTGTTTTCCACCCCAGGCAGTGCCGAAATCTGCTTCCAGACCTTGTGCACCCGCTCAGGACTGGCGGCGCCGACGCGGAGCATCAGGTCGAACTCACCGCTCATCACATCGCACTGGATGACTTCCGGGATCGCTCGCAGCGCCTGCAGCACCTCGGCCCCGCGCATGCGGTCGTAGCGGTAGACAAAGATCACCGCATTGATGTGCGAAGCGCCGGAATGCCCCTCCCCCGTGCGCACCGTATACCCCTGGATCGCACCGTCGCGCTCGAGTCGTTCGATGCGCTGGCGCACGGCATTGCGCGACAGGTTGACCTTGGCCGCCAGCTCCGCATGGGCGGCCCGGGCATTGAGCCGCAGCTCGGCGATGATGCGCTCATCGAGGGGATCGAGAATACGTTTCACCGGGCCTCCCAAGGCAGCGCGCCCAGGCGCTGGCGAAGTGTTTGCAGATCATCCGCCTCGATCCGAGACGCCCCGCCGCCCTGCTCCACCACCGGGGCAGGCATCATGGGCAGGACGATCCCCAGCTCGGCGAGCAACTGCGCCGACTTGCCGGGAGCGATCTCGCCCAGGGTCACCATCGGCGCCACCAGGCTGCGGCGATAGAGCCGGGCCGCGAGCACCCCGGTCGCCGTGTGGGGGTCGATGACGTAGCCGGTGTCGCGGTACAGCGCGCTGATTTCCTGCACCGTCTCGGCATCGCTGACCGCGTAGGAGTCAATGATCATCCGCGCCTGTAACCAGCATTCGTTGGCCATGCGCATCTCGCCAGTGGCCTCGAACCCGGCCATCAGCGCACTCACCGCCTGGCCATCTTGCCCATACAGCGCCCAGAGCAAACGTTCGAGGTTGGAGAAAATCGACAGGTCCATGGCCGGTGACAGGGTCTGGTTGGCGTGCGACCGGCAGTAGTAATTCTTCAGGAACAGCTGGTGCAGCGCGTCATTCTGGTTGGTCGCGACAATGATCTGGGTAATCGGCAGCCCCATCTTCTGTGCAATGTACCCGGCATACACCTGGGCAAAACTCGCCGCCGGCACGCTGACGCCGATGGGCCGCTGACCGCCACCCAGTTGCAACACCCCGTGGAAATAGAACACCAGTTGCGCCAGCACACTGACCCAGTTGCTGGAGTTGAAGCTGACCGCCTGCAAGTCGGCGCACGGCCACTGCTGGAATAGCTGACTGACCAGGGTCTGGCACTGATCGAAGCTGCCGTTGACCGCGAACCTGTGGACCCTGGGCCGGTTCACCGCCTGCAACTGCTGCCACTGCTGCGGCGCCACGCCAGTCTGCGGGTAAAGCAGCACCACTTCGGCTTGCGCGCAATGCTTGAATGCCTCGATGGCCGCCAGCCCGGTGTCGCCATTGGTGGCCCCCAGCACCACCGCCCGGCGCTGGCGTTTGCGCAAGAAGTGTTGCACCAGTTGCGCCTGCAGTTGCGCGGCAAAGTCCTTGGAGGAACCCGTGGGCCCGTGGAACAGCTCCAGCACCCACTCGTTGCGGTCGACCTGGTGCAGGGGCGCTATCGCACGATGGCTGAAACCGCGGCAGGCGGCCTTGAGCAATGGGCGTAAATCCGCTTCGGCAATCGCCTCACCGATAAACGGCTGCAACACCCGCCAGGCCAGTTCGTCATAGGCCAGGGTCGACCAGTTGGCGATATCCTGCGGGCTGAAGTGCGGAAGGTCGACGGGGACGAATAGCCCCCCATCGTCGGCCAGTCCGGATAACACGACCTTTTCAAAGTCAGCCTCTACGGCCGAACTGCGGGTACTGACATAACGCATGGTTGGCTCCGGCCATTCATTTGTGACGATGTGCCTGCTCCACCAGCCAGGTGGCAAACATGATCGCGTCGGGGTGTTCGTCGGTGCCGGCACCGCGCACCAGGTAAAACGACTCGCTGGCTTCGATGCGCTGGGCGAAGGGTTCCACCAGGCGCCCGTCCTCGAGCATCTCGAGCACCATCGAGGAGCGGGCCAGGGCAATGCCCTGCCCCAGCTCGGCCATGCGCAAGGTCGAGATCAGGGTGTCGAACTGCATGCCGGTCGAGGAATCGACGCTGTCGGCGCCAACCATCTTCAACCAGTAGCCCCACCCTTCTTCGTAGCCCAGCACGTGCAGCAGCGGATGCTGGGCCACGTCGGCCGGGACCTTGAGCGGCGAGCGCGCCATCAGCGCTGGCGAGCAGACCGGGAACAGGCTGTCCCAGGTCAGGCGCTGCGCCACCAGGCCGGGCCAATGGCCGTGACCCCAGCGAATCTCCATGTCGTCCTCGCCGTCCAGTTCCTTGACCCAGATATTGCTGATGTAGCGGATGTCGACATGCGGATGGGCCTGGCGGAACCCCACCAGCCTGGGCGCCAGCCAGTGCACGAAAAACGACAGGCTGCCGCGCACCTTGATCGGCCGGCGCTTGTGCTGGCCGAAAATTTCGTTGGTGCCCACCGCCAGCCGGGTGATCGCGTCCTGCACCACGGGCAGGTAGGCCTGCCCTTCCTCGGTCAACCCCAGGCCACGAGGCAAGCGCTTGAACAGCGCCACCCCCAGATGGCTTTCGAGCTGGCGGATCTGCTGGCTGACGGCGCCCTGGGTGAGGAACAACTCGTCGGCGGCGTGGGTGAAGTTCAGGCAGCGGGCTGACACCTCGAAGGCCCGCAACCAGTTCAACGGGGGTAAGGTTTTTTGCTTCATGGCCTGGACCTCTGTGACACCCCCGCACCGAGCGAACCTGCCCAGCCCGCCGACGGTTGCTAGAACGCATCGGACGGTTGTGCCAAGGGGGCAAGCGCCAAGCGGCGCTCACGGCTTTTGCGGGTAATGTAATACACGAAGTAGCACCAGGCGATGAAGGGCAAGCCGAAGTACAGGGCCACGCGCTGCTCAGGGTCGAAGGCGATCCCGATGCAGGCCAGGCTGCAGCAGACCAACGCCCCCAAAGGCACCCACGGATAACCGCGGACCCGGAACTTGAGGTCGTGGATATCGCCGCCGTTGGCCACGTAGTGTCGGCGAAAGGCGATCTGGCTCGCGGCGATGCTCATCCAGACCACCACCACGGCCAGCCCGGAGATCGATACCAGTGCCAGGTAGATGGTGTCGGCGGCAAACACACTGCTGAGCAGCGAGGCGGCGCCCCCGGCCATGCTCACGATGATCGCGTTGAGCGGCGTGCCCATGCGGGTCAGGGCCGAGAATTGCTTGGGCAGGTGTCCCTGGTCGCTGAGGGTCCAGAGCATCCGCGAGGCGGCGTACAACCCGGAGTTGGCTGCCGACAGCAAGGCCGTGATGATCACGAAGTTCATGATGTCGGCGGAGTACGGAATGCCGATGTAGGTGAACACCGTGACAAACGGGCTCTCCACCAGCCCGGCCTGCTCACGGGGCAACAGGGTCGCGAGGACAAAGATGGTGCCGACAAAAAAGATCGCCAGGCGCAGCACTGTGGTGCGGATGGCCCGCGGTACATTGCGTTGCGGGTCCTTGGTTTCACCGGCGGCGATGCCGATCAACTCGGTGCCGGAGAAGGCAAAGGCCACCGCCAGCAAGGTCATGGCAATCGGCATGAAGCCGGTGGGGAACAAGCCTTCACGGGTGAAGTTGCCCAGGCCGATGCTGTGCACCTGGTCGATGTTCAACAGGCCGAGAATCGCCCCGCCGCCAATCACCAGGAACACCACCACCGTTATCACCTTGATCAGCGATAACCAGAATTCGGTTTCGGCAAACAGGCGCACCGAAATCACGTTAGTCAGGAACACCACCCCGGCAAACAGGGCGCTCCAGATCCACACCGGAGTGTCCGGGAACCAGCGCGTCATGAGGATGCCGGCGGCGGTGAACTCCGAACCGATGGCCACGGTCCAGGTCAGCCAGTAGAGCCAGGCCACCGTGTAGCCGGTGCCCGGGCCGAGAAAGCGCGTGGCGTAGGTGCTGAAGGAGCCGGTTTCCGGCATCTGCACCGCCAGTTCGCCGAGGCACATCATGACCATGTAGACCATCAGCGCGCCAATGATGTACGCAATCACCGCGCCCAGCGGGCCGGCCTGGTTGACGGTGTAGCCAGAGGTGAGGAACAGTCCGGTGCCAATCACGCCGCCCAATGCCAGCATGACGATGTGGCGGGTCTGCATTTCCTGTTTGAAACCGGAACGCGGGTCGAGTTGTTGTTCTTTTATGGACATGGTTGTTCTCATGAAAGGGGTTAGGGCACGCACTGGCGCCTGCGCTCGGTTGCCCGGCAGAGGCGCACCCAGGTTTTATTGTTATGGCTCTTCATGAAGTCCCCACGGACGGTCTCGCCGTGGGGCTGGTGATCCCTCACTCGTCAGCCTGCGACCTCGGCGCTCGACGGATTGCAGGTAACACGCGCCATCGACGCGCTTTGCTCCTCGCGAGTGCGCCGGACATGGGCAAACGCCTGCTGCAGATCCGCCAGCAGGTCATCGGTGTCTTCGATGCCGACCGAGACCCGCACCAACCCTTCGCTGATCCCCAGGGCGAGACGCTCCTGCAGGGTGTTCTCGACGTGGCTGGTGGTGCGGGCCGGGCCGTAGATGGTTTCCACCGCCCCCAGGTTGCCCGCGCAATGGGCATACCGCAGGCGTGGCAGCAGCACCTTGACCGTGTCCATGCCCCCCACCAGCACGAAGCTGACGATGGCGCCAAAACCGCGCATCTGCGCAGCCGCGACACTGTGGTTCGGGTGGCTGGGTAACCCGGGGTAGTTGACCGATTCCACCAGCGCTTCGCTGCACAGGTAGTCCGCCAGGACGCGGGCGCTGTGCTGCTGTTGGCGCATGCGCAGCACCAGGGTCTTGATGCCACGGATGATCAGGTAGGCCGAGAATGGGTCGAGGGACGCACCGTTGATTTCCCGGTAATGCCGGACCTGCGCCATCAGGGTTTCACTGCCGCACACCAGGCCGCCAAGCACGTCGCCATGGCCGCTGAGAAACTTGGTCGCGCTGTGGATCACCACATCCACGCCCAGCGCCAGGGGGTTCTGGTTCAGGGGGGTGGCGAAGGTATTGTCGGCCACCACCAGCGCACCGACACGCTTGGCCGCGGCGACCAGGCGCTGGATGTCGAGGATTTTCAGGGTCGGGTTGGTCGGTGTTTCCAGGTACAGCACACGACAGCCCTTGGCGATTTGCGCTTCGATCTCGGCGTGATCGAAGGTTTCGCACAAGGTCACTTGAACGCCCATGCGCGGCAGGAATTCTTCGAAGATTTTGTTGGTGCCGCCGTAGCTGTCCTTGGTCGACACCACCCGGTCACCGTTGGCCAGGAAGGTGTAGAGCACACTGCTGATGGCCGCCATGCCGCTGCTGAACGCCACCGCGGACTCGGCCTGTTCCAGCTGGCGGATCTTCGCTTCGAGGGTCTCCACCGTCGGGTTGCTCATGCGGCTGTAGATGAAGCCTGGGGCCTTGCCCAACGCCACGTCGTACCAGACGTCGATGTCGTCGTAGGCATAGGCGGCACTGGCAACGATCGGCGTTTGCGTGGCGTTGTAGGGATGCCCGCCCTGCTCCCCGCCCCAGACCGCACGGGTCCCCGCGCCGGCCTGGGTGAGTCCTGCGCTGTCAGGTTTTTTATTCATAGAGACTACTCGCACTAAGGATGGCGAGCGTTCAGCCACTCACCGGGTATGGCGGCCAATATAGGGAAATACGCCGCCCCCGAGAAACGATGGAATCGGTGGCAAAGGGGCGGTTTTTTTAATGGCTGGGGGACGGGCTGAACGGTCAGGCTCCCCCCTGCGGCGCCCCTTCAGGCTCACGCCTGATCCATAGCCTCGACCACGCCGTTGTCCTCCCCCAGGAAGCCGCCGCTTTGATGCTGCCACAGCCGTGCATAAACGCCGTTCTTGTCGAGCAGTTCGGTGTGGGTACCTTCTTCGATGATGCGTCCGTCATCCATGACGATGAGCCGGTCCATGGCCGCAATCGTCGACAGTCGATGGGCGATGGCGATTACCGTCTTGCCTTGCATCATTTCATCGAGGCTTTCCTGAATAGCCACTTCGACTTCGGAGTCCAGCGCGCTGGTGGCCTCGTCCAGCAGCAGGATCGGAGCGTTCTTGAGCATCACCCGGGCAATCGCGACGCGTTGGCGCTGGCCGCCGGACAGCTTGATGCCCCGCTCACCCACCAGGGTGTCGTAGCCGGTGTGGCCTTGTCGGTCGCTCAGTTGGTTGATGAACCCATCGGCCTGGGCATTGGCCGCGGCGCTGCGGACCTGCGCGTCGGTCGCATCGGGACGGCCATAGGCGATGTTGTCGCGAATGGAACGATGCAGCAGGGAGGTATCCTGCGTGACCATGCCGATGGAGGCACGCAGGCTGTCTTGTGTCACCTTTGCGATGTTCTGGCCGTCGATGCGAATCTCCCCGCTGTCGACGTCATAGAAACGCAGCAGCAAGTTGATCAGCGTGGACTTGCCAGCGCCAGAGCGACCCACCAGGCCGATTTTTTCACCGGGGCGGATGCTCAGGCTCAAGCCATCGAGCACCTGGCGTTCGCCACTGTAGTTGAAGCTGACCTTATCGAAGGTGACCGCGCCACCGCTGGTCATTAGCACGCCGGCATCTGGCGCGTCCTGCACCTTGGCGCCCTGGGTCAGCGTCGCCATGCCATCCTGCACGGTGCCGATGCTTTCGAACAGCGAGGTCATTTGCCACATGACCCAGTTCGACATGCCGTTGATACGCAATGCCATGGCAATGATTGCCGCCACGGCACCGGCGCCGATCTCGCCCTGATGCCATAACCACAGGGCATAACCCCCTGCCGCCATGATCAATGCCACCACCAATGCCTGATTGACGATATCGAACAGGCTGACCAGGCGCATCTGGCGAAAGCCGGTTTGCTTGAAATCCTCCATCGCTGCACGCGCGAAGTGCGCCTCACGATTGGAGTGGGAGAATAGTTTCACCGTCGTGATGTTGGTGTAGGCGTCCGAGATACGCCCGGTCATCATCGACCGCGCGTTGGCTTGTTCCTGCCCGACTTTCCCCAGACGAGGCACGAAGTACAGCATGGCCACGCTGAACAATACGACCCAGGCAATAAAAGGCAGCATCAGCTTCAGGGCGAAGCCGCCGGCCAGGGCGATGATCGCAATCAAGTACACGCCGATCCCGGGGGCGATCTCGATAAGGGTAAACAGCACATCGCGCACCGCTAGCGCAGTTTGCATCACCTTGGTCGTGACTCGACCGGAAAACTCATCGGAAAAAAAAGACAGGCTTTGCCGCAGCATCAGGCGATGGAAGTCCCAGCGCAGGCGCAACGGCAAGTTGATCGCCAATATCTGGTGCTGCACCATGGTGCGCAGCGCGACCAGGACGACACTGGTCACCATGACGATGCCCATGCCCCACAACACGCGACTTTCCTGCGCCGCCGCTGCACCGCCCGCCTGCCAGGTCGAGAGCAGGTCCACGACCTGCCCGAGGAAGTAGAACAACCAGGCTTCGTAGATCGACACACCGGCACTCAGCAACGCCAGCGCCAGGATGTAACCACGAGCACCCCGCGTACAGGCCCACAAAAAGCGAGCCAGGCCGGCGGGTGGCGGTGGCACCTCATCTGGAGGAAAGGGGTCGAGCCTTCGTTCAAACGCACCCAGCATGGTGATCTCCAAAACCATCCAGTCTAGTCCGTTCGACAAAACACGAGAAGCCTGGCGGTTTTTCGAGCGGCGGTTATGGGGTATCGTGCCGACCTCGAAACCGGCTGGTATTCATGGAGGAACAATTGCGGATCTACATTACCGGTGCGTCGTGTGCGGGCGTGACCACATTGGGACAAAACCTCGCAACCCAGCTGGGTGTTCGGCAGGTCGATGTCGATGATTTTTTCTGGATGCCCACCAACCCTCCGTTTACCACCAAGCGACCTGCCGACGAGCGCGTGTCATTGATCCAGCAGGAGTTCACTGACGAAGATTGGCTGCTGACCGGTTCTTGTTTGGGTTGGGGAGATGCGCTGATCCGCCAGGTCGATCTGATTGTGTTCGTTGCAACTCCAACGCCGGTTCGCCTTAAACGGCTGGCCGCCCGGGAACAGCAGCGCTTTGGCGATCGCATCGCACCCGGTGGCGACATGCATGAGATACACGTGGCCTTTCGGGAATGGGCTGCGCAGTATGACAATCCGGACTTTGCAGGACGCAACCGAGCGTGGCACGAGGCGTGGTTATCCAAACAAACGGCACCAGTCCTGCGGATCGACGGGGCCAACAGTGCTGAACAGATGGCAGCGGATGTGATTGCTGCATTGTCGCAAGTATCGTAGTCACTCGTAACCGAGCCGGCTTCCCCGCTAGCTGCTGGTAAAAGGATGAGCACCATGACCCGCACCCGCCACATCCACCTGATGGCAACCTATAACCAGTGGATGAACAGCAGGATTTATCAGGCCGCCCGGAGCCTGCCAGACGAAGAACTGTGCATGGATCGTAAAGCCTTCTTTGGTTCGATTCTGCGGACCTTGAACCACCTGGTGGCCGGCGACACGGTCTGGCTGCAACGCTTCGCCACGCACCCAGCGAACTACCTGGCACTGGGTGCGATTGGCCAATTTCCCGTCAGCAGCCTGGACCAGTTGCTGTTCCCGGATATCCGCGAACTGTCGGCACATCGAGAGTGGCTCGATGAGCAAATTGTCGAGTGGTCTGGCTGCATTACCGAGTCGGACCTGGATCACACCCTCCATTACAGCAGCATGAAGGGTGTACCTGCCGACAAGGACTTCTACGCGTTGCTCATGCACTTTTTCAACCATCAGACCCATCACCGCGGACAAGTGACGACCTTGCTGTCACAGGCGGGTGTCGACATGGGGGATACGGACCTGGTCATACTTGTTCCGTCCGAGCCTGGCGCACTGGATAGCTCGCGCTGAACTCACCATGCCACCTTGAAGCCCGCAGGCCCCTGATGCGACGGAAACAGTGGCAGGACTTCTTCGGCCAGTTCCTGGACGACTTCTGCGGCCGGTCGCTGGGAGAACTGGATGCCCAAGGCGGCATGGTTGACCCCGGCAGCGCGCCACTCACCCAGCAATTCAATCAAGCCTTTACGCCCGGTACGCAGCACATATCCCCCCTGTATCGGCGTGCGGGGATGGTTGGGGTCGTCAACCAGATCGAGCCACTCATTGGTCATGTGGGGCCGGAACCCGCCGTCTGCAATCAACCCCCGCCAGGCCTGGATCTTTGCCGCCAGGCGTTTCGGCCCTTCAGGTGTATGGGTCGCTTCGGGAAAGGTCAGCCAGCCATCCGCCTGTTCTGCGATCCAGGCGGGTGACTGGCGGGACGAACCGGTCACCATCAAGGGTATGACTCCCGCCACGGGTTGCGGCAAGAACTCAGCGCCGGTGATCCGGCCCAAGGGCGAATCGACGGAGGGCGTTTGCCCACCGGTGAGCTGACGAAAATACGCCACCGCCTGTGCAAACCGTTCGCCACGTTCGGCGTGCTGCAGACCGTAGGCGGGAAACTCTAGCGGCCGGTCACCCGAGGCAATGCCCAGGACCAAGCGGCCGCCCGACAGCTGGTCGATCGTCGCCGAGGCCTTGGCCAGGTCGATGGGATGGCGCAGCGAAAAAATCGCACTGCCGGTTGCCAACGCAATGGTCTTGGTCTGGGCGGCCAGGAACGCCAAGTACGTGAAGGGGTCGAACACCTGGCCGGCATCACCGAACGCCGGATCGAACAGCGGCACGTCCCTCACCCAGACGGCGGCAAAACCCAGGCGGTCAATGTCCCTGACCATCTGCGCCTGCCCCGCCAGCACGGCCATGTCACCTTGATAGAAGCGCAAGGGCAGGAAAATCCCCAGTGTCAGTTCATCGGACGCGAACATGCGTCGGTAGCCTGGATGGCTGGCGAACGCCCAAGAGGATTTGCCGACACCGTGATCGATGCAGTTCATGCTCGTTCTCCAGGTTCAAGCGCCTGGAGCGGGCGTGGTAAAGAGGATGCACCCGCAGACTTGCCGGGCAGGATGAGCGCGGCACAGACCACACCGATCACCACCATGCCGGCGGAGACCAAAATGGCATAGCTGAAGCCTTGCACCGCACTTCCACCATCGGCCAGCACGGCGATGCTGACTGCCACACCCATCGCCAGGCCCACGGCTGAACCCACCTCTTGAGTGGTGGTCAGCATGCCGCCGGCCAAGCCGTGGTCGACCGCATCAATGCCCTCGATCCCGGCCACTGTCCAGGCAGGAAACGCGACCCCGTAGCCAATCCCCGCCAACAAGGTGCCGGGAAGAATCGAAGTAGCCCAGGAGGCGTCCGCTGCCAGTGAGGCACCCAGCAGCGCCAGGCCGCCGATGAACAGGGTCATGCCGCCGAGGATGACCGGCTTGGTAGTGACCCTGGCGATCAAGGTCGGCCCGACCCAGGCGCTGGAGAGCGTGAAGGCAATCGCCATCGGCAGCAGCCCCATTCCGGTCTGGGTGGCGCTGAAGCCGAGGATTTCCTGCATGTACAGCGCCACGACCACAAAGGTCGGACCCAGCGCGGTGTTCGCCAGCAGCGAGACCAGGTTGGCCCCACCGGTCATGCGCCGCCAGAAAATCGGGATCGGCATCAACGGCTGTTTGACCTTGCTTTCGACCCAGACGAACAAGGCCAGCAACCCCATGGCCAGGGCGATCAATCCATAGGTGATGGGCGACGCGAGGCCCACGTGTTCGCTGTTGGCAAAGGCGAACACCAGCGTTGCAGCACCCGCCGCCACCAGCACTGCACCGCCGGCGTCCAGGCGCCCCGCAGCCCTTGCCCCCTCACGCTGACCCACCGGGAGATTACCCGCCAGGGCAATCACCAACACGCCAACGGGCACGTTGATCCACAGCACCCAGCGCCAGCCCATGAGGTCAGTGATGATGCCACCCAGGATCAAGCCCGCGACAAATCCTGTCGCGGCCACGGCCGTCCAGGCCCCCAGCGCTCGATTACGCGATTGCTCATCGGTAAACAGGGCCAGCAATAACGAAAAGGCCGCTGGCGAAAACAACGCCGCACCAAAACCCTGCAAGGCCCGGGTGAAGATCAGCATCGCCGGGCTCTGTGAAAAACCCCCGAGCAACGAACCGAGGGTAAAGATAACCAGCCCGAGCAGAAACACGCGCCGGCGGCCAAACAGGTCGGCCGCTCGCCCACCCAGCAGCAGGAACCCGGCAATGGCCACGCCGTACGCATTGATCACCCACTGCAAGGCGCCGGGGGTAAAACCCAGGCTTTGCTGAATCTGCGGCAAGGGAATCATGGTGATGGAGAAGTCGAGCAGTGCAACGAATTGGGTGGTGCACAGCAATATGAGGCAGAGCCGCCAACGAGGATTGTTCATACAGGCATCCTGATAGATATAGTTTTACTAAAGCTTCTTAGTCGCGCTAAACGAACGGTATAATCGCTGGCGTGCTGCTCCAGCGGAAACGATCATTTCTGCGCACTGACTTTAGGAAAACTAAACCTTATGGCCACCTCACTGCCCCTGCTCGCCCTGCGCACCTTCGTCGAGGTTGGCCAACGCGGCAGCATCAAGGCTGCCGCTCAAGCGCTGAGCGTCACCTCCGGTGCGGTCAGCCAACAGATCCGCCTGCTGGAAGATCGGATCGGCCTGGCGCTTTTCACTCGCCAGAGAAGCGGCTTGCGCCTGACCGAAGCGGGAGCCAGCGTTCACCCTTCCCTGCTCCAGGCGTTCGAGCAAATGGAGCAAGCGCTGCAGTCGCTGGAACAGATCAAGTCTCGCCAGACCCT
This sequence comes from Pseudomonas sp. S04, assembly GCF_009834545.1. Lineage (NCBI taxonomy): Bacteria > Pseudomonadati > Pseudomonadota > Gammaproteobacteria > Pseudomonadales > Pseudomonadaceae > Pseudomonas > Pseudomonas sp. S04. The sequence goes on from NZ_CP019427.1 coordinate 3,713,698, forward strand.
GACGGTCAGCACGGTCGCAACGTTCGCCGCGTCGTGGCTGGTGCCGCGCCTGGGGCGTTTCAACCTGCGCCACCCGCACATTGAAGTGCGGGTCGAGGCGACCTCCGCCGTGATCGACATGCGTCGCGATCATGTGGATGTGGCCCTGCGACACGGCTTGGGGGTCTACCCCAACCTGCACGTCAGCCGCCTGATGGCGCCCGTCCTGGTGCCGGTGGCCAGCCCTGGGTTCATGGCCGACCACTCCATGCCTGAAGAGCCGCAGGAGTGCCTCGACTTTCCACTGCTGCACGACTCTGACCGGGCAGACTGGCCCCTGTGGTTGACCGCACACGGCGTGGCGAAAGACCCGCGCGCAGAACGCGGGACGGCGTTTGAAGATGACTTTCTGCTGATCCGTGCAGCGGAGGCCGGCCAGGGGCTGGCCCTGGTGCCCGTGGAATACGCAAGAGACGAAATCGCCGCCGGCCGCCTCGTGCAAGTCATGGATAAACCTTGGCCGGCACGCTTTGCCTACTACGTCGTGACGCAACCGGAGGCGATGCAGCGCGATGAGGTCAAGGCGTTCGTTGCGTGGGTCATGGAAGAAGCCCAGGGCATGAATTAGATGCACCCCTGCGGCTAATGCTGATCAGTTAAGCGACGCCGTCCATTGTGGGAGCGGGCGCCCGCTTGCGGCTCGCCCGCGATGGCGGTGTGTGGGCAGCGCAAATGGTTGTGTGTGCCGACACGCGGGCTGATATCTTTGCCGCGCGCCGAAACGCGGCCACTCCATCAAGGAAGATGAAAACCATGAAAGTATTATTGATCGCTTCGCTAGGACTTTTCTCGCTGACGCAGACCGCACTGTCCTTGGCCGATAATGCCAACGGCAAGAATCTTTTTACCCAGAGATGCTCCATGTGTCATGGAGCGGATATCAAGGGAACCGGACCTCTGGCCAACAAAAGCAACCCGCCGACACCGGACCTGACCACAGCCACTTTCAAGAAACGCTTGAGTGATTATCCGGGCGTTATTGTCTCCTCGATTATCCTGCGCCCCAATGGCGACCTGATTCCCCGGACCTTGCGCGAGAATGGCGTAAAGGTGGCGCCGCACGCGTGGAGCGTTAACGATTTTCGCGATTTGAATCAGTACATGAGTGCTGTGATTGCAAAAACCCGATGATTGCGAGATGAGCGCTGGGCACGGCAATCCAAGCGAACGACTGAGCACTCCTTAGTGCGCTTTGGACCTGGCAATTGACAACTCTCTCGGCAGGCTGGCCCCATTCTTGGCGGCAAGGATCTCGGCCATCACGCTGACGGCGATCTCCGCGGGCGTCTTGCTGCCGATGTAGATGCCGATCGGTCCGTGCAGACGCTCAAGCGACGCTTGGGTCTCAGCAAAATGCTCGATCAGGCGCTCGCGGCGCAGCTGGCTGTTGCGCCGCGAGCCAATGGCACCAATGTAGAACGCCGGTCCGTGAAGGGCTTCGAGCAATGCGAGATCGTCGAGTTTGGGATCATGACTCAAGGCGACGATGCAGGTTCGCAGATCGACCGCGAAGTCACGAACCACGTCATCGGGCATGCCGACAATGCACTCCACGCCGGCCACCGCCCACGTCTCGATGTACTCGGGACGTGGATCGCAAACCGCCACTTTGAATCCGTTGAACAACGCCATGATGGCCAGGTACTCGGCCAGCGCGCCGGCTCCGATCATCAGCATCCGATACCCCGGCCCCAGGGTATTGAGCATCTGCTGGCCGTCGAAGCTGAATTGCTCCGGGGTCTGCGTGGGTTCGAGGGTGACCTGACAGGGTTGCAGTACCAGGCGGCGGCGCACCAGTCGCCCGGCGTCCATTTCGGCCAGCAGTTCATCGAGCGACCGCCAGGACGGGCTGAACTCCAGAATCAGCTCAAGCGTACCGCCACAGGGCAAGCCGAAACGGTGCGCTTCATCGGCGCTGACGCCATAGCGCACCACCTCGGGTGCGCCGTCCTTCAGGCCACTTCCGCCATGGGCTGTGGTGTAGCGATGGATCAGGTCATCCTCAATGCAGCCGCCGGACACGCTGCCCACCACCCGACCGTCGTTACGCAAAGCCATCATCGACCCTACCGGACGCGGTGAAGAACCCCATGTGCGCGCAACAGTGGCGAGCAGCACGCGCTCGCCGGCGGCGAGCCAGTCCCGCGCGGTGCGCAGGACCAGCAAGTCGATGCTTTCCATCTGGCTCTCCTCTAGCGTATGTGGTGTACCAGGCACGGCCAGCCATCCAGGCGCAGATCAGGTGAAGGTGTGCCGGCTCATGGGCAGGCTACGAACCCGCTGGCCAGTCAGCGTAGCCACCGCATTGGCGACAGCGGGCGCGACGGCGGGCAGCGGCGGTTCGCCGATGCCACCCATTTTTTCCCCGCTCTCGACAACCCGCACATGTACCCGGGCCATCCGCGCAGGCGCCAGGATCGGGTACAAGTCAAAGTTGCGAGCCCGGGGTTTGCCATCCACCCACACCGACTCCTCCACCAGCGTTTGAGACAGCCCCAGCGCCACGGCGCCATTGACCTGGGCTTCGACGATAGCCGGGTTGACGATGCTGCCGGGGTCAATCGCCTGCCAGATATCGTGCACCTTGACCTGCCCGTTCTCGATGGACACCTCGGCGATCACGGCAGTCTGCGTACCGAACGGCGAAGCCATCGCTATGCCGCGCGCACGTTTGCTACCGTCCTCGGCGGTAAACGGCCCGCGCCTCCAACCGCCCGACAGTTCACTCACAGCCTGCAGCAGCGTGGTCAGGCGCTGGTTGCCACGAAGCAGGTGCAGGCGCAGTTCGAACGGATCCTTGCCGCCCTTGTCAGCCAGTTCGTCAAGAAACGATTCGTAGAAGAAGTCGTTGAGGGAATTGCCCACCGAACGCCAGTAGCCCAGCATGGCCGGGCCTTTGACGTAGATCTGCGCGATTCGCTTGTTGGGGATCGCGTAGGACTTGCCCGACAACCCCTCAAGCGCAGTAGGGTCGAGCTTGTCACCCTGCTTGCCCGCGATGGCCTCGCTAGGACCTTCAGTGGCACTGATCGCTTCGATCGCCAGCGGCCAGCCATCGTTATCCAGCGCGGCGCGAAAATTGACCGCGGCAACGGGACGGAGCACGTCACGCAGGAACTCTTCCTCTCGACTCCAGATCAGTTTGACCGGGCGGCCAACCGCCTTGGACAACTCGATCGCCTGGGGATAGGGACTGGCTGAGTCGTAGAGGAAATGCCGACCGAAGAAACCACCCAGCAGTGGCGAATGCAAGGTGATGCGAGACGGATCCAGCCCCGTGCGCTTGGCTATGTCCGCAAGAAACATGTCCGGCGCCTGATTAGGTAGCCAGACCTCCAGCGATCCGTCCGGATTGAACCTGGCCAGCGCAGAAGGCGGTTCCAACTGCCCGTGGTTCAGGTACTGGTTGTGGTAGGTGGCGTCGACCCGGGTCTTGGCGTCAGCGAGAATCGAAGCAACGTCCCCTTTGTGTTCGTCATCCCTGGCCAGCCCCTTTGCGTTAGCGAGTCGCTTGAGCCAGTCGTCGCTGGAAAAGTCTGCGGGCATCGGTCGCACTTTGCTGTCGAGCGCTGGCTCCTGCCAGTCGACCTGAATCGCCTCCACCGCACGTTTGGCGTGCCACCAGCGCTCGGCCAGCACTGCCACGGCACCCGGCAGACGATGCACGGAATGCACGCCTTTCATGGCCTTGACCGGGTCTTCGTTACGCAGGTTGCCCACCGTCATACCCAAGCGCGGGGCATGCTGAACGGCGGCATGCAGCATGCCATCGACCTTCAGATCGATGCTGTAGAGCGCCTTGCCGGTGGACTTGTCGTAGGCATCGATGCGCTTTACCGGCTTGCCGATCCAGCGAAACTGGCTCGGATCACGCAGTTGCACGCTGGCAGGATCGGGAACTGGCAGGTCCATCGCACGCTCGGCCAACTCACCGTACGCCAACGAGCGGCCCGACGCGGCATGCACCACCTTGCCAGGTTCGGTGGTCAATTCGCCCACCGGCACCCCAAGCTTCTCCGCGCCCGCTTGCAACAGCATGGCGCGGGCAAGTGCGCCGAGGCGGCGCATGACCGGGTAACTCATGCGCACCGACATGCTGCCACCGGTGACACGCATGCCATTCTCCATCACCACAAAAGCCTCGCCGGGCGGCGCGGCTTCGACCAGGAAGGTCGCCGGGTCGGCGTCCAGTTCTTCACCGACGATCTGCGCCATCGCGGTGAACGTACCCTGCCCTCCCTCCATGAAAGGGCACAGCAGCCGTATGCGGTTGTCCGGGCGGATTTCCAGGAACGCCGGGACCTGGGTGCCGCGCCCGGCAGTCGTGGCTGCCGCAGCTTGCACCCGGGTCGCACCGAGCGGCAGGCCGAAACCGAGGACCAGTGCGCCGACGGCGGTACCGGTCAAAAAACGTCTGCGCGACACATTGATCGGATCGTGCAGAGCGAATGCCGATGCCTCAAGGGACGGATCGATACGTACGTTCATCACACGCTCCCCTTGGCAGCAAGCTCATGCATCGCGGCATGAATAGCGTTGTATGTGCCGCAGCGGCACAGATTGACCATCGCGGCCTCGATCTGCGCGTCACTCGGCTCGGGGTTTTGTTTGAGCAGCGCGGTGGCTGCCATAACCTGCCCGGACTGGCAGTAGCCGCACTGGGCTACCTGAAGATCGACCCAGGTCGCGACAACCCGCTTCCCAACTTCATCGGCCTCGATAGCTTCGATGGTGGTGATCTCCCGGCCAACCACACCGGCCACCGGCATGATGCACGAGCGCACCACATTGCCGTCCACCAGCACCGAGCAGGCGCCGCATTGCGCCAGCCCGCAGCCGTACTTGGTCCCGGTCATGCCCAGGTCATCACGGATCACCCACAGCAAGGGCGTATCGGCGTCGGCATCGACCTGATAGGTCTTCTGGTTGATTCGTAGTTCCATGGTTCACCCGCTTGATCATCGGTTGACGAGCATTGTTTTAAGCGGTGAAACGCTGCGAGGCGTACCACCGGTAAAGCTGTTCTTTCGCTCAACTTGCCGCGTTACCGAGCCCTTCGGCCTCGAATGACTGCCCACGCAGCAGCGCCATGTCACGACTGGGTGCGGTGCCGAACAGGCGGCCATATTCGCGGCTGAACTGTGAGGGGCTTTCATACCCGACGGCGAACGCCGCCCGTGAGACGTCCAGGCGCTCCGTCAACATCAGCCGACGGGCCTCGTTCAGGCGCAGCCACTTCTGGTATTGCAGCGGGCTCATGCCGGTGAGCTGGCGGAAATGATGGTGGAAGGTGGGTGCGCTCATCTGCACCCGCGCCGCCAGTTCGTCAATGCGCAGCGCAGCCGTGTAGTTGAGCTTGAGCCAGTCGATGGCTTTGGCGATGCGATAACCCTGGCCATCGACGGCGGTTATCTGCCGCAGCCGTGGCCCTTGATCGGTGCTCAGCAGCCGATAGTGGATTTCCCGCAGAATCAGCGGCGCCAGCACCGGGATCGCCTCCGGTTCATCGAGTAATGCCAGCAGGCGATCGAGTGCGCCTTCCAGGGCGAACGACATGCTGCCAATGCCAGCGCCTGAACCCATGACTGGAATTCGCTTGGCAGGCAAGCCGACCTTGGTGATGACCTCGGCAAGCATGCTGACATCCAGTTTCAGCACCAGGCCGACACAGGGTTGTTGGGGACTGGCAACAATCACTTCGGAGTTGGCTGGTAGATCCAGTGACGTGACCAGGAACCGCGAATGGTTGTAGCTGTAACCCTCACCACCAACCCACAACCGCTTCGCACCACGGCCCACCAGTATCAGGCTCGGCTCAATCATGCACACGGCGGGGGGCGCCGGCTGGTCGCGACGAAACAGCGACAGGCCGGGTATGGATGTGGCGAAGTCACCCGCTTCGCTCACGCGCGGGTCAATGTTCAACGCCAAGGGTGACTCATGGCGCAGGGGGTTGGGATTCATGTCAGGTCGCTCCTGTTGACTGAACTCTAGTGCGCCCACGCTGCGTTTCCTATCCACCGCCCTGCATCGCCATAGGATTAGGCAAGCATTCAAGCGGAATGCACTAGGGCAGAGGCAAATCGACCGGGAGAATGTGTCGAACTGTTACAGGAGAGCCACAATGGAAGTCTTCGCTTATGGCGCCCATGCGGGCGACAAACCGCTTGAACCCTTGCGCATCACTCGTCGTGATCCCGGCCCGGAAGATGTGCAGATCGAGATCGCCTATTGCGGCATCTGCCACTCGGACCTGCACCAGGTGCGCGCCGAATGGCAAGGTACACAATTTCCGTGCGTGCCCGGTCACGAGATCGTCGGCCGTGTCACAGCCGTAGGCCTGAAGGTCGCCGGGTTCGCACCGGGTGATCTGGTCGGAGTCGGCTGCATCGTCGACAGCTGCAAGCATTGCCAAGAGTGTGCCGAAGGCCTTGAGAACTACTGCGACAGCATGATCGGCACCTACAACTTTCCAACGCAGGACGCACCAGGCTGGACGCTCGGTGGCTACTCGCAAGCGATCGTTGTCCATCAGCGCTACGCACTGCGCATTCGCCACCCCGAAGCACAGCTGGCGGCCGTTGCGCCGCTACTGTGCGCGGGCATTACCACCTGGTCGCCGCTGCGTCACTGGAACGCCGGCCCCGGGAAAAAAGTCGGCGTGGTGGGCATCGGTGGCCTGGGTCACATGGGCATCAAACTGGCCCATGCACTGGGCGCGCATGTGGTGGCTTTCACCACGTCCGAATCCAAGCGTGACGCCGCCAAAAGCCTGGGCGCCGATGAGGTGGTGATCTCAAGCGATGCGCAGCAAATGGCCGCGCACCTGAAGAGCTTCGACCTGATCATCAACACCGTCGCCGCCCCCCACGATCTGGATGCCTTGCTGGTACTGCTCAAGCGCGACGGCGCGATGACACTGGTGGGCGCGCCCGCCTCGCCGCATCCAGCGCCCAACGTGTTCAACCTGATCATGAAACGTCGAACCCTGGCGGGATCGATGATCGGCGGCATCGCGCAAACCCAGGAGATGCTCGATTTCTGCGCCGAGCACGGCATCGTTTCGGACATCGAGCTGATACGTGCCGAGCACATCAATGAGGCTTACGAGCGGATGCTCCAGGGTGACGTCAAATATCGTTTTGTGATCGACACCGCAACGCTGGCGGGGTGAACAACGGCGCACGCAAACCATCACGCTTTTCGCAAGACAGGTAGTTCCCATGACTGTTCGCGCTACAGAAAAACGCGGCTGGAGCGCCGTGCTGGCCATGTCGTTGGCCGCATTCGCTTTGGTTGCTTCAGAATTCATGCCCGTCAGCCTGCTAACCCCCATTGCGGCGGAACTGAACATTACGCAAGGCCAGGCAGGCCAGGGTATTTCCGTGTCCGGTGCATTCGCATTAGTCACCAGCCTGGTCATTGCAACAATTGCCGCTCGCGTCGAGCGCAAGAGGCTGCTGCTGTGCCTGATCTTGCTGATGATCGTCTCAGGTACGGTCGTCGCCCTCGCGCCAGGCTACCCCTCCTTCATGCTGGGGCGTGCCTTGATTGGTATCGCTATTGGCGGCTTCTGGTCATTATCAGCGGCGACCGCCATGCGCTTGGTGCCGCCTGATCAAGTTTCCCGGGCGCTGGCCATGGTCAATGGCGGTAACGCTCTGGCTACGGTCATCGCAGCCCCGGCGGGGAGCTTTCTTGGCTCGCTGATAGGATGGCGCGGGGCGTTCTTGTGTGTGGTTCCGGTCGCAGCGCTTGCAGCCGTGTGGTTGCTGATCAGTCTCCCGACCTTCAAGGTCGAGCGTAACGCAAGCAGCGGCAATGCCCTGCGGCTGATGAAGCAGTTGCCAGTCGCATTGGGCATGGTCGCCGTCAGCGTATTTTTCATGGGACAGTTCATGCTGTTCACTTACCTGCGGCCCTTTCTTGAGGTCGTCACCGGTGTCAGCGTTTCAACCTTGTCTTTGATGCTGTTGGGCCTGGGACTGGCCGGCTTTATCGGGACCTTTGTGATCGAGAGATTCATGGGCAATGGCCTCTACCGCACACTGACCGTGATACCTCTGATAATGGCTGTTATAGCGCTGGCTCTGGTGGCCTTCGGTGCATCGCCGTTACTGACTGCCGTGTTGCTCGGACTCTGGGGCCTGGTGGCGACTGCCGCTCCCGTTGGCTGGTGGACATGGCTGGCGCAAACGCTTCCTGATGATGCTGAAGCCGGTGGCGGCTTGCTCGTGGCCATTGTCCAGCTGGCTATCGCAGGAGGGGCAATCATCGGCGGCCTGGCATTTGACCTGAGCGGCTATAGAGCCACCTTCGAGCTGAGCGCGACTGTGCTGGTCATCGCATCTGTTCTCGCTTGGCTAGCGGGTCGCAGTGCCACTGAAGTTCATCTCGCCGAGTCGAACGCGACAGCCTGACGAGATCAGGACCTGCCCAGCGAGCTACGTGACTCTGGGCAGATCGGTCGCTTCGCCGAAGACTGCACAGTGCACCCGCAGGTATTGAGCTGCGGGGACAATAAATCTGTCCCCTTTCCCTACTTTCTCTGGCGAGCCACTTTCAAGGCGCCTGCTATAGTCAGCCGGGTCGGTTCAAGGCTATAGCTGCAGGTAAAAAACAAACTACTCAGGAGTTTGATTATGCGAATTCTATCGGCCACTGCGTGCATATTCCTGTTATCCCTGGCATTGCCAACGCTGTCCTTTGCCGGTTCGGACTGTGATGATGCGGGCAGTGCAAGTGACGTCAGAAACTGTTTAAAAAACAACAACGAGCAAAAAGGTAAAGGCAATTGTAATGACAATGGCAATTGCGCCAAGGCCAAGGACAAAGCCAAAAACAACGATTACGATGACGATCACTCAGTCAGTTGCATGAAGATCAACAACCTGACCTTGCGCCGTGAGTGCCTTGACCGGCGTAGAGATTGAATGAACTGATGTGATAGCGGGATCAAGGAAGAAACCACATTGAAAATAGCTTTTGGCACCCTGTTGTTGACCGGGCTGACGACTATCGCACTCGCTGACGAAAGCGCTGTCGGCTTCCAATCTTCCACGCTGGTGGACACGCACAATGACCGCGCACTGCAGATGGTGGTCTGGTACCCCAGTGCAACCACCGCCGCCACACAACTGATCGGCGATGATGCGGTGTTCGTCGGGGCGGCTGCGGTTCGGGACGCACCGCCCGCGGCTGGCAAGCATCCGTTGCTGGTGCTCTCGCACGGGTACAGAGGTAACTGGAGCAACCAGATCTGGCTCGCCAGTGCGCTGGCTCACAGGGGTTACATCGTCGCCGCCATCAATCACCCGGGCTCCACCACCCATGACCGCAGCCCTCACGCAGCGGCGCAGTTATGGCAGCGCCCGGTTGATGTGAGCCGAGCCATTGATAGTGTGACCACTCAACCTGAAAAATTCGGCGCGGTGGCCAAAGACCGAATTGCCGTGGCCGGCCATTCACTCGGCGGCTGGACCGCCCTGGAGATCGCCGGCGCGCAATTCGACCCAGACCGCTTCGCCCAAGACTGCAAGGCGCACCCGCAGTTAACCAGTTGCAGCGTCTTTGCACGGATGAACCCGGCAAGCACCTCACAATCAAAAGCCGCATTGACCGCCGATTTGCGTGATCAACGTGTCACTGCCGTGGTCACACTAGACGTGGGGCTTTCACGGGGCATGACCGATGCGAGCCTGGCGGCGCTGCCGATACCCGCGCTGGTAATCGCTGCCGGCGCCCCTTCGCATGATCTTCCTGCGCAGTTGGAGTCTGCCCACCTGGCCAAACGTCTGCCGGCGGCTTCAAGTCGTTACGTCGAAATCAGCGACGCGAGCCACTTCACTTTCTTATCGGTGTGCAAACCGGGGGCGCAGGCACTGCTCGAAGAGGAAGTACCAGGCGATGGCATCATTTGCCTGGATGGCGAAAGCGCACGTGCGCGTGGGGTGATTCAACAGCAGGTGACTTCGCTGATCGCGGAGTTTCTTGAGTCATCTGCCGCCAAGCAACCCTAACCTTGTGCAATATCAGCCGGTGCGAGCACTTGATAACGACTCTGGACAAATCCGTTATCCGATACTGATGAGTCAATCAGGCGTAAGCCCAGCTCATCAGCAAACTGGCTGAACAGTGGAATGCCTTTGCCCAACAACACTGGAATGCGCGTGATGACGATCTCGTTGATCAATCCCGCAGCAAGGAAAGCCTGGATGGTCTGCCCCCCATCTATGTAGAGATGCTTGAGACCTCGCGCCGCCAGTTGCTCCACGATGTGTGCCGGGTCGCCGGCCAGCACATCGATCTTGCCCCTCAGTTCTTGTGGCAGCGCCACCTCCCCATGCGAGAGCACTACGACTGGCGTGTTGCCGTAGGGCCATTGAGGAAAGGACAGCACCTTGTCCAGGGTCTTGCGTCCCATGACGATGGCATCAACCGTGGTCATGAATTCGTCGTAACTGAGCCCCTTCAAAGCCGCGCACTCGTACTCGGGCCGATGAAGCCACTCGATATCGCCATCAATCCTGGCAATGAAGCCGTCAACGCTGGCCGCGATGAACACCGAGCATTTTCTATCCATAGTCTGGGAACCTCCTGTTTGGGCGGTGTTTATAGCATGAGCTGACGCCCGAGATTCAGGGGGGAAAAGATGATCACGCTGTAGTTACATCAACGCCGCTTGTCCACCCAGTGCCCCCGCGCCTGCAAGACCTCGCACAAGAAGTCCAGCGCTCGACGAAAAACAGGATGGCAATCGTCATAGGGTAAGCAGTCGAACGAAGCCCAGAAAAACTCGAAGAGGTGACCATGGTCATCGAGCGTCTGGTGTGACCATTGCTCAGGTAAGGGTCCACCCGCCTGACAAAGGTGAAACGACCAGATCTGGCCCTGATGAGCGGAGTCCCAGCAGCCTAGATCGTTGACGATTTCGGCATTGCTTATACCCGACTCTTCCGCCAACTCACGCAGGGCAGCTCGAGCCGGTGTTTCGCCCTGTTCAATGGTTCCCTTCACCAGTTGGACCCCCGCTTGAGGATGCCGGAACAACAGGATCCTGGGTGGCGACGTAGAAGAAAGTACGACTGGGCAGGCCTTGTCAGGACGCATGGCGATTTCCGTATCGGTAATGAGGGCCCGCCATCATACGCGTTCAGCTAATGCGTCAGGGCTGTGGCTGGGTCCTGACTGGCATCGTGAGCTGCAGCCAAGTGATCACATTGGCCAAATCAAAACAGGCCTTGAGCAAACGCGGCTAGGTGCGTGCACGGCGCTATAGTCGACTCTATTGACGACCGTACTTCCAGGAGCTTTTCCAGTGTCTGACATGCCGAGCAATCTCGCTTACACAAAACGCTTCAACGCCGTGCTCGCCTACATTGATGCCAATCTCGAAGGCGACCTGTCGGTGAAGACGTTGAGCCGTGTGGCGAACTTCTCGGCATTTCACTTCCATCGACAATTCACCGCGTTCGTTGGAGTGCCCGTCTCCCGCTATGTGCAACTGATGCGACTACGCCGCGCGGCACATCGCCTGGCAGCCCTCGCTGATCACTCGGTACTGGACGCGGCACTCGATGCCGGTTTTGAAAGTCCCGAGGCATTTAGCAGGGCGTTCAGGCGGGCGATCGGTATGACGCCGAGCGCGTTCAGGAAGGAACCGAACTGGCAGGTCTGGAATGCGGTGTTCGCAATCCCTCACTTTTCAAGGACAGTCATCATGCAAGTACGAATCGTAGATTTCCCCGAGGTCAAGGTCGCCGCGCTTGAGCACTGCGGGCCAGCCGGGCTCGTCAGTGAAAGCGTGAACAGGTTCATCGAGTGGCGTATGCACAGTGGACAGTCGCCGGTGGCCTCGTGTCGCACCTTTGGCATTCCCTATAGCAACCCCGATACGACACCTGCACAGGAATTTCGCTTCGCAATCTGCGGCGAGATTCACCAAGCGGTGGCGCCCAATGAGTTCGGCGTGCACGAGATCGTCATCCCCGCCGGCCGTTGCGTCGTGGTACGACACACGGGGTCACCGGATCACATCGGCGAAACGATCTATCCGATCTACCGCGACTGGCTGCCAACCAGTGGCGAGGAACTGCGTGACCAGCCGCTGTTCTTCCATTACCTGAGTGCCTATCCCGAGACCCCGCGGGATCAATGGCAAACCGATGTGTATGTCCCGCTGCAATAGCGCAGCAAATAGCGTTCGAGCCTGAGCTGACGCTGACGAGTGTCTGTTCAGGGTCGAAGCTTGCCTTCCCTGCAAGCTCCACTCTTGGCTGCTGTGAAATCAAGCTAGGCTTGAGCAACCCCGGCGATGGCCAATATAAACTAAGGTGACGGGCAGCTTTCGGCCAGAAGCGGTCATCCCGATTCCTATACATGGTCAGGAGTTCTGCCTGGGTTCTTCAAAACACGTTTCTAATTAGCCGACTGCACGTCGTAGGGTGGGCCACTGTGCGGTCAATGATGCTCAAGGGCACCCGATGGAGCCAGTCGTTTCAGGCTTTGCAGATAAGCCTGGAGGCTTTTTCATTGCGGTAGGTCAACTGCTCCAAGCCCTGCGGCGCGTATTCGGCGTCCTCGCGGGCGGCTAGGATGAGGCCATGGTGCGACGACTTTCCGCAAACCGGGTCGGCGTTGTCGGCATCGCCGGTGAGCATGAAGGCCTGGCAGCGACAGCCACCGAAGTCACGGTCCTTCTCGTCACAGGAGCGGCACGGCTCGGGCATCCAGGCGTCGCCGCGGTAGCGGTTGAATCCGAACGACTCGAACCAGATGTGCTCCAGGCTGTGCTCACGCACGTTGGGGAACTTCACCGGCAACTGCCGGGCGCTATGACACGGCAGCGCGGTGCCGTCCGGGGTGATGTCGAGAAACAGCTTGCCCCAGCCGCTCATGCACGCCTTCGGCCGCTCCTCGTAATAGTCCGGGGTGACGAAGATGAGCTTGCATGGGTGCTTCTGCGCCGTCAGCTTGGTCCGCCACTCGTTAGTGATGCGCTCGGCGCGCTGCAGCTGCTCGCGGGTCGGCAGTAAACCGACGCGGTTCAGCTCGGCCCAACCGTAGAACTGACAGGTGGCCAGCTCGACGTAATCGGCCTCCAGTTCGATGCACAGCTCGATGATGCGGTCGATGCGGTCGATGTTATGCCGATGGGTGACGAAGTTGAGCACCATCGGGTAGCCGTGCGCCTTGACCGCGCGGGCCATTGCCAGTTTGTGGGCGAAGGCCTTGCTGGAGCCTGCCAGCAGGTTGTTCACCTCCTCGTCGGCAGCCTGGAAGCTGACTTGGATATGATCCAGGCCAGCCGCGCTGAACTCAGCGATTCGTTGCTCGGTAAGTCCGATGCCTGAGGTGATCAGGTTGGTGTAGAAGCCCAGGTCACGGGCAGCCTTGATCAGCTCAGCGAGATCCTGGCGCACCAACGGCTCGCCACCGGAAAAGCCCAACTGCGCTGCGCCCAGTGCACGGGCCTGGCGGAATACGTCGATCCACTGTGCAGTACTCAGCTCGGTGCCCTGCTTCGCGAAATCCAGCGGGTTGGAGCAGTATGGGCACTGCAGCGGACAGCGGTATGTCAGTTCGGCCAGCAACCACAGCGGCGGGCCGATCTGGGACCGCGTGGGGTTAGGCGAATTCGATCCAGAACTGGGCATGGGCCACCTCAATAAACGCCAGGATGTCTTCATCGATATCCGGCACGCCGGGGAATTGTTCGGCCAGAGAGGCGATGATGTTCGCCACGTCGCGGGCGCCGTCAACACACTTGAGAATCTCGCCGGCGCTGTCGTTGAGTTTGATCATCCCTTCCGGGTAGAGCAGCACATGGCAGTTCTGCATCGGTTCATACTGCAGGCGGAAGCCACGGCGAAAGCGCGGCACGCAAGACTGGGTGGATTGGTTCAAACTGAAAATTCCGTCATCGGGTGCGCCGTACAACGTTGCACCATTTGAGTTATTCGATGCGTAGGGTGCGCACGGTGGCCCAATGCGTCCTTCATCCGCGCGGTTCACTTGACTATCCCACGGTGCTAAACACGTTCGGCCGTCACCGTGTGATACCGCGGGCGCTCCAGTTCGTAGGCCATGCTCATGCATGAGGTCTGCTTTGGGACTGGAAACCCCGGCGTACCGGGGCTCGGATGATCAGCGGTTGGCGAAGTACAGGGTGACTTCGAAACCAAGGCGCATATCGGTGAAGTTGGGTTTAGTCCACATGGGTAGATCCTCTTTTTATTGGCGCCGGCACATGCCGACAGGGCGAGTTAATCACCAGGCCCGCCCTCCCCGAATGATACTTTCGGAGGAGTTGCGGCCCTGATTTTGAAGCGGGCGCGCGACAGTTGCTCGCCCTCCCGCTACAGCTGTCGCATTTCTGCGACGACTACGAAAACCACCGCCGAGTCCGCTCATCAAGGGCGCGGCGCTCAAGCGCGGGCCCTGCAGCGGTGTGGCCCGACGCCGGCATGTACTATGCTGGGTGGCTAGTGTTCGACGGAAGGATGACTGCACGCACCGTCGTACAAGGCTATGGTTGCAACATTCGCCAGGCCTGCGGCCAAGGCCGACCACAACAACAAGATGCCGGTGCGCGACTCGCCACGCCGGCCACATGGAGCGCCCATGCCCCTGCATGCCGTGGAAACCAGCCCCAGCGAACTCGCTGCCTTCGTCAGCGATCACTTCCCCGAACGCAGCATCCGCCCGGACGGGCTGATCGCCCAGTCGTGGTACCGCAGCGTTACCCAGCACAACCTCAACCCGCGCGGGCGCTGCATCAAGAACATCCTCTCCGCCGAGGAAATTCGCCTGCACCAGGCCCAGCACGAGGAATACCTGAAGGTCGCCAGCCAGGGCGTCACCGGCCTGGCCAAGCGTGTGGTACAGGCCGGTTTCGCCGTGCTGCTCAGCGACGAACATGGCATTACCCTCGATGCGCGCCTGCCCAGCAAACGTGACCCCTACACCGAGTCCGGGCTGATCGTCGGCGCGCGCTGGGACGAATCGGTGGCCGGTACCAACGGCATCGGTACCACCTTGGCCGCAGCTCAGGCGATGACTATCCACCGCGAGGAACACTTCCTCACTTCGAACTTCCGCCTGAGCTGCTCGGTGTCGCCGATCTTCGACGCTCAAGGCCAGCTGCGCGGTTGCCTCAACGCTACCTGCCTGAACAGCGACGGGCCGAAGGAAGCGCAGTACCTGACTCTGCAACTGGTGATCATGTACGCGCGGCTGATCGAAAACGCGCACTTTCGCCAGAGCTACCGCGACGGCCTGACCCTGGCGATCAAGCCGCGCGACGACATCACTGATCTGGTCAACGAACAGTTGCTGGCCCTCGACGACCAGGGCCGGGTAATCGGTGCCAACCGCGCCGCCTTCGTCGCCCATGATCACACAGGGCATAGTCTGCTCGGCCGGCACATTGACAGCCTGCTGCCGGTCGGCGTGGATGAACTCCTCAGCCTCACCAGTGGCGGCGCCCGTGGCGTACTGCTGCGAACGCTGGACGAGCAGGCGCTGGTGGATGTCGGGCTTAGAATCCCGGCCGGTCGCCTGCCCCCCGCTCCGCCTGCAGCAAGCCGCAAGCATCTTCCGGTCGGCAACCACCCGGACCTCAACCAGCTCGGAGGTAGCGACGCGCAACTGCAGCAGGGCGTACGGCGCATTCGCAAGGTGATAGACAAGGGCATCCCGATCCTCATCACCGGCGAGACCGGCACTGGCAAGGAAGCCTTCGCACGCGCCATCCACCAGGCCAGCAGTCGTCGCGCCGGGCCGTTCGTGGCGCTGAACTGCGCGGCGATTCCGGAAACCCTGATCGAGAGCGAATTGTTCGGCTACCGCAGCGGTAGCTTCACCGGCGCCAACAAAAAGGGCATGAAGGGCAAGCTGGAACTGGCCAATGGCGGCACCCTGTTCCTTGATGAGATCGGCGATATGCCGGCGCATCTGCAGACCCGTCTGCTGCGCGTGCTGGCCGAGCGCGAGATTTCCCCACTTGGCGCCGAAGCGCCGGTGGAGCTGGATGTGCAGGTGGTATCGGCAACGCACCAGGACCTCGGCCAGATGATCCACGCCAAGCAGTTCCGCGAAGACTTGTTCTACCGTCTCAGCGGCATGACCCTGGCCCTGCCGGCTTTGCGCGAACGCAGCGATCGCAGCGAGCTGATCGATGCCCTGCTCGCCGCCCAGCCGGGCACCAGCAACCTGCGTCTGGATGCCCAAGCTCGTCAGCGCCTGCATACCTACTCCTGGCCGGGCAACATCCGCCAGCTGCTCAATGCCCTGCGCTACGCCGTTGCACTGGCCGAGGACGGTCGTATCGATATCGATTGCCTGCCTGCCGAACTGCATAACCTTGACCTCACCGATCTGAGTCCAGCTGCTGACAGCGTCGCCAGCCTGGCTGATCACTTGGGCGACGCCGAAGCGCGCCATCTGTACGCGGCGCTGCGTCAGCACCGCTGGAACATTAGCGCGGCCGCCGACTCGTTCGGCATTTCGCGCTCGACCCTGTACCGCAAGATGAAGAAGCACGGCATCGTCCAGCCCAACGAGCTGTTCTAGCCGGCCCTCCTTTGCTGATTCGCAGGGTGCGCCTTGCACACCGGGCAGGCCGCACCGAAAAATCCGCGCAGCCCCTCGGCGCGCGCGGCACAAGCCTACGATTCGAACCGCTCCTTTTGCCTGACGTCGCACACAACGTCAGGCAAAAGGAGCGGAGTCTGGCCGAAGCCTTTCTCCACTCTATTCACATGCCCTTTGGTTCCTGCCCGTACGCCACATGGATCATGAGTGAGTCCCCGCGGCAGACCGCGATGTATCCGTGCATCTCGGCTTCCTGCCCCACCTCCACTTAGGGCCGGCGCAGGCACGGCCCTTCCCTTCACGCCTGCATGTACACCACATGGGTATGAGTAAACTCGTACAACCCGTGCTTGCCATCCGCGCCGCCGATGCCAGATTTGCGCGTGCCGGCGTGGAAGCCCTGCATGGCCTCGAAGTTTTCGCGGTTGACGTAGGTTTCGCCGAAGTCGATCTCGCGACTGGCCTTGAGCGCCGCACCCAGGCTGCGGGTGTAGATCGATGAGGTCAGGCCGTACTCGCTGTCGTTGGCCAGGGCGATGGCCTCATCGAGATCATCGACAATCTGAATCGGCAGCACCGGACCGAAAATTTCCTTGCGCATGATCTCCATGTCCGCGCTGCAGCCAGCGAGCACGGTCGGCTGGTAGTGGAAGCCCTTGCCCTTGTCCGCAACACTGCCTCCGGTGATGACCTGGGCACCGTGGCCGATGGCGGTCTTGACCATCTGCGCGACCTTGTCCAGGCCGGCCTGGTTGATCAGCGGGCCCATGTCCAGGTCATTGTCCACCGACGGGTCGCCGTAACGCGTGGCGGCCATGGCCGCGGCGATCTTGTCGATGAACTGGTCAGCGACCTTGCGCTCGACGTAGACACGCTCGGCGCAGTTGCACACCTGTCCGGTGTTGATCACCCGCGACGCGGTGATGGCGGTCACGGCCAGCTCTAGGTCGGCATCTGCGAGGACGATGGCCGGTGCCTTGCCACCCAGTTCCAGGTTCAGCTTGGTGATGTTCGGCGCGGCAGCGGCCATGATCCGCGAGCCTGTGCCTACACTGCCGGTGAAGCTGATCAGGTCGATGCCGGCGTGGCTGGTCAGCACACTGCCGGCACCCGCACCGGTGCCGCTGACGACGTTGAATACACCCGGCGGCAGATCGGTTTCGGCCACCAGTTTGGCGAACTCGAAGCAGTTGATCGGAGTTTCTTCGCTCGGCTTGATGACGATGGTGTTGCCGGTGATCAGCGCTGGCGCCATCTTGCGGGCGATGAGGAAGAACGGGAAGTTCCACGGCAAGATGCCAGCAACCACGCCCAGCGGCTTGCGCAGCAGGAAGATGTGTTCGTTGACCCGGTCGCTGGTCAGCACTTCGCCTTCGAGACGGCGCGCCCACTCAGCCATGTAGTCGAGGTAATCAGCGGTGAAGTTGACTTCCACCAGCGCCAGCGCCGGCACTTTGCCCTGCTCGCGGGTGATGATGCGCGCCAGGCGCTCTGCGTTGTCTCGCACTTTTCTGGCGATCTGGCGCAGGTAGCCGGCACGCTCGATGGCCGGCTTGGCCGCCCAGCCGCGTTGCGCCTTGCGCGCAGCGGCGATGGCCCGCCCGACCTGCTCACCGCTGGCGTCCGGCACCCGGGCCAGCAGCGCGGCATCGGCCGGGTTGTACACCTCGATCAGGCTATCGCTGCCGACGAAGGTGTTGTCGATATAATTCTGGTAGGTAATCTCGCTCATGATCCGGTCTCGCTATTGCTGAAATTCGGGGAAATTCAGGTCAGACGAGCGCACCCCGCGGCGCGCCCGACTGACAATTACTGCGCGGTGAACTTGTCCCAGGCGCCACCTTCGGTCTTAAGGTCGTGGGCACGCTTGATCAGGTACTGATGGATCTGGTCGACCTCCTTGGCATCGAAGGCTTCGGCGAACGACGGCATGCCGTCCGGTACGCGACCGCCATACACGATGCCCAGGAACATCTGGTGCTTGTCGGTGGTGAGCTTGCGCAGATCCGGCAACACGCCGCCGCTGACCGCGTGGATGCCGTGGCATTGCGAGCAGTGGCCGTCGTATAGCTTGGCGCCGGCTTCCACAGTGGCCGCATCGGCAACCAGCGGTGGCGGTTCCGGGGTGTCCGCCGGTGGTGCCGGTTCCTGTAGCTTGGCGATGCCACCGAGCTTGTAGGTCAGCACCTGAGAAAACGGCTGCACGCCGGCGCGCAGGGACAGAGCCCCGGCGAAGGTGGAGAAGGCGCCGCCCCAGCCGGCCATGAAGGTCACGTATTGCTCACCGTCCACCGAGTAGGTTATCGGTGCGGCCATCACACCGCTGGCGGCCGGCTGCTCCCAGAGTTTCTTGCCGGTGTCGGCCGCGTAGGCGATCACCCGACCGTCGGAACTGCCCTCGAATACCAGGTTGCCAGCAGTGCTCAGGGTGCCTCCGTTGAAGATGGTCACGTACGGCACTTCCCAGGCCGGCTCCTGCTTCACCGGGTCCCAGGCAATCAGCTTGCCAGACCAGGTCTTGGCCATTTCCAGCAAGCCGTCCGGACCTTCGGGCATCATCCCGGTCTTCAGGCCGAGCTGGTACATGCTCTTGAATGGGTTGCGCTTGGGCGCATCCGGGATGTGCTCGTAGTAAGCGGACATGATGTGCGCGGGGATGTAAACCAGGCCAGTCTTCGGGTTATACGACATCGGGTGCCAGTCGTGAGCGCCCCAGAATGCCGGGGTCACCAGGTTGCGCTTGCCGTTCTTCCAGTAAGCGGCGTTTTCCTCGTCGACGATGGGCCGGCCGGTCTTCATGTCCATGCCCTTGGTCCAGTTCTGCGGGACGATGCCCTTGGCCGAGAGCAGCTCGCCGGTGGCGCGGTCGATGACGTAGAAGAAGCCGTTTTTCGGCGCCTGCATCAGCACCTTGCGCTGCTTACCCTTGATCTCCAGTTCGGCGAGGATCATGTGCTGGGTGGCAGTGAAGTCCCAGGCATCGCCCGGCGTGGTCTGGTAGTGCCAGACGTATTCACCGGTGTCGGCGTTGACTGCGACGATGGACGAAAGGAACAGGTTGTCGCCCTTGGCCTGGCTGCGCCATTTCGGGTCCCACAGCGAACCGTTGCCGACACCGATGTAGAGCAGGTTCAGCTCGGGGTCGAAGGCGAAAGAGTCCCAGGCGGTGCCGCCACCGCCCTGCTCAACGAAAGCGTCGCCGTACCAGGTCTTGGCGGCGATTTCCATGCCCTTGCCTTCTGGCGGCAGCTTGGGGTCGCCGGGTACGGTGAAGAAGCGCCAGGCCTGCTTGCCGCTCTCAGCGTCGTAGGCGGTGACGTAGCCACGCACGCCGAACTCGGCGCCGCCGTTGCCGATAATCACCTTGCCGTTTACCACGCGCGGTGCGCCGGTGATGGTGTAGCTGCGCTTGTGGTCGTTGCGCGTATCGACCGACCAGACCTTCTTGCCGGTTTTGGCGTCGATGGCTTCCAGGCGGCCGTCAAGCACGCCGACGTAAACCTTGCCGTTCCACACCGCGACGCCGCGGTTGACCGCGTCACAGCAGGCCTCGCCGGCCCGCGAGCGGTCCGACTGCGGGTCGTACTTCCAGATCTGTTTGCCATTGCGTGCATCCAGCGCATAGACCACCGAAAACGGCCCGGTGGTGTACATCACGCCGTCGACAACGATGGGCGTGGCCTCCACGCCGCGGTCGAGGTCGAGCTTGTAGCTCCAGGCCAGGCCCAACTGGCCGACGTTGCCGTCGTTGATCTTTTCCAACGGGCTGTAGCGTTGTTCGTCGTAAGTGCGCCCGTGGCTCATCCAGTTACCCGGTTCGTCGTCGGCAGCGATGATGCGCTTGCCATCGACATTGGCGGGCACGTCGGCAGCCCAGGCAGGGGTTACCAACACACCGAGCAACAGGGCGGTCAAAAGGGGTTTCAGCGGCACGCCTGCGAGGGTGAGCCGAGAGGCGACGTGCGAAGTCAGGCCAATCTGTGTCATGGGGGTCTCCCGATTCTTATTAGGTACCGGCGTCAGCGCGCTCCGGTATCAGGGATAGAGCAACCGCCATGCCAGCGCCTCAAAATCGGCCAGACACCAGCATTCATGGGGCCTGTATAGTTTTATTGGGGGGCAAATGGAGCACCTGTGCCTGCGACAGGTGTCGCACCAGGCGCGGCAGGTGTCGCGCGCATGAAGCAGGCAGGAGGGAATAACACGTTCAATAATGTGGCCGGTCAGGACCGTATCCGGGCATCGTCATGACAGTGCTCGAAGGCAGTGCTAACGACATCAGCCAGCGTCTGCAAAATCGCGAAATCGACGTGGCCTTGCTTGATACCCGCCGCGTCGAAACCACCTGGGACTCAGTACTGCTTGGCACCGATGCAATGGTGCTGTGCATGAACGGACAGCATCCGCTGGTCGGCCAACCCTTGCTCGAAGCGCACCAGTTACGGGACGAGGACATGCTGGTGTTTGATAAGACCTTTCTGCAACGTCATCTGCTCGATGCGTACTGTGGCGCCGACGGCGTGAAAGCTGACGCGTCAATGGATACTTGCCTTCGGCGAATCAGCGGTTTATCGAGTGCGCCCCGCAATTGAAGTTCGGTTCAGATGTTATCCGCCCTTTTCGACTGTCAGCTTCGGGTCGAATTTAGCCAGTCTCGACAGGCAGAAAGCGGCCAATAGCAGCCCTTCTGATCGGTTGCTATTGGCAAAAAAGGTAGCCTTGGCCGACACCGACCTACGTGTCAGCAATGGGTCGCACTACTTCGATACCACCAGCGCCGGAGGCTGCCAGCTGCCTTTGCCAGCGGGAAGAATCGAAGGGGGTGCGGTCTTCGGCCAATAGAGGCGCATTACCAGAAAGACGGTGTCGTCAGGCGCGGGCAACCAGTTTGCCTCCTTAGCCTTGCCAGGGGAGTCTTTCTGGATGTACAGCGTCAGTGAGCCATCCGTGTTTTTCTTCATCGCCGACAGCATCGGCGAATTGATCAGGTAACGGTTGAGCGGATTCTTGACCAGCAGTTGGCTCTTGCCGTCGTACATGGTCACTGACCAGAAGGCATTGACTGGCGGCAGTTTGCCGGCCGGGAAAGTCAGCGTGTACTTGCGCTTGCTAGTATCCAGCGTCTGGCCGGTGCCGTCGGTGCGCGTGTTGGGATACATCGCCTCGACGGCGTCGTTGCCGTAGAGGCCGCCTTTCGCGGCACCAGCACGCTTCAGCCAGTCGGCCTTGTAGAACGCTTGGTCGCCGAAGTACGCGCCTACGTTCCAGCCGTTGATTATCTTCGTGCCGCTCGCGAGGAACTTGTCGACCTTCTCGTCACCGGCCTTCATCCCGAGCAGGACCACAGCCTTGTGCTCGAGCGAGAGGTCCTTGAATTCGAAGGTGCGACCTGGTCCCACACCAATGCTCGCCAGCTTGGCCCGGATTTCCTGGTCGTCAACCGATGGCGGCACATACTCCATCGCGGCCGACAGGTACTCGAAGAAGTTGGCCTTGATGCCTTCCGTCGTAGCCGGTACGAAATCAATCTTCGGCGCAGTGGGTGGCGCGGGTTGATGGAGGAAGGCGGAGAGCGGCTGGACCTTGTAGCCCGCTTGCACCTTCTCGACATTCGGCATGTCCTTGGCATTGTAGAGCTGAGTCCGAATGGCGCTCACGGCAAAGGGAGTGGTCGAGGTGAAGACTTTTTTGATGCCGGGAGGGGGCGCGCCTTTCCAATCGGGACCGACCACCATGTAGTCGCCCGCTTCGTTGCCAGTGGCACGGCTGCCGATGTAACCGTAGTTGTAAGTGTTGCCGTCGATCATCTGCACCGAGTAGTAACGCCGCTTGTCCACTGCCGGCACCGAGATAACCATCGGCTCCGCGCGCAGGTCCAGCCAGACAAACGAGTACGGGGTGTCGCTGTTCGGAGTGATGATGGCCGTGTCTTGGTAGGTGAAGACGCGAGGCTCGTTCTTGATCTGGTTGAACGGCGCCTTGTATTGCGGGCCGCCCTTGTCCACAGCATATTCGTGCATCACGGCGTAGTTCATCACCAGCGGCAAGCCGTAGATAAAGCCTTCCTCGGCGATCGCCTTAGTCTGCTCGAGACTGGGTGCGGGTACGCCCTTGGCCACATCGGCCTTGTCTGCCTGCGTGATCGGATCGTTCTTGCTCGCACACCCCGCAAATAACGTTGAACCCACGACGACGAGTGCCGCAGCCATTGTCCAGCCCGGGTTTGACTTCCTGTTCATTTTCACCTCGTTGGTTTAGTGCAAGCTGGCAAGGTTTTTACTGATCGACTGGCATGCCCCCATCCACACACCCAAGGAGTGTAGATCACAGTAAGCCAACATCCCCTTGCGAGCTAAAGGCGCACAGTCAGCAAACTACTGTTATGTGTCCGATATCATTAATGACGGCTGCCTGCGACTGCTATGAGTCAGTTTCTGCCTCTCACCACAGGCAGAAAACGGTCAAGAGCGGTCGTTTGGGGAGGCTAATGGGTGTCCCCTTTTCCGTCCCCTTTTCCAGTTAATCAAGCCGGAAAAACGACCGGGCAGTCATTGAAAACCGATGACCCGTCGCATCTCTCCTGAGCGCTCGCGGGAGTGGCACCGGGTTCTCTGACTCAGGCATGATGTGAACCTGAGCTAACGGAGAGGCGCTATGGGCAGTCACGACAACCCAGCGGTTTCACTGGCCTTTCGTTCGTATTCGGGCCAAGTCGAACTGCACGATCACGACTTTCATCAGCTCGTGCTGCCGCAGTCCGGCTCCATGGACATCGAAGTCGACGGTCGGGGCGGCAAGGTCGACTGGAGTCAGGGCGTGGTAATTCCTGCCGGTGCTCGCCATGCGTTTCTGGCGCAAAAGACCAATACCTTTCTGGTGCTCGACGTGCCGGCGACGACCTTCGGCGGGCCCAAGAATGTCGACCTGTCGATCAGACTCCTGGCCGACAAACGCTTTTTCCCGGTACGCCCGGAAATCCGCCATTTACTCGATTACGCGAGCCGCAGCGCGCCCCTGCTGACCAGTTCACCTCAGGTTGCGGAGTCCTGGAGTACTTTGCTGCTGTCTTCGCTGACGCTACCGCCCGGAATCATCCCTGAGCATGGTCAGTTCACCCTGGCACGGGCTCTCGCTTACATCGAAAGCCATCTGGACAGCCGGCTCAGCGCCATGGAGATTGCACGGGTGGCAGGTACCAGCGAGCGGCGACTCTACGTGCTGTTCGCTCGGCATTTGAAGAGCACGCCTTTTGCGCATATCGCCACCTTGCGCCTCAACTGTGCCATCGACTTGCTGTGTGAAACCGCGCTGTCGATCACCGAGATCGCCCACCGCGTCGGTTATGCCGATCAAAGCGCACTCACCCACGCCCTGAAAAAGAACCGCGACCTGACCCCGGCCGCGGTGCGCCGAAGTTCGCGGGTAAGGTGAATCCGGCAGGCCTGAACAAATCTTCAGCAGTGCTCATCAATACCCGCCCGGCCGGACCTTTCTATCATTGCCCCACTGACAAGGATAAATCAGACGGGGCGTAGATGACCGAAGCGACGCACACTGCCAAAACACAGGTGTCTGTCAGAGCCGCAGCCTCGGCCACCGCCATCGGCGTGATCGCGGTGTTGCTGTGGTCATGCCTGGCGTTGCTGACCAGCCTCACCGAAGGCATTCCACCCTTCCAACTGCTGACCCTGAGTTTTGCCGTCGCGTTTGTGGCGAGCCTGTGCATCCTCGGCCGCAACGGCATGGCGGGGTTTCGCAGTTGGCGTCAGCCCTGGTCGGTATGGGCGGTCGGTTTTCTCGGGATATTCGCCTACCACGCGCTGTATTTTTTCGCCCTCAAGGCTGCCCCGGCTACCGAGGCGAGCCTGATCGCCTACCTGTGGCCATTGTTGATTGTGCTGCTCTCGGCCTTCAGCGCGGGGGAACGGCTGCGCAAACGCCAATTGCTCGGCGCGTTGCTGGGGTTGGCCGGTACGGCGTTCATCATGCAACAGCGCGCCTCGGGTGAAGCCGCCGCCATGCCGGTAGCCGGCTACCTGGCCGCCTTCGCCTGCGCGCTGGTCTGGTCGTCCTATTCGGTGATCAACCGCCGCTTCAGCGACGTGCCAAGCAGCATCATTGGTGGTATCTGTGGCCTCGTCGCAGTGGCCGGCCTGGTCTGCCATCTGGCGTTTGAAACCGCGGTCATTCCAAGCACCGGGCAATGGGCGGCCATCGTCGGTCTTGGTCTGGGGCCGGTGGGCCTGGCGTTTTTCGCCTGGGACCACGCCACCAAGCACGGCAGCCTGGCGATGCTCGGCGCTCTCTCCTATCTGGCCCCTCTGATCTCGACCCTGCTGCTGGTGGCCATAGGGCAAAGCCATGCCAGCCCGATCCTGATTATTCCCGCACTGCTGATTATCGTCGGCGCCGGTATCGCCACCTCGCGAACAGGCCAGCCCAACGCCGACATCACTGTTGTAAAGGAGCTGTGAGATGGACCTGATTGCCTCTGAAGGCGCCATAAGAATTCAACGCGACCTGCCACGGTTCAGCGTGGCGCCCACTCGATAACCGTCCCATCATGCTGTGTGATCCCCCGCCGGCCAATGAAGCAATTTTGCCGCAGGCCAGAAAGGGGAGCTACTTTTTCAACAGAGTCGGCCGTTCTCTGCCTGTCACCACCGGCAGCTTTGGCTCGATTTCCGCCAGTTGCGCCAAGCAGAAAACGGCCAACAGCGGACTCTCACAATCGACTTTTCCAAGCCCACTGCGAGCAATTGAAGCGGGTCTGCCAGTACGCCCCCCATACAACCTCTTGGTGGAACACACAGCTCCGCCCTTCTTCGCCCCTCAGGCCCAATGATAGAATTTTCTTTTGAAAAAGGAGTTTCATCTGTGGACGCTGGAAAAAAGAGTTGCCCTTACTGCGCGGAAGCCATCATGGCTGAAGCCATTTTGTGCAAACACTGCCGATCCGACCTAAGGCAGAAAACACCAACCCCGCCCTGGGGGCCGCTATCATCAGTAACGAGAATGGGCCCGGCCAGCAAGGTCCTCGTCGGCAGCGTTATCGCCATCGCCTTGTATTTGGCTTTCGGTTTTGTTGTCAGTAACAGCTCGCAGGACAAGGAAATAATCCAGGCCCGAGAGGCCAGCGAACTATGCCGTCAGCAAGTAGACAGCTACTCTGGCCCGGAAGTCGGCAAAACCATTATTGAAGAAACCTGTCGAAAGCTTGAAGACGAATTGCGCAAGGGTTTTGGCCACGCGCCATAGGCGAGGCCGATTGAAAGAACCCTACGCTTATGTGAGGGAAGACGCGGCTTCGATGCCAGAAGTGCTCGACAAGCTTGATCAGTGGCTAGCTCAGTTCGGCAAACGTTATCTTCACCTGGACTGCACAGGTGACAATTACGAAGGTGTGATAGTTGACACTGAGCGGCTGGAAGAAGTTATCGAGTTGGCTGGACGAGCTGGAATCAAAGCCAGTTTTGAGAGCTTCTAGCGCTGCAATAGAGAGCCCGGCGCAGGTCAGTCGCGAGAACTCAAACTAATAGCCGCAGGCGACTCTGACTTTTTCCAGGGCGAGTTCAAGCGTTGCAACAGGCACCGATCCCAGCGCCACGCGCAGCGCATTAGGCGCATGGGAGGCCGCAGAAAACGGCTCTGCTGTCGTCACCAGGATGTTGTCGCGGCGCAATGCGGCAGCAATGCTCTCGGCCCGCATGTCTTCGGGCAACGGCAGCCACAGGAAGTAGGCGTTTGGATGGGCGAGCAGGTTGATGCCGGCGAAAATGCGGCGGGCCAGTCGTTGCCTATGCGCGGCGTCTTTGCGCTTCAATTGTTCCAGGTCATCCACCACACCTTCTTCGATCCAGCGACACGCCAGTTCGACGGTGAGCGATGGCGAACTCCAGGTGGAGGCTCGCACGGCTTGCTCGAGCGCTGGGATCAGCGATACAGGCGCTGCGATGAAGCCGATACGCAAGCCCGAGGCGACGCTTTTGGAAAGGCCGGAAACGTAGATCGTGCGATTCGGTGCGAGCATGAACAACGGCTTCGGCGCCGGCTCGGCTAGAAACGCATAGGCGCCGTCCTCGATCAAAGCAAAATCGTGTTCCTCGGCCAGCGCTACCAAGCGTTTGCGGTCGGCGGCCGGCATGATCGATCCCAGGGGATTGTGCAGGGTCGGCATCGCATAAAACGCGCGCACAGGACGCCGCTTGCAACTTGCCGCGAGCGCGTCGAGATTGGTCTTGCCATCAGCCAACGGTATAGGCAGAAGTTCAATGCGATGGGCGACGGCCAGCGCTTTGATGCCCGGGTAGGTGAGCGCGTCGACCGCGAGTACATCGCCCGGTTTGAGTAGCGCCATCATCGCGAGCGCCAGCCCTTGCTGCGCGCCATTGACGATCAACACTTGTGATCCGGGGACGCGTATCCCTCGATTGCGCAGGTGTTTCGCCGCGATTTCTCGTTCATGCGCACGCCCACCATGGGGGGCGTTGCGCAACAAGGCGTCCAGATCGCCCGACAATGCGAGGCTGCGCAGTGCCTGCCTCAGCAACTCGGCTTGTCCGGGAACCGCTGGACTATTGAAGGCCAGGTCAATTATTCCAGCGTCGGATGCCGGTTGCAGACCAAGGTCGCGTGGCACAGAGGTGTCGCGCACGAAGGTGCCACGGCCCATTTCACCCACCACCAGGCCCATCGATTCCAACGTGCGGTAGACCCGCGCGGCTGTCGCAAGCGCAATCCCATGTTCGCCCATCAAGCTGCGTACCGTCGGCAGTTGGGTTCCAGGGCGCAAACGTCCGCTGCGAATATTTTCCGCTAGCTGGTCAGCAATGGTTTTGTAGCGCGGCATCGTCATTCAATGTACCTAGAACAATTCTTTGTGTGTATCAGGTGCCGAGCGTAGGCTCCACTACCACACAAAACAAGGAGGCGAGTTCGGCACGCAGGACACAACCGTTCCAGTGGCGTCGAATCGATTGAGAGATGTTCAGTCACGTTACTGTGGGATGCACCGACCTCGAAACAGCTGCGGCTTTTTATGACGCCGTGCTTGCGCCACTCGGGCTGATCCGCCGCGCGGTGACCCCGGATGGAGGCCCCGCCTCGGCTTGCTGGGTGCATCCGACGCGCACACTGCCGAGGTTCTATGTCTATTTGCCGCGTGATGGCCTTGCGGCCACGGCGGGCAATGGCAGCATGCTCGCGTTTCATGCCGAGACGCCTGACAGGGTACGCGCGGCGTACACCGCGGGGATTCTCCAGGGCGGTACTGATGAAGGTACTCCGGGTGAGCGGCCCTGGTATGGCGAGGGCTACTACGGTGCCTACCTGCGCGACCCTGATGGCAACAAGCTGCACATCGTCTATCGCGGCGATCTGGAGCACACATGGTAGAGCCATCGACGCTGCTGCTGTTCGCGGGGGCGGTGTTGCTGTTGCTGATGTCTCCCGGCCCCAACATGGCCTTCGTGATTGCGCACGGCGCGAGCTACGGCTGGCGTGGCGGCGTCGTTGCTGCATTGGGAATAGGCGCAGCTGACCTGGTATTGACCGCGCTCACCGCAGCCGGTCTCACGGCCGCAATAGCACAGTGGCCACCGTCGTTCGACCTGATCCGCTGGGCCGGCGCGCTCTATCTGCTCTGGATGGCCTGGAAGGCCATACGGGCGCATGCCGGCCTGCCACCACACTCCGCTATCCAGGCCTCGCTGACGTCGGTGTTCATCCGGGCGCTGCTGAACTCTTTGCTCAACCCGAAAGCGCTGCTGTTCTTCATGGTGTTTTTGCCGCAGTTCGTTGTTCAGGGCAGCTCTACGGTGGCACAGCAAATCGTGGTACTGGGGCTGGTGTTGACCCTGGTCGCGAGCGTTTTCCACATCGCGCTGGGCCTGGTCGGGGGAGTCATCCGCGGTTACGTGTCCGACAAGAGCCAGTCCGCGAAGTGGCAGTCGCGGGGCCTGGCATTGGTATTGGTGTTGCTTGCGGCTCGCCTGGTGTTTACCTCGCGGCCGGCATGAATCTGGCCGACAGGCTTGTTCAAGTGTCGCCTAGCGGCATGATGTGAGTGGCATGGACATCCTCTGTTCGCACGAAACCGCAGTGCAGGTAAAACGCGTCTCCTGAGGGCGTATCGGTGCTCAGACGCACGCTCTGAAAGCGCAGAGCGGCATGTGCGACCAGCGCTTTTACTAGCCTTTGACCGACGTGGTGCCCCCTTGAAGATGCTGCGACGTAAACCCGTCGCAGCCTTGCCGTATTGGTCTGGCCATAGGGATCAACTGAAAGGCCGCCGATGCCTATCAGTTGCTGGTCGAAATACGCCGCCATGAGACATTCCCCGGGTGCATCGAAGCGATTTGCCCCGCAGTGCCATTCGCCAATCAGCCGAGTAAGAAATCTGAAACCCTCTCCAACGGCCTCTTTTTCCAAGGCCAGGATCTGTGGCGGCAGGTGCGTGATGTGGTGAATCTCGACTGGTTTCATGCATCGTCCTTGATTCGGGGTTAAAGGGTTTCGGCTGATCTACACTCCCTGGGCGGCTGAGTTGGCGCTTTACCGCCGGATTTACTTAGTCGGGAGACAATCCTGGGTTTCAGTTGGGCTGCGATCTGGATGGGAGCCTGAACACTCACGGCAATTGCTTGCTCAACACTGACGAGGTGCAAATGAACAGGAAGTTTAACCGGGGCTGGACAATGGCGGCGGCTGTCGTCGTGGGTTCAACGCTTTTTGCAGGGTGTGCGAGCAAGACCGATCCGATCACGCAGGCAGACCAGGCCGATGTGGCCAAGGGCGTACCCGCACCCAGTCTGGAGCAGACCAAGGCGATCGCCGAGGAAGGTTTTATCTATGGCTTGCCGCTGGTCATGAACTACGCCGTGATGAACGAGTTCGCGGTGGACTCACAGTCCAGCCAGTTCAAGGCGCCCTTCAATCAACTGCGCAATGAGCATCGGGTTTCTACTCCCGCCGATACGGCTGTCATTACGCCAAACAGCGACACTCCGTACTCGATTCTCTGGGCCGACCTGCGCGCAGAGCCGCTGGTGATCACCGTGCCGGCGGTGCCCAAAAAACGCTACTACTCGGTCCAGTTGATCGACGGCAACACCTATAACTACGGCTACATCGGGAGCCGGGCAACGGCCGGCGCACCCGGGAGCTATCTGATCGCAGGCCCCGACTGGAAGGGTGCGCTGCCCCCTGGCATTCACAAGGTGTTCAACTCCACGACGCCCTTCGCGCTGACGCTGATCCGCACCCAGCTGTTCAATCCGGCCGACATGCCGAATGTCGAGAAGCTGCAGGCGAGTTACAAGATCCAGCCGCTGTCTGCCTTCCTCCATCAACCCGCGCCGCCCGCTGCGCCGAAGATTGATTTCGTGCCGGCGACGACAGAGGGCATCAAGGCCAACTTCTTCGAGTACCTGTCGGCCGCGTTGGAGTATGTGCCGCCATCGGCCTACGACAAGGAGATCCGTGCCAGGCTGGCCAGCATCGGCGTAGGTCCGGGCCGGAGCTTCGAGTTCAAGGACCTCTCGCTCGAACACAAGGCCGTGGTCTTGCTGGGGATGAAGGCCGGCGACGAGAAGGTCGACAAGTTTCTCTCCAGTGGTATGAAAAACATCAACGGCTGGAACATCGGCGCGTTCTTCGGCGACCAGGCGTTCTACAAAGACAACTGGCTGATGCGGGCTGGCGCTGCGAAGGGCGGTATCTACGGTAACAACGCCGTCGAAGCCATGTACCCCTTCACACGTACTGACGGCAACGGCCAGACGTTGAATACCGGCAAACACAACTACACGCTCACCTTCCCTGCCGGCAAACTGCCTCCCGTCAATGCGTTCTGGTCGGTGACCATGTACGACGGCAAGAGCCAGCTGCTGATCAACAATCCGCTCGACCGCTACCTGATCAACTCGCCGATGCTGTCGGCCATGAAGAAGAATGCCGATGGTTCGCTGACGCTGTACATCCAGAAGGATTCGCCGGGCACGTCCAAGGAGTCCAATTGGTTGCCCGCGCCTGACGACACGGCCTATCTGGTGCTGCGCCTGTATTGGCCGAAAGCCACGCCACCTTCGATTCTTCCAGCGGGTTCCGGCACTTGGTCACCCCCAGGTATCACCCAGGCGAAGTGAAAGCTGCAGCATCGTAGTGACCTTACTGCACGGGTCACTACGACAGCCCGCCCCCCCATTGCCGCCCTTGATGTCTGTTTACTTGCACCTTAGATTACTGGCATTCATGGAGGAGTCTGGCTGATGGCACGCGTAAGTTTGATACTGACACCCGGTTTTGCAGACTGGGAATATGCATTCATTGCAGGAACTGGGTCGCCGTTCTACGGGATCGACGTCAGGTTTTTCGCGCCTGCTGTGGGGCAGTTCCACTCACAGGGCGGATTGGCTGTCACCGTCGAGAGCAGTTTGCAGCACTGCCTGGATTGGCAACCGGATGTTGTGGTGGTCATTGGAGGAACTGTCTGGGAAGGTGCGTTGGCGCCGGACATTTCAGGCTTTCTTCAAACCAGTCGCTCACGAGGAGCGAGCATTGCCGGTATCTGTGGGGGAACGCTGGCGCTTGCCAGAGCCGGGCTTCTCGACACAGTGCCGCATACCTCGAACAGCCCTGCCTTCCTGCAAGACAATGCTCAAGGTTACGCGGGACACTCGTTTTATCGAAGCAGTCCGGTCGCGGTAGTTGCAGACCGCATCATTACAGCGCCCGGCCCGGCCCCCGTCAGCTTCACCTGCGCGGTGTTCGAGGCTGCCGGGCTGTCTGCAGAGACCATTGCACAGTTCAGGGCAATGTTGGCCGCGGAACATCGGTGAGATACCGCACCTACACAGACAACTGTGGGAGCGAGCCTGCTCGCGATGAACTGAAGAACAACGCGTTGATTCAGACAATACGCGTCATCGATGACGTTCATCGCAAGCAAACGGAGCCCCACCCGGCGGCTCCTACAGAGTGAACCAACCCCCGACTACGGACGCAATCGCCTATGGACCTCGCCACCCTCACCCTGTTCCTCCCCGCCTGCTTCGCCTTGAACATGGCGCCGGGGCCGAACAATCTGTTGTCGGTCAGCAACGCTACCCGCTATGGCTACCGCACCTCGTGCCTGGCCGGGATCGGGCGGCTACTGGCATTCGCCGGCATGATCGCCCTCGCCTCCGCCGGCCTGGCGGTGGTGCTGCAGACGTCGGAGTGGCTGTTCTACGGGATCAAAATCGTCGGTGCGGCTTACCTGCTGTACCTCGCCTGGCAACTGTGGACCGCCGATCCCCAGGTCGAAACCGCAACCAAACGCCCTGAGGCGGGGTTGCTGGCGCTGGCCCGGCAAGAGTTTTTGGTGGCAGCCGGCAACCCCAAAGCGATCCTGATATTCACCGCCTTCCTGCCGCAGTTCGTCGACCCCAGCCAGGCGGTGACCCCGCAGTTTGCCTTGCTGGGCGCGCTGTTCCTGGCCCTGGAGTGGGTTGCCATCGCCTCATACGCCTACATGGGGCTGCACATGCGCCGCTGGTTCAGCCAGCCCGGTGGCAAACGGGTTTTCAATCGGTGCTGCGCCGGGCTGTTGGCGGCGGCGGCAAGTGTGCTGATGATGGCGCGTAGGGCCTGAGCCTCGGGCATGCCTGAGCGCTTGAGCAAACGGCTGCGGAGTCTCGACATCCGCTTTTTCCCATACGTTGAGTGATCGGAGCAATAAAGTGGAAATCAAGATTGATATATTGGATTCTCCCACCGAAAAGGATCAGGGAGTTCTGAATAATAGGTTTTCAGAATACCTTCGAATTCAATATCCAAATCTACCGCCAGAATCTGAAGATAAAAAATTCATGGTGGTTGCGCACGATGAAGTAGGCGACTACATCGGCGCAATAAGCTGTAATTGTTACTGGGATGGCTTGGAAATTGATACCTTCTGGGTGAAGGAATCTCATCGCGGTAGAAAAGTCGGTTCCATGCTATTGGAAAAAGCAGAGACGTTTGGCGCCAACAATGGGGCAGTAGTCGCATTCTTGAAAACCGTTGATGCTAAACAGTTCTATGAGCGGCATGGGTATGAGCTTTATGGCGTTCTTGAGGATCGGCCAATCGGGACTAACCTGTACCATTTAAAGAAACGGTTAGTAAAACACGCATAACAACTGCTTCAAACCTTTCGCTTCACTCACTGGAAAGGGACAAAGACTGGCCTTTAACCCAATGCTGGTCAGCGTCCGCATTGGGTCGAAGCTTGCCTTCCCTGCAAGTTCCACTCTTGGCTGCTGTGAAATCAAGCCAGGCTTGAGCAACCCCAGCGATGGCCAATATAAACTAAGGTGACGGGCAGCTTCCGGCCAATAGCGGTCACTCAGGTAAACACGAATTCGCACCTTGAGCCGGGTAGCTCGCAGATCCTCATGTTGTAGAACAATACACCTAAGAATGTGATCGCCAGAGCCCACCGAGCTTGTCGACAATGACCAGAGCCACCCACTCTGCGTTTTCGCAGGCTATGGTTTGAAGTTGATATTGAAGTACCAACAGGCCAATTTAAAAGGCTTTTTTTGGCGCTGGACGTCGATACACGGAGCAATAAACATCTAGATTTCTGCATCCTCCAGCCTTTCTGGTGAAATGCGCGACCGGTTAAATCAGTTCAGATCAGTCGTTTCCTTTGTGCCTGCTTTCTTCTCGGTAGGATAGATCTCGTACCGCCCGATCAATCCGCATATAGACTCAATATGTCGTCATATTTGCCGCTCTGTTTGATCTGGTCGAGGGCCCGTTGCCATCGAGCCACTTCCGAACCAGGTGTGCTTTTGGACAGTGCTATGTATCCATCGGAGGTGAGGATCGTCACCGGCGTTAGACGCAATGCAGAGGCAGAGACCTTGGCTTCGGCCAGCTTATGTTGTAAGCCCCATATCGATGAAGCTACAAGCAGCACTCTGCCCGCTTGCAGCATTTTGAAGCAACCCGAATAGCTATTGCTACGGATGATGGCAGTAAAACCTTGGCTCACAAGGGCAGCATCATCCACGTTGTGGTTCAGCACACAGACGGGTAAATGGCGAGCATCAGATAGCGTATTGATTCCGG
Source organism: Pseudomonas sp. S04 (assembly GCF_009834545.1). NCBI lineage: Bacteria > Pseudomonadati > Pseudomonadota > Gammaproteobacteria > Pseudomonadales > Pseudomonadaceae > Pseudomonas > Pseudomonas sp. S04. Next base: position 3,747,427 of record NZ_CP019427.1, read on the forward strand.
TTGGATGTTCGGCGCTTTCATATAGCCGATCCGTTTCGCTGGAAATCGGCCCTACCCAATTGACGGTCGATTCCCTGTCCGCCGTTCGGCTTACATTGAAAAAGGCAATGCCTTCGTTTTGTTGTACCAGCGCCAGGCCTCGAGCCAGTGGCACTTCGGTAATCTCCATAGGCTCGCCGAGCTCTGACAACAACGCTCGTACCAGCTCTAGGTAGAAGGCGCGCTTCCCACTATGTGGCACGCCGCGCAGGCTCCCGCTCGTACGGGACACCTCAAGGCCGGTACTGTGCGTCAATACCTGCCACTCATCGGCCAGGACATGGGATGAGCTGAAAGCCAGAATCGCGGCCAACATCCTCCTTTTCATACATCCCACTCGGGCTGCTCCTGTTCATCCTTCGAGTCACTATAAACGCGTCACCAGATGATTAAAGTCGACAGTGAGCATCGACAACTCGCCCTACGGTCATCGATTGGTGCCAGCGTTTTCAGGCACTCAGATTGGGCCTCCGATTCCCATCGAACGGCGACAGAATGCCAATGTTTTCTAACGGGTGCCATCTGAAGCCTCGTCTAATCTCGTCAGCAAGTGCAAACGGTCGGAGGGTATTTATTCAAAGAAATAGATTGTGCTTGAGCACGCGAGGACAAATTCGAGCCACCTTCAGAGGTTGGGTTAGCCAGTTGGAAAGCATCATCCTTGAAGTTTGTCTTACACCAAGCGTAGCTGATCAAATCTTAGGTGCATTGAATGTAAAGCCTTCCTGAAAATCTATCATTGACTGCCAGCCACGACTGGCAGCAATGGGTCGATTTATCCCTTTGCTGACAGGCAGCTATGGGTCTTGAGCCGCTGCCACTCAGTAGAACAGCAGGGGATGTTCCAGGGGGGTAAGCAGCAGCTTTTCAAGGCTCAGTGCGGCATCTTCGGGATAGAGGGTGTTGATACTGAGCCTGGGTTCGGTCATGTACGCCGCCGGGCCAAGTGCGCCAACCATCTGGCTGACACTGTAGAAGCCCCTGACCCTGCCCTGATGCTGAATTTTGACTTTGAAGCTGGCTCTGGGCTCGAGCCTGGAGGCGCGTATTTTCCAGTCAGCTGGAACGTTGGGGTAGCCAAGAATACGCTTCAGGGTCTGATCTTCCTGATCGCTGCCGTTGAGCATGACATGCTGTTTGAACGCCATGATCACCAACGACAATGCGTCTTGCCATTCCTCGCTCAGCGCGCCATCGCTGCCGTCGTTGAACAGAAAGTCATACAAGTTGACGGTTTGCCTGAGCCGCTCGGTATCGACTTTGTCCTGATAGAAGCCTACCCAGGCCTTGTTGACCATCAGGATATTGCCCGCGCCATCAGTCAGGGTGGATGGATACGGATCCAGTGTCTGCAATGTTCTGAGCATTGCAGACCTTAACCATTTGAGATCCGGGCTGTGAAAGTCCTGCGCTATTTCATTGGTCGCGTAGCCCGCAGCAATGCGCAGATGGCTGCGATCCCTGCGGCCAAGCTTTAGCGCGTCCGCGATGTGGTCGGTCAGCACCTCACTTGGCTTGCTTATCCCGTTTTCCAGGCGACTGACATGTCGAGTCGAGGTGCCGACCATTTCGGCCAGTTGCTCCTGGCTCAGCCCGAAGACTCCGCGCCAGAACCTGAGAAAGTCAGCAAAGCGCTGTAAGTGTTGTGTCTCGGCCATGTCCATTGTTGCGAAAAATCCCTTCTATCAGACATCCCATGTCGTGGTGACTGGGGCCGGCCTCGGCAAAATGGGCGGGTCTCGTCCATTCTTCGCGGAGTAATACCATGGCGGCCTCCATACTAAACGTCAGAGATCTGCATTTCTATCTGTTCGAGTTGTTCGATGCGCAAGCCCTGACCGCCCGCCCGCGCTATGCCGAGCACAGCAAGGAAACTTATCTGGCGGCCATCGAAACCGGGCGCAAGATCGCGCAACGCTACTTCCTGCCAATCCGGCAGAAGGTGGATGTGCAACAGCCTACGTTCGACGGCAAGCAGGTGCACATGCTTCCCGAGATCAAGCCTGCAATCGATGCCGTTATCCAATCCGGGCTCGCTTGCCCGGAAGCCGATTATGAATGGGGTGGCATGCAATTGCCGGCCATTGTTGCAAGTGTGGCCACTTCTTTCCTGTCAGCTGCTGGCAGCACCACACTGGGTTACACCAGTCTGACCAATGCCAACTGCAATCTTATCGAGGCTCACGGCACGCCCGAACAGATCGCCAAGTGGGTCGTGCCGATGCGTCAGGGCCGGTTCGCCGGAACCATGGCCATGACCGAGCCGTCGGCGGGCTCGGGGTTGGCAGACCTGGCGACCAGCGCGACCAGGACTGAAGAGGGTCGTTACCTGATTACTGGCAACAAGATCTTCATTTCTGGCGGTGATCACAACCTTAGCGAAAATATTGTTCACCTCGTCCTGGCAAGGATCAAAGGCGCGCCCAAGGGCATCAAGGGCGTATCCCTGTTCATTGTTCCCAAGTATCTGGTCGATGAAACCGGTGCGGTCGGCAGCCGCAATGATGTGAGCCTGGCTGGCTTGTTCCACAAGATGGGTGGGCGCGGGCAAACCTCCTGTGCGATCAACTTCGGTGAACAGGGCGGCTCGATCGGCTACCTGGTAGGTGAGGAGAATCAGGGTATTCGCTACATGTTCCACATGATGAATGAGGCACGCATCATGGTCGGAACCAGCGCCGCGCTCACCGCGTTAAGCGGTTATCAGTACTCCCTCGACTACGCGAAGGAGCGGCGACAGGGGCGTTTACCTTCGTCCAGGGATCCGCTGTCTGCGCCCGTGCGGATCATTGAGCATGCGGATGTGCGGCGCATGCTGTTGGCACAGAAGGCCTATGCCGAAGGTGCCTACAGCCTGTGTCTGTTCGGTGCACAACTGGCTGACGATGTGCGCACTGCTCCTGACGAGGCCGAGCGCAGAAGCGCAAAGGTACTGCTGGATTTCCTGACGCCGATCATCAAGTCCTGGCCATCCGAATACGGCCCGCGCGCCAATAGTCTGGCGATTCAGGTGTTGGGTGGGCATGGCTATACCAATGAGCATCCGGTCGAGATGTTCTACCGCGACAACCGCCTCAACTCGATCCATGAGGGCACCTATGGCGTGCAGTCGCTTGACCTGCTCGCACGCAAGGTGCCCGCCGACAATATGGCCGGATACACGAACTGTATCAGCAGGATGCGTGACGACATTGAGACGGCCACCCAGCACCCGGCATTGCAGGAGCCTGCGGCTGCGCTTCTGGCCGCCATTCAAGTGCTCGAGGAAACCACCGGTGCTGTTCTTGGCGGCATGCAGAAACTGCACATCGACTTGGCGCTGGCCAATTCGGTCAAGTACCTGGAGCTGTTTGGCAACGTGGTTGTGGCCTGGATGTGGCTCAAGCAAGGCATAGCCGCGAGCGCTGGCCTGGCCAGGGACCCGCATGAGGATGACCGGAACTTCTACCTGGGCAAGTTGCAAGCCCTCAAATACTTCTACGCCTACGAACTGCCAGAGATACAGGTCTGGAAACAGATTCTGTGCGACTTCGAAGATGCCTTCTACATGGCCCGAGAAGAGTGGTTTTGATGGCTGCGGCGTACCTGGTTTGTCCGTTGAATAACCGTATCAATCGCAGAGGTTTCATATGAGTCAGCAAAGTATCGATTTTACTGGGCGTGTCGCCATCGTCACCGGAGCCGGAAACGGACTCGGACGCTCCCATGCGCTGGCATTGGCCAGGCGCGGTGCCAAGGTGGTGGTGAATGATCTGGGAGGCGCCCGTGACGGCGCGGGTAACTCGTTGCAGGCTGCAGACGAGGTGGTCGCGCAAATCCAGGCCATGGGCGGCGAAGCCATTGCCAACGGCGCCAACGTTGCCAACTTTTCTGAAGTCGAGGCGATGGTCGCGCAGGTCATGGAGCGTTGGGGGCGGGTCGATATTCTGCTCAACAACGCCGGAATACTTCGCGATAAAAGCTTCTCCAGGATGGACCTGGCCGACTTCAGGCTGGTGATGGACGTGCACCTGATGGGCTCGGTCAACTGCACCAAGGCCGTCTGGGAAATCATGCGGGCGCAGAACTATGGGCGAATTGTCATGACCACCTCCTCTTCCGGTCTCTACGGCAATTTCGGTCAGTCGAATTACGGTGCGGCCAAGATGGCGGTTGTAGGGCTCATGAATACCCTGGCGCTGGAGGGACAGAAACACGATATCCGGGTCAATGCGCTGGCCCCCACTGCCGCCACCCGCATGACCGAAGACCTATTGGACAAGACGGTATTTGAACTCTTGACCCCTGAGTCGGTTACCGCAGGCGCGCTACTGCTGTGCCACGAGGGTGCACCGCAGCGCACGATCCTCTGTGCCGGTGCAGGTGGCTATGCCACTACGCGGATTTTCGAGACCAATGGCGTGTACCTCCCACCTGCCTTGCAGACCCCTGAGAGTGTGCTGGCGACCTGGGACGCTATCTGTGACACCACAGATCAATGCGCCCTGGAGGCGGGCTTCAAGCAGACAGAGAAGTTCCTGTCCAAGGCTGCCGCCAGCTTCGGCAATCAATGAGATCGCACGCCTGAGCGGTGCATCCAATTCAATTTCTGCGCTTGTCCGGTTGACGGACGGGCGCGTTTTTCTCGGAGAGCAGTATGCAGGATCTATTCAGTTTGCAAGGTCGGGTGGCGCTGGTCACCGGTGGGGCGCGAGGGATTGGCGCGATGATCGCGCGGGCGTACCTGCAATGCGGGGTCAAGGTGTACATTTCATCGCGAAATCAGGATGAGCTGGCGAATTTTACCAACGCTGTTGCAAGCCTTGGCGAGTGCGTTGCGATCCGTGCTGACCTCTCCAGCCTGGAGGGCATCGAGTTTTTGGTCGACGAGATTGGCAAGCGTGAGTCCGGCCTGGACATCCTGGTTAACAATGCCGGCGCTACCTGGGGCGCGGAGTTTTCCGTGTATCCAGAGGCGGGTTGGGACAAGGTTGTGGATCTGAATCTGAAGTCACCGTTCTTTTTGACGCAGCGTCTGCTCGGGCTGCTCAAAACTGCGGCTAAAGCAGAGACTCCGTCCCGGGTGATCAATATTGCCTCGGTCAACGGCCTGGTAAATCCCGGAGTCGATAATTATGCGTACTCTGCCAGCAAGGCCGGCCTGATTCACCTGACCCGGCATCTTGCGGTTGATCTGGCTCCCGCAAATATCAATGTCAACGCAATCGCGCCCGGCTTTTTTCACACGAAAATGACGGCTTACGCGGTTGAGCAAGATGCAGGTTCCATCATGGCCATGGTCCCGAGGGGGCGACTTGGCAATCAGGACGATATGGCTGGCGCTGCCATCTTCCTGGCATCCAGGGCCTCTTCCTGGATCACCGGACATACGCTGGCGCTGGACGGTGGCCTGGTCGCAGCCGCCGGTTGATCAAATAGATTTCAGCGATACTCATGAGACTCTGTGACAAGCCGCAATAGAAAGCCCCCTCCGCTGGCAGCGGAGGGCTCACGGATAACAGCGTCAGCTTTGGCGGGTTGCCTTACTTTGGATCAACACCCAGTGTTCCTATGAAGTCGACCACGGCTTGCCGTTCTTTGTTATTGATCTGGGTAGCAATGGCTTGCATCCACTTGCCCTGGATATCGGAATACTCATCTGCCCCCCGCCAGCCCTGAGCGTAATTGTTCAGCTGCTGATCGATATACCAGCCGTCAAGGATTCGCAAATCAGGTGCCTGCAGGTGTGCATAACCTTGGGCAAATTGGCCGTGGCAAGCCGCACAGGTATCCTGATAGCGTGCTGCGCCAACCTTGGCAGTGGCACTGTCAGACTGTGGCGCCTTGGCCAGTTGCAGACCGGCGTAGTGCGCGGCCAGACTGGCAAGCTGCTCTTCACTGAGGCTCAGGGTAATCGCACGCATGCTCTGCCCCGCCTGATCCTGTTGAGCGTAACCGCGCCGGCCGGCTTTGAAATTCAGCAGCTGACGAGCCAGATATTGTGCGTTCTGCCCCGCCAGGCGCGGTGCGCCCAACGCCTGATTACCCTGGCCTTCTGCGCCGTGGCACACCGCACAGGTTGCACTCAGTGCTGCAGTGGGCGCCTCCGTCGCCTGGGTGGCGAGCGGAGCCAGAAACAGTAAGGCCAGGCTGGTCATCTTATTCATCTGCGAATGCTCCACTGTGCTGCTGTTGCTCACGCTGAACGATCTGTTCAAGCAAATGCGCTTGAATGACTGATGGGCTGGCCAGGGGATACTGACGCAAGGTGCCTACTTCAGCAGCGGTATAGGGTTGAAAATCCGCCGGTATCTGTGCCGCACTGAAGCTGCCGAGCATCCAGTTCAGCAAGCGTGCCAGATCAGAATCGGGCAGCGCCGTCTGGGCGGTGCCCGGCACCTGCACCAGATACTCGCGACCGCCCGGGACACTGAGAAAGCTGCCCATCCGATTACGCAAATCTGGCACCTGTCGTGCGGGAAAGCCGCTGCCATCTGGTAAATGGCAACCCTGACAATTGAGCATGTAATCGACCTGAGCCGGCTCGGTCGCCCAACTGCAGCTGCTGGACAGGAGAAGCCCCAGAGCAACTGCGCGAATCATTGTTCCTTCACTCCGATCACGACCGACAGCGAGCAGTGATAAGGCACATTCGCCTGGCTGCCGGTACACCAATTGAGATCGTTCGAGCTCTGCGGCCGATAGATCGGGGTGTCGCCCTGATCTCGCTGGCAGATGCAGCGCCCACAATTACTTTTGCCACAACAGTCGTTGTAGGAAATGACGTAGTCCTTGCCGTCCGTGGGATTTCGGCAGGTGCCGATCCAGGTGATGTCTGACTTCACGGTGCCAGGCGGACAACTGCTAGCCGTGCCACCGCAACATCCACAAAGAAAACCGTCGATCGCACAATGTCTCCAGTAGTCGCAGCTATTGGGATTGCCTTCTTCAGCAATGCCCGTGGAGGCAAAGGCACTGTTGCGATAAACCGGCAGCAGCGTAAAGGCGCCCGCACCGATCAACAGAGTGCCCAGGCCGCCGAGAAAACCTCGACGCGACGTGCTGCGAGCGGTCTGTCGGGTGAGTTTTTCGGTCACTTGATCAAGCCAATTGTTTTCCATCGTCATTGCCCTCGATGCGTGTGCCTGGCAACTCAGCCATGTGCCGCATGAAATTGTTGAACCGTGGCGTAGCCGAGGCTTTTCGCCTCGAACAGGCTGTCCAGATGTTCGCGGGTATTGATCAGGCCGTGTGCGGTCACCTTGCCCGAGGCATCAATCAACACCCCATAGGGCAGCTTGGCGATCTGGTAAGCCATGCCAACCTCGGGAGAGAGCAAATACGCAAACTCATTCAGCCCTTCACGTCGAATGAAGGACAACTGTTCGGCTTCGTCACCATCACTGGCCAGGATCACGCGTAGCCAGGCTCGCTCCTTTGCCTGGGCCGACTTGAGCACCGGCAGCAAGGTCTTGCACACCGGGCACGTCGGCGAAAGGAAGAACAGCAGTGTCGAGAGTCCGCCAGCATCTACGCCAGCCAGACTCAATGCACCGCCGGTCAGGCTCGGCAGATTGAAGACTGGCGCCTCATCCCCGACCTTGATCACCTTGCCCAGCGACAGCGCCCCTACCGGGCGGATGCGCTCGTGCAGCAGACCAATTTGCCGGGTCAGGGCCAGCACCGTCACCAACAAACCGATGATGGCCAACCAGGAAAGGCTAATGGCAACAACCAGTGCTTCAATCATAGAGAGAGTTCTCGGGCAGAGTTTTGGTTGGCAATCAGGGTATTGGCCAGAAGGTAGAAGGCGCTGCCGGTAAGCACCACGCAGCCAATCACCAGCCAATCGTAGAAAACCAGGATGCGGCCGCTCGGCGGCAGCAGCAGATTCAGGGTGAGGAGCATGAGAATCAGGTTGCGCCATACCAATGGCCAACTGACTGCCTGGCGGCGGGCGCCTGCCTGGCAACCGCAGTCGGCAATGCGCCGGCCCTGCACCAGGCTCAGCGCCATTGCAAGCGCATAGATCAGCAACAACGCCGCCGCGAGCCACACAACGAAGGGCTGCCGGAAAGCCAACAACCCGCCGGCGGTGACTATCTCAAGCCAAGGCAACAGCAAGGCGACAGGACGAACCAACCCTTGCGCAAGCACGTCATAGCTCTGCAACACCGCCGTGAACCCAAGCGTGTCGCGTAATTTGTGCCAGCCTGCAACCCCCAGCAGCAGGGCCATGCCGACACTTATGGCGGTCAACCAGACCGGTTCGCCGAGCAGGCCGATCACCATGGCAGCACCATGTTCAGATATCCATAAGGCAGCCCGGTGATGGTGCGCAGGTGCGCACCGCTCTCGACATCGTAAAGATTGATGTCCTGCTGCAGACGACGCAGCACACCATCCTGGCCCTCGGTTAAATAAATCCAGGCACTGGCCAGCCAGGGCATCTGCAGCACCCAGTCCACGCTGTAAAGACGTGGCTGGACGCCGGGACTGACGCCGATAGAGATGCTCTGCTCAGCCAGTTTGATGGTCTGGATTTTTTTGCCCTGGTTCGCATCGAAGACCCAGACTTCGGTGCCCGGCTCCTGGAAGGTGTCTGGCCCGCCTTGGTGCATCAACACGAACAATCGGCCGCTCGCTGCATGTACGGCGGTGTGCTGAATGCCGCTCATGCGCCAGTCGTCCTTTCGCTCATCCCCGCTAAGCAACGACCACTGCCGGGACACGCGCAACTGATCCGGGCCCATCTGAATGGCATACACCTGACTTTCGCGAGAAACGAAATACCAGGTGTCACCTATCCGCGAAGCCGCAGTCGACAGCAGGTCCTTGAGCGGATCGAATAACGGTTTGCTGCGCTGCTGGATCAGTACCTGACCTTGTTCTCCCAGGCGCAGGTGAAGAAATCCGCCGTCGCCGCAGATGGCATAGAAATCACGCTTGCCGGCCGGATAGATCGAGGCGCAGCCGGGTGTCTCCACCTCGCTGACAAAACGATCGGCATCCAGATCGACGATACTGATGGACTGCGCCGGGGTAAAATTGAGCACCAGGAGAAAACGCTCGTCGTCCGACAACACACTCAAACCCGTATTGCCCAGGGCGTTGATGCGCTTGGACGGAATCGGGATTTCCCGTTTGGGCGCGAGGGTCTGTGGGTCATAGACCGTCACCATATCGCTGCGGGTTCCACGGGTGCCGCGGCTGAAATAGGTTTCGACGGAGAACAACTCATTACGTGACTGTGCAGGCAGCAGGCTGTTGAACCAGAAGCCGGTATCAAGCTGGCCCAGCATCTTGCCGCTGTCATCGAACAAAAATGCTCGACCATCGAGCTGCGTCGGCGCTCGATTGCCCCATACCCAGAACCAATGCTGACCGTCATGGGCTGCCAGGGTTTCGACCCTGGCCTGCTCCACCGGGATATCAGCCAGTGCCAAGGGCAGTTGCAGCGAAGTGCCCAGCATGAAATAGCACGCTAAACGTTTGAACATATCGACATTACCTACCCATAAGCTATTGAAGTTGGCTTCGATCGGGGTTTTCTCACTGTGTATGACGGTGGGTCTATGCCATTCCCTTCTTGCGCGCCAGGGCGCGATACACATAGAAAATCTCTGTAAAAATCAACGACCAGGCAAAGGTTTCAATCACCCACTTATTGAAAAACACCGCTGTGTCTTCATTGGGCAGAACCATGAAGTCCTGGATAGCGGCGACAAACAGATTCAGGACTATAAGTACGACCATCAACCAGCCGTGCAAGATCAGCTTGTATTTAAATGCCTGCTGTACGATACAACCGCAGAAGATTAAAAAGAGTACAGCTGCCAACATCGAGGCGACCGGTAGTGCCGCCCGCATGAAGTCCAGCGTTTCAAAGCCATAACTGAGAACAAGCGCGACGACAAAAACCAGAACCTCCTTACCTTTGGACAATTCAAAGTTATGCGTCACTTTCATTAAGCCGATGGCACCAATAACGGTAACACCAAATAGTTTTGAAAACGTATCCAGGTAATGCCAGACATAGGCGGAAAATTCAAAGACACCGGCCTTATCTAAAATCACGTTGGTTGCAGACACGGCGAGAAAGAACCACTCGTAGCCCAACATATCGTTTTTCAACTTGAGAAAGCGGTATCCGTAATAAAAGCCGACCCACACCAGGGACGAAACAGCCGTGTAAATCATCATATCTCTGCTAGACATTGCCGCTGTCCTTTTTGTTTTTTCGGGGAGTACTTTGATTACCCACCGCCACTGCAGCCTATGGGCTGGCTTAAGCAGCGCCAGCGCAGGTCATTGGCCTCATCGGCCAACGGGAATAACCTGATGGCCGTAGTGTCAGATCAACGCCCAGCCAGGTGTTACCCAATATCCGCATTGAGTAAATTGCGTTTATTGGCTAACGCTGGCACTGCCAATCGCTTAGGCTGCGCGAGACCGATCGTCAGTGCACTTTTCAGCACGATGGGCGATTACAGGAGTAGTGGTGATACGCGCCGCATGGGATAAAGGCGCCTAGTGCTCGGCGGAGTAACCGCCAGGAATCATATGTTGTCCAAGGAGATTGCCAGTGAATACCAGCGGCGGCCTTTACTCCCCTACTCCATTGATCGCGACTAATCCCGTCGTCGTCAGCGTTGCAGAACTGCATGACGTTGATGACTATGGCGCGACCCTGCCTGGCTGGTCCAGTGAGGTCCAGCAGTTGAGCAACGGCTTCTTTGCCGGGCGCTGCAGCCTGGTAAGCTTTGCCGGCATGCAACTGTTTCGCGAAATCACCTCCCAGCGCATGTGCGTTAAGTTCGCCACCAAAGCTAATTCGCGCTCCATTGCCCTGCCGCTGTCGTTGTCCCAGCCTGCCCTGTTCAGTGGCACCGAAGTCAATCACCGGGAAATCGTCTGCTTTGCCGAGGATGAAACCTTTACCTATTACACAGCACATTCAAGCGACTTGCTGACCCTGAGCTTCGATACTGACGTCTTCGCTGCCTATGCCGATCAAATCAAAGATGCCGATGTCGCTCGCAGCCTTGATAAAACGGCCTTTCTAAAAGTCATGCCAGATCAGGCTGCTCAGCTGCAAACATTCCTGCAAACCGTGCTGACCGTTTTGCTGAACAATCCTGGCGCCTTGCAGCACCAGCATGCACAGGACTCGCTGACCGAATCGATTTACACACAGGTGCTCAAGCTGCTCGGCAACGGCGACAAACTGTGCGCATTCGCCATGCCCAAACATCGCTATGCCCTGGTTGCGCGAGCGCGTGAATATCTGTTTCACGACCCCCTGGGTGAGAGCTTCACCATTGCCAGGCTTTGTCACTACCTGGGAGTTGGCTCACGCACGCTGGAATATGCATTCCAGGACGTCCTGGGCATGACCGCAGTGGCTTACTTACGCGCATTGCGACTCAACTATGTGCGGCAGGACATCAAGTCTGGCGGCCCACAGAGTTCCGTGCTGGATATTGCTGCGCGCTGGGGTTTTTGGCATCCGTCGCATTTCAGCGCAGATTACAAGCGCCTGTTCGGCGATCTGCCATCCGAGACGCGCCGACGTTATGCCAGTTAACGTGATGTTGCTCCTGACTAACCAGCCCGCTACTCCAGTGCACTAACCTTTCGCCCAGTAATGCCCCTTTCGAATACATAGCTATTTATCAAATGAAGATGAGCGCTGGAACACTCACTGGCCGGCGCTAATTCTGCACGCGCGCAACACGCGTCGCCGAAGCAGCGGTTAAGTGCGCCCGGCAATAATTCAAACATCGTAAACACTGCGATTTTTGGCTAACGCCTGCGCCACAACCACACAAATAATCGAACCAACGCGTTGCAATGCACATTGAGACTTGATGCACCACTACAACTTGCGCGGGGGGCAGTGGTCATTCCATCGTTACCGGCAAGGCTGAATATTTAATCAATCATCAGGACTTATTGACTGTGAACAAAACAAGCAGAGTGCTCATTCTGGGTGCCACGGGAAATATTGGTGGACTGACCGCTCAAGCGCTGGCGGTAAAATACCCATCTATAAACTTACGTCTGACCAGCAGCCGCGACGCCGGCTGCGATTTACTGCGTGCCCTGCATCCACAGGCTGAAGTACTTAAGGCCGACTGGTACGACCCCGGTAGTCTGCCCGCCGCTTTTACCGACGTAGACAAGGTGTTTATTGTCTCGCCGGATTTTTACACCGACGAAAATATTGTCACCCCCAACCTGATTAACGCCATTCAGGAAGCCGGCTGTGTTGCCCAGGTACTGCGCTTGATCTCCCTCCCGCCAGGGCTGACGGCTGATCAATTGGAGCCGGACATTCTGGCCACCCGATGTGGGGCCAACCTCTCGGTTGTCGCGAAGCCACTGTTTGATGCCAGTGGCTTACCCATGACCTACCTCAATGTTGCCAGCTGGCTGATGTTCAATGTGCCCTGGTTCCTGGCTGCCGAGATTAAACAACACCGGCGCCTGGCCATGCCGCAGGCCACCCATGCATCACGCCTGTGGTTGTCTGAGTGCGACGTTGCCGCAGCCGCCGCCAGGATCCTCGCAAGCGATGCCGCTCTCCATGTGGGTCACGAGTATCTGCTTACCGGCACTGAGCGCATCGACTTTACCCAACTCGCCGAGCTACTGGGCGAAGTGATCGGTGAGCCGGTCACGATGGTGGACGATGACCAGCCCCTGCGCACCGCCACCGCAGAGGCCTTCGATTTGCTCATGACCTACTTCCGACATGAAACCCGCGATTACCTCGACATTCCCGTCACCGACAGCTTTGCGCAGTTGACCGGTCGACCTCCCATGGCCTTGCGCGACTATCTGATAGCCAATCGAACCCTGTTTATCTGATTCACTGGCGCCGCTGGAAAGCTGTGCGAACGCCGCCCAGCCCTGCGCTCCGACCTCTAACAATAATAGGAGACACCTCGTGAATAGCATGTTCAAACGGACTTTGCTGTTTAGCGCCCTGCTTGCATGCTGGGGCCTGAGCACGGCACAGGCGGCCACTTCAGCTGAACTGGAGCAACTCGGCAAAAAACTCACCCCCTTCGGTGCGGAGCGGGCTGGCACCGTGGATGGCAGCATCCCGGCCTGGGAGGGAGGCCTGGCCCGTGCCCCGGCTGGCTGGGAGCCCGGCCATGGTGACCCCTATGGGGCTGACAAGGTGCTTTTCAGCGTCAATGCACAGAATCTCGCTCAACATCAGGCAAAGTTGCCCGCCGGACAGATTGAACTGATCAAGGCCTATCCCGGCTACCGCGTGGACGTTTATCCGACCCATCGCAGTTGCACCTTCCCGGACGCCGTGGCGCAGCGCACCAAACAATTCGCCGCACAGAGCAAGGTTGGCGCTGACGGTTGGCAGTTGGAAGCCGCGGCCGGCGAAGCGATTCCGTTTCCGCTACCGGCCAGCGGTGTCGAGGCGATGTGGAACTACAAATTGCGCTACATCGCCAAGGGTCGGCAATTCGATGCCGCGTTTCTGATGCGGGACAAAGGGGGGACGCTGACACAAGTCGAGCAAAAATCCTACGAGTTCTACCCCTATAACGACCCGGCCGTAAAAGCCCCGGCAGATACCGGCAATATCGAAGCCAAGCTGATGTATGACCTGCTTTCACCCTCGTCCCGGGCGGGCGAGATGTACCTGGTGCATGCACAATTGGATAAGCCGCAGGATGCCTGGATCTACTTCCCTGGCCAACGCCGCGTGCGGCGTGCCCCCTCCTTTGCCTACGACAACCCGATTGCTGGCTCCGACAGCCTCTACTACGTTGACCAGATCAATATGTACACCGGTGCGCTCGATCGCTACGACTACAAGCTGGTCGGCAAAAAGGAAATGATTGTTGCGTACAACTCTTACAAATTGGTCGATAAGTCGAACCGCTATGAGCAGTTGATCGGTCAGGACTACCTCAATCGTGACGTGCAGCGTTACGAGCAGCACCGGGTCTGGGTGGTGGAGGCAACGGTGAAAGCTGACAAGCGTCACTCCCTGGCCAAGCGGGTGTTCTACTTCGACGAGGACAGCTGGGCATTGCTGCATGTCGATATGTTCGACGCCAAGGGCAATCTTTGGCGTGCCCAGGAAGGCAGCGTCTGGGCCAATCCACAGATCCAGGCATGCACCTCCATCGAGTACGTCAGCTATGACCTGATCGCCCGTCGCTACATCGCCGACGGCTTTACCCAGGAAGGCAAGGTGCTCGACCTGACCGCAGGCCTCGAAGGCCGGGTCAACGACAAGATGTTCAACTCCGACGAACTGCGTCGCCGCGGCGAACGTTAAGTCCGACCTGAGGAAAAGCTCATGCATAACAAAAATAAAGGCGCGGCCCTTGCCGCGCCGGGCTTCCCGCGTGTCAAAAACAACCTGACCCTGCTGATGATGGCGGCCTGCGGCCTGGTCTGGAGCGCGCCGGGCCACGCGTTTCGCTTCGGCTCGGACGCGGGGATATCCGGCAGCCTGGATTCGAGTCTGTCCTATGGCTTCGCGCAGCGCCTGGAGTCGCAGGACTGCCATATCCTCGGCGGCGATAGCGGTGGCTGTAACAACGGCACCCAGACTCAGACCGGGCGCTTCTACAATCTGAGCAAAGGGAATGGCTACGCCAACGCCGATATCAGCTACAGCAATGCTGACGATGGCAACCTCAACTACAACAAGCACGATGTCTTCTCGCACGTGATCAAGGGCAACCATGAGTTGAGCCTGAAACTCGGTGAGGGTTGGAGCGCACTCGGCCGGGTCGCCTGGGCGAAAGACTTCAAGATGGATGACACCCGAAACACCGAACTGGATGACGACGCCAAGCGGGAAGCCACCGAGCGCCTGGAGTTGCTCGACCTCTGGGTGGCGAAGAGTTTCGACCTCGGTGAGATGCCAGCCAAGGTCAAGGTCGGCAACCAGGTGATCAGCTGGGGCGAGGAAATCTTCGTGACCGGTGGCATCAACCAGATCAACGCCATCAACCTTGCGAACTACCACACCCCCGGCACCCAATTGAAGGAGGTGTTCATCCCGGCACCTATGGCTTCGTTCAACCTCGGGCTGAGCGAGACCCTCAGCGTTGAGGCCTACTACCAGTTCAAGTGGAACGCCTATGGCATCGACCCGGTGGGCACCTACTACTCGGGGAGCGATGTGGTGGGTGAAGGCAATCTGCCGATCTACCTCTCGACCAGCTTCGTCAACAATGTCTACAGCCCCTTGCTCGGCCTGACTTGCGCCGACCTGACGCCCACGGGACGCTGCGGCGCGCCAGGGATCAGCGGCCTGAGCGACGAGCAGATGTTCGCCACGGGGCTGGCGATTCCCTACGCCGGCAGGCATGAAGCGAAAAACAGTGGGCAGTACGGCATCGCCCTGCGCTGGACGGCGGAGGAGATCGAGACCGAGTTCGGCGTGTTCTATCAGCGCTACCATGACAAGTTGCCCTTCGTCGGCTACACGGCCACCCGCTCCCCCGATACCCTGCTGGTCGACAACTACTTCATCAACTATGGCGAAGACAAGAATCTGTTCGGCCTGTCGATGAACACCATGGTCGGACCGGTAGCGGTCGGCGCGGAGCTGTCCTACCGGCCCAACGACAGCGTCAGCATTGATCCCCTGGTGCCCTTTGGCGCGGCCTTCACCGGCCGGTTCAATGAATTCAGCGTGTACGACAACGGCGTCAGCAAGGGCTATGTCGAAGAGAAGAAATGGCAGGCACATGTGAATGCCGTCTACAGCTTCTCGGCCAGCGACCCGCTGGGTTTCATTCCAGGGAGCCTGGGCGCCTCCGACGGCTTCCTGCTGACCGAGGCGGTCGTCACCCACTACCCGGATCTGGACACCTCGGGCGAGACGCCATACCTGCTCCCGGACTATTCACTGCCGGACAAAACCTCCTGGGGCTACGTCGCCGAGATGGGCATCAACTACCCGAATGCGTTCGGTAGCGGTATCACCCTCACGCCGCAGCTGGACTTCTACCACGACGTCAACGGCACCACGCCGAACGCATCGCCGTTCGTCGAGGGCCGCAAGTCGCTGACCAGCGCCTTGCTGTTCAACTACCGCGACCGTTGGAAGGGTGGCCTGCAGTGGGTGCAGTACTGGGGCGGCGGCGACAACAACCTGATGACTGACCGCGATTTCATCAGCGGCAACATCTCCTACTCGTTCTGACCGCCGGCGCAAGGCGGGCCAGTCCCGCCCTGCTCCGTTCGCTTGGTAATTTCAGGAAGGCATAACCATGCTGACTTCCCTGGTGCTCGGCCTCGAGCGCTTCTTCTTCCGTCATCGTCTTGCCACCCTCGGCGTGCTGGCCCTGGTGACCCTGGTGATGGCTGGCTTCGCCGCGCAACTGCGCATGTCTGCCGGCTTCGACAAGCAGCTGCCGCAGCAGCACGAGTTCATCAAGACCTTCAACCAGTACCGCGACGTGCTGTTCGGCGCCAATCGCATCATCGTGGTGCTGCACGCCAAGCACGGCGATATCTGGAACAAGGAGGCGCTGACCAAGCTCAACGACCTGACCCAGACCCTGTTCTTCATGCCCGGCATCGACCGCCGCACGGTGACCTCGCTGTGGACCCCGAACACCCGCGCGGTACAGATTACCGAAGAGGGCATGAAGGCCGAGGATGTGGTGGGGGGCGACGTCACCGTGGCCACTCTGAACGACCAGGCCATCGCCGGCATTCGTGAGCGCACCCTGGTCGGCGGCTTCGTCGGCAGCCTGGTGGCCAACGATTACTCCGGGGCCATGGTGCTGGCCGAGCTGGCCGATCCTGACCCGCAGACCGGCCAACGCCTGAACTACCTGGAGTTCAGCCAGCGCCTGGAGGACGAAGTGCGGGCCAAGTACGGCGACGACCAATACGAGGTGCAAATCATCGGTTTCGCCAAGCAGATGGGCGACATCGGCGCTGGCGCCACGTCGGTGATGGGTTTCTTCGCCCTGGCGTTCCTGCTCACCGTGCTGGCGGTCTATTGGTACACCCGCTCCTGGGCGTTGACCTTCCTGCCGCTGTGCTGTTCGCTGGTGTCGGTGGTCTGGCAGTTCGGCACTATCACTCTCCTTGGCTTCGGCCTCGACCCGCTGGCGATCCTGGTGCCTTTCCTGGTGTTCGCCATCGGTGTGTCCCATGGCGTGCAGCAGGTCAACTTCATCTCCAAGGAAGTCTGCGCCGGCGCCGATGGCATGACCGCCGCGCGCCGCAGCTTCTCCGGCTTGCTGATTCCCGGCACGCTGGCGCTGATCACCGCCTTCGTCGGCTTCGCTACGCTGGTGCTGGTGCCAATCCCAATGATTCGCGAACTGGCGATCACCGCCTCGGTTGGGGTGGCCTACAAGATAGTCACCAACCTGATCATGCTGCCGGTGCTGGCCAGCTATTTGCGCTTCGATCAGGCCTATGTGAGACGCGTCGATCGACTTCGCCGCGGGCGTGACGGCGCCATGCTCAAGCTCGGGCGCATCGCCGAGACGCGTAATGCGGCAATCGGGGCGGTGCTGTGTCTGGTGCTGCTGGTCGCCGCCGTATGGCAGAGCCAGGGTCGGCATGTTGGCCATGTCCTGCCGGGCGCGCCGGAGCTGCATATCGACTCGCGCTATAACAAAGACGTGGAAAGCGTGGTCAGCCATTTCGGTCTCGGCCTGGATCTCTTCACAGTCGCGGTGGAAACGCCGAAGAACAGCTGCTATCAGCACGAGGTGATGGCCTACATCGACCGGCTGACCTGGTACCTGGCCAATGTGCCGGGTGTTCTCTCGGCGCAGTCGTTGCCTGTACTGACCAAGCTCTCGGCCTCCGGAGTCAACGAGGGCAATCCGAAATGGGTGGCGCTACCGGCGGATGAGCTGTCACTCGGTGAAGCGGTACGCCAGGTACCCGAGGGGCTGCGGCTGTACAACGCAGACTGCAGCTTGCTGCCGGTCAACCTGTATCTGGCCGACCACAAGGCCAGCACCCTGAAAAGCGTGGTGGAGGCCGTTCAGCAATACCGCGCCGAGCACCCAATGGTGGGGGTAAACGTGCGCCTCGCCAGTGGCAATGCCGGGGTGCAGGCGGCCACCAACGAGATCGTCGAAAGCTCCGAGCTGCCGATGATGCTCTACGTCTACCTGACCATCGTGCTGCTGGTCTTTGTGGTTTACCGCGACTGGCGAGCGATGGTCGCCTGCTGCCTGCCGCTGACCTTGGCCACCTTTCTCGGTTACTGCTTCATGAAGGCCCTGGATATTGGCCTGACTGTCGCCACTTTGCCGGTGATGGTGCTCGCGGTCGGCATCGGCGTGGATTACGCCTTCTACATCTATAACCGTCTGCAGTTGCACCTGGCTGAGGGGCTGGACATCGCCAACGCCTTCAAGCTGGCGCTGCGCGAGGTCGGCGTGGCGACCATCTTCACGGCCATCACCCTGTCCATCGGTGTGGCCACCTGGTCGTTCTCGGCGCTGAAGTTCCAGGCTGACATGGGGCTGCTGCTGACCTTCATGTTCATGGTCAACATGCTGATGGCGATTACCCTGTTACCGGCCATCGCAGTGATGCTGGATGTGCTGATTCCGCGTCGGGGGCCGGTTTGCGCGCCTCTGGTTGCGCACTGATTGGAGGACACGAAATGCCCAAGAGAGACTTCACTCCCGTGCGTTTGCTGCTGGTTTGCGCCTTGCTGGCAGGCGCCAACATGATCCTCTACAGCCGTGCCGCTGAACGGACTCCCGCCATGCGCCAAGCCCAAGCACAACACGCCCCGCTGGTGGCGGTGAGCCAGGCCGGTGAGCGCCTGGTCGCGGTGGGCGATTATGGCGTCGTGGCGCTCTCCGACGGGGGGCAGGACTGGCGGCAAGCCAGGGTGGTTCCTGTCGATACGCTGCTGACCGCGGTTAGTTTCGCCGACGCGCAAAATGGATGGGCGGTCGGTCACGGAGGAGTGCTGTTGCACACCAGCGATGCTGGCGAAAACTGGACTCTGCAGCAGCGCCTGGAAGACAAACCCGTACTGCTTTCCGTCTGGTTCGAGAACACCCGCCACGGCATAGTCACCGGCGCCTATGGCTACGCCAGCGAGACCCAGGATGGTGGTCAGAGCTGGCAACGCCTGAGCCTGGGTGCGAACGATGATGACTATCACCTCAATCACATCTTCTGCGCACCGGATGGCAGCCTGTTCATCGCCGCGGAGGGCGGCAACGCGTACCGCTCGCGCGACAACGGTGTGACATGGGAGACGTTGGATACCGGCGTCAGTGGCTCGTTATGGAGCGGCATCACATTGCGCGACGGCCGCGTGCTACTGGCTGGCATGAGCGGGCGGGTGCTGCTCAGCGAAGACCGCGGCGATTCCTGGCGCGAGTTGGACAGCGGCAGCCAGGAGGCGATCACCGCCTTGATCCAGTTGGTCGATGGCCGCGTGGTGGTGGTTGGTAATGGTGGGCTGGTGAGCGTCGCGGATGCTGAACTAAAGCATTTCAGTAGCGCGATTCGTGAAGACCGCGTGAACCTTTCTGCGCTGCTGGCTGTGGATGACGATCAACTGACATTGTTCAGTCCACAGGGTGTGTTGCATCAGCGGCTGTCATCGCGGCAATGAGTTGCTCAGGCCGACACAGTACCTGTACAGACGCGGCCATTTGCCTTGCGGTGATCCCATCGAGTTCATCGCAAGGCCTGTCTTAATGAAGCGATTCATTCAAGGCGAAATGAATCTCCTCTAGTTTCGTAGACACTTTTGAAGGCAGGTTGGACTACCCCCTGAACGGTAGACACCTCCAGGCCTTGAACTGAAGCCACTGGACAGTGCCCTGAGCAACCAGCGTTAGGCGAGTGATCGTGCCGTTGCGCAAATCACAGGCGCTGTCTCACGCCTTCATCTACACCGCTGTGACAAGGGCGCAGGCGCCGGTGATCCCGATGGGCTATGTGAAGGCTGCAAGGAAAGCAGTTACGAATGCACCTAAATGGGTGTCCGGTTTCATTTGACCACTACAATATGGACACAGGGAAACTCCGCCGAGCGGATTCGCGAGTAGCAGCCCTGCACCTGCGCGCGCTGCTGGAATCCGAGTGGCTTGATCTTTTCCTGTTTTCCACGATGCAAGGATTTGATCAAACGTTTTGTAAAGACACAGCTACCAGAGCGACAGATGCATTTTTAGCCGCGTACGGCGCCCCTCAATGATCTGGGCCGATGATGACCTGCTCTGAGCGGTTAGCAGTGTTGCGTACAACAACCCCACATGACCGACAATTTTCACTCGCCGATGAAGTTTATGGATCGAAAGCCTGCTCCTCAGTGCTACGAAAGTCAGGATGGATTCCCGCGCCCCTGCCAACCCCGTGGCAAGCGGATTTTCAACCGTTGCTGCGCCGGGCTGTTGGCGGCGGCGAGTGTGCTGTTGATGGCGCGTCGGGCGTGAGCCTCGGGCATGCTTGAACCCTTGAGCAAACTGTTGCTGGGGCCTTTGCTCCTGCTGCAGGGTCTCTACGTCCGGCGGGTCACCCCGCGGTTGCCGGAAGCCAGCGGTGCACGCCAGGGCTTGACCGGCAATGGCGTGCGCCTGCGCTTGCTGATAGTCGGGGATTCGGCCGTCGCCGGGGTGGGTGCCGCGACCCAGGACCAGGCCCTGAGCGGGCAACTGGTTGGACGGCTGGCTGCAGATTTCCAGGTGAGCTGGCAACTCTGGGCACAGACCGGGCTGGATTCCCAAGGCCTGCTGGAGCTGCTCGAAGCCAAGGACGCGGAGCCCTTCGATGTGGCGGTGCTGGGCATTGGGGTCAACGATGTCACCAGCAGCCTTGGCGCCGATCAATGGCTGGTGCGGCAACAGCGCTTGCTGGGGTTGTTGAGGGACAAGTTCGCAGTGCAACAGTTGATCATTTCCCCGCTGCCACCGATGCATCTGTTCCCGGCATTGCCCCAGCCTCTGCGCTGGTACCTGGGCAACCGGGCCAGGCGTTTCAACCAACGACTGGCCACCCTCACCGCCGCCCAGCCATCCTGTAGCCTGCTGACCCTGAGCCTGGCCCCGGAGGCCGGGATGATGGCCGTCGACGGTTTCCATCCCGGGCCGATGATCTACAGTCTCTGGGCAGAGCACGCCGCCCAGGCCATCACTGGGCGGCGGCACAACAATAAAAACCCAGGAGTCGAACATGTCTGAACTCAAGCTGCATCCCAACGTCGCCGCCACCCTGGCGCAGTGGCACGCCATGCTCGATAAGGGCGACTTGCGCGCCCTGCCCGAATTGCTCGCTACCGAAGCCGTATTCCGCTCGCCAATGGCCCATACGCCCTACCCCGGCGCGCCGGTGGTGGCGATGATCCTCAACACGGTGTTCCAGGTGTTCGAGGATTTTACCTACCACCGCGAACTGGCGAGTGCCGACGGATTGAATGTGGTGCTGGAATTCAGTGCCCGGGTCGGCGCCAAGCAACTCAAGGGCATCGATATGATTCGCTTCAACGAGGAGGGGAAAATCGTCGAGTTTGAAGTGATGGTGCGACCGATGAGCGCCTTGCAGGCCCTGGGTGACGAGATGGGCCGACGTCTTGCTGCGTACCTGGCTGCGAGCAAGGCCTGAGCACCAAGGCGCCATTGCGAGTTTGAGCGCAAGACCCCGGGTGCACGGTGGCGGGCGGACGACTAGTCTGTCCACCAGTCCCTCACTCCTGACCCGGATGCCCCATGCCCTATCACCGCGCCCGCCAGTTCCTCGCCGCCCTCGACGACGACTGGGCGCGGCATGTCGCGGCCATCGGCCCATGCCTGCATCAACCCCAGCCAACGCGCGATCCCTACGAAGCCCTGGTGCGGGCGATCGCCTATCAGCAACTGCACGTGCGTGCCGGCGATGCGATTGTCGGGCGCTTGCTCGCGCTGTTCCCCGGGCAGCCCTTCCCCACTGCTGCACAGTTGCTGGCCAGCGAGTTTGACGACCTGCGCCGCTGCGGTTTTTCCGCGAGCAAGATCGCGACCATTCAGGGCATCGCTGGCGCCACGTTGAGCGGCGTTGTCCCGGACTACCCCACGGCGCAAGCCATGGACGACGAGGCGCTGATTGCGCGCCTGACGCCGTTGCGTGGGGTTGGTCGCTGGACCGTGGAGATGCTGCTGATCTACACCCTCGAACGCTCGGACATCCTGCCCGCCGACGACTTTGGTGTACGCGACGGTTACCGCCGCCTCAAGAGCCTGGAGCAAACGCCCACGCGCAAGCAGATGCTCGACCTTGGCCAGGCCTGGAGCCCGTATCGGACGGTTGCCGCGTGGTATTTGTGGCGAGTGCCCAGGGGATGAAAACCTACTGGCTGCTCAACGAACAACGGCACAAGATCGCCAGCCCGGTGCCCGGCCTGTTGGGCGGCCACCGGCGCTCGAAGATCTACGGTCGCCTGGATTGCCCAGGCGCCTTGCGTGCCATTGCCCGGGGCGGCTACGTGACTCATCGGGTGTTTTTTGCCGATGAGGCAGCCGCCCTGGCGGCCGGTTTCCGGCCGTGTGCGGGGTGTTTGCCAGAGGCTTATCGGGCGTGGAAAAACGCCCGACAACCGCTCTGATCAGTAGGCTTCAGCTACCGGAAAAGGCACACGTTTACCCGTTACCACTTCAGGTTCACGTCGCTCTGCCAACGCAGCGTCCTGCTCCGATTTCGGCTGCGGTGCCGGGGTACGGTAGGCCACGGCCGGCATCTCCTGGCGCAAGCTGTGGATCAGGCTGTAGCAAATGGCCAACAGCAACATGGCGATCGGCAACCCTGCGGCAATACTCGCCATTTGAATCGCTTTCAATCCGCCGGCCAATAACAACCCCGCCGCAATGGCGCCTTCCAACAGGCACCAGAGCACCCTGATCCACTTCGGTGGATTGGTGCTGCCCAAGGCGCACAAGGTACACAACACCTGGGTCCCGGCATCGGCGGTGGTGACAAAGTGCACCCCGAGCAACACGCAGACCAGGATCGACAGTGCCGCGCCGACCGCAGGGCCATCGAGCACTTGCAACAGGGTGAACATGGCCGCCGTGGTTTCTTTTTTGGTCGCCAACAGCACCGTGCCACCGCTGAACGGTGCTTGCTCCTGCACCACTTCCTGAGCCGCTACCGACTGCTGATAGGCTTGCCGGTCGAGTTGCTCCTGCTTCAGGGAAGCACCACCAAAGACCGACATCCAGAGGATGGTGACCATGGTCGGCACAATCAACGCACCCACTACCAGCTCACGGATGGTCCGGCCTTTGGAAATTCGTGCGATGAACAAGCCGACAAACGGCCCCCAGGTCATCCACCAAGGCCAGTAGAACGCGGTCCACCAGTTTTGCCATTCGCTGTCTTTCTGGGCATCCATCCAGAAACTCAGGCCGACGATGTTCTGCACATAATCGCCGGTGGATTCGAACATCAAGTTCAGAATGTAACGGGTTGGACCTAACAG
Organism: Pseudomonas sp. S04; assembly: GCF_009834545.1. Taxonomy (NCBI): domain Bacteria; kingdom Pseudomonadati; phylum Pseudomonadota; class Gammaproteobacteria; order Pseudomonadales; family Pseudomonadaceae; genus Pseudomonas; species Pseudomonas sp. S04. The sequence goes on from NZ_CP019427.1 coordinate 3,770,900, forward strand.
CAGCACCGCGAGCATTAACAGGAAAGACAAATACATATTAAGGGTGGAGATGCGCTTCATCCCCTTGGACAATCCCACCAGCAAGGAAACGCAGGCGAGAATACTGACCACCAGGATAATCGATAACTGCAGGCCGATACTCACCGGGACATCAAACACTTGATGTAAGCCGGTATTGATCTGCGCCACACCCAGGCCCAGTGACTGGGAAACACCAAAGGCGGTGATCACCACACCCATGATATCGACCACATGGCCGATCCAACCGTAGATGCGGTTACCGATCAACGGATAGAGCAACGAACGCAGCGCCAGCGGCAAGCCCCGGCGATAGGCAAAGTACGCCAGGCCCAGGCCGATCATGGAAAAGATTGCCCAGGGGTGCAGGCCCCAGTGAAACAGGGTGATGCGCATGGCGATGCTCGCCGATTCGTCGGTCAAGCCCTTGGAAAACGGGTTGTCGGCGTAGTGCAGCATGGGCTCGGCAACCGACCAGAAGATCAGGCCGATGCCCATGCCGGCGCTGAACAGCATGGCGATCCAGGACGCGAAGCTGAACTCTGGCACATCCTCGTCGGCGCCCAGCTTGAGGTTGCCAAAGCGGCTGACGGCAATATAAGCCAGCACCCCAAGTACAGCACTGATCAACGTAATGTAGTACCACTTGAAGTTGTACAGGATAAACCCGGAGGCCGTTTCAAACGCCTTGGCGGCTTGTTCATCTTGAACGGCACAAAACAGTACAAACAGGATCACGCCAACTAATGAAGCCACCGTCACTTTCGGATTCAAGCCTTTCAACATGCCAGATTGCGCACGCATTTTATTCCCCTTTTGTTTTTGTATAAGGGTGTAGAGAGTGTTCTGGAGTCAGGCGCTTGACGGGTTATTCAAAGCCCCGAAAAACAACGCTGTTCGTCCGATGATTATTCCAGGCGTGTTTATCCTAATTACCACTGGCAAGATGGTGGAAACCCCACCCGCCTTCAAACCATTTTTCGTCACCGATTCATGAGAAAAACGCATCGATCAAAACCGTCGCTGCCCTCCCTGGCGACGGCACTTAGTGCCTTGCCGATTGCTCTACCGGCTCTGCCACCGCCACCCAGTTCGAACTTGCCAGACCATCCGGCGTGAGCGGTTGATGCAAGGGCGCGTCCGGGTTCAGGTGCCGACCGCTGACTCGCGTCTGGGTCACGCACAAGGCCAGCAACAACGCACAACCGGCGTGAAAAAAATACAGGCTGGAGGCGCCCGCATATTCCATCAATAAACCTGCCACCAGCGGCCCGATACAGGCTCCGACGCCGAAGGTGATCAACAGCATGCCCGAGAGGGACACTCGCAAGCCTGCCTCCATATTGTCGTTGGCCAGCGCCACGCCCAGCGGGTACAGGCAAAACTGCAGGAAGCCAATCGCCGCGCCAAACAGCAACACGGTGCTGAACGAGGGCGACTGATTAAACCCCAACGGCAGGCTGGCCACGAGAAGCACCACCGCCACCCCACGGATCAGGCTCGCCCGTGGCAGGCGGTCCGAGAGCCAGCCCAGCGGTAACTGCGCCAGCAGCCCGGCGCCGATGGTCAAGGCCATGAACTGCCCGACCTGCGCCGTATCGAGTCCCTGCTTGCTCGCATAGATCGCAGCCAGGCCGTAGAAACTGCCATTGATCATCCCGGACACCAGGACGGTCACCAACGACTGGGGAATCCGCCGCAGGAACAACCGCACATCAATCGCCGCACTGGGCACCACGCTGGGATGGGCACTGCGGGTCAGCGCCACTGGCACCGAGCACAGGGCAAACACCATGGCCACGCCCAATAGCGCACGAATGCCCAAGCCGGTATCGAGGGTCAGGGCCAACTGGCCGAGCATCATGCCGACGTAGCTGGCAACCATGTACAGCGCCAGTACCGCGCCACGTTGCTCGGTGCGGGCCTGATCGTTGAGCCAGCTTTCGATCACCATCAGCTGGCACATCATCGCCAGCCCCACCAGCGCCCTGAGCAATAGCCAGAACGGCAGTGAATGACTGAATTCATGGGCCAGCACCGCCGCGGCAATAATCCCGGCGCACGCCGCGTAGGTACGAATGTGCCCAACCGCGCCGATCAGCCAACGCCCGACCCAACCGCCCAGGACCATGCCCAGGGCATTGGCGGCCATCAAGGCACCGCCGGCCGCCTCGCTCCCGCCCATGCCACTCAAGCGCAACGCCAGATAGGTCATCAGCAGGGTCGAGCCCAATTGCATCAACAAGCTGGCCAGGTAAAGGGCCCCGAAAGTTCGCGTCAGTCCAAGCACGGTGCGGATTCCAAGAAGTCCAAGGGGGGAAGTTGGCGTCACGCCAACCCGTGCAGCTCTTTCCAGTTGCCCGGGTGCACCACGTAGCCGAACAAGGCATGACCGCCATACACCAGCTCGCTGCCTTCAGGAATCCACAACACCTGGCCTGGCCTGACCTCGAACATTTCACCGTCGGCCTGCAGCTGCAGACAGCCCTCGATCACGAAGATCACCTCGTCATACAGCACCGTCCACCGCACCTCTGCCCCTTCCCAGCGGGCAAATCCCACCCCGATATTCGGTGACACCTCGTTGCTCACGGCACGGGCGACATAGGCCGCTCCGGGCGGCCCACCACGCACGGTGAATGTCAGGTCCTGCTGGTCGATGCACAGCACCCGTGCCTTGCCTGGGGCGCGCGGGCTCATAACTCACTCCGGCTGTTCCAGGCGGCCAGGCGAATGCGCGAGCGCACCCCCAGGCCGAGAAACGGTTCCGGCGGGTTGAGCGACGGCATGCCGGTCACTGCACGGATATCGTTCAACTGCGCCGAATCGGCGCCCACCGCCAGATCGGCCAGCAAGGTCCCGGAGATCGTGCCCCAGGCCGCACCCACCCCGTTGTCGCACGCCGAGGCATGCAGCCCCGGTTCCAGTTCGCCAAAGAAGTTGGTGAAGTTGCGCGAGATCGCGTAGACCCCACCCCAGGTATGACTGAAAGGCACCTCGGCCAGTTGCGGGAAGCGCGCCAGGAACGCCTTGCGATGCGCCGCGCGCACGTCCAGGCGCATGGCATCGCTGGTGCTGCGCCCATACTTGGGCACATGTTTATAGGTATTGCGGATGATCAGGCGACGATCCTCGGTCATGCGCACCGTGGTACCGGCGTGGTCCGCCGGGGTCAGCCCCCAGTCCACCTGACCGCCGTAGGCCGCCAGCTCGTTGTCGGTCAGCGGTCGGGTCCAACTGGCGAAGGTCATCACCGGCAGCAGGCGGTTACGCAAATAACCAAACTCCTGGGTGAAGATGCTGGTGCCGAGCAATACCTGCGGGCTGCGGATCAGCCCCTGGCTGCCATGCAACAGCCAGCCGCCCTTGCCGTCACGCTCCAGGCGCTGGATCGGTGACTCTTCCAGCAACTCGACATTCTCCGGCAACGAACGCGCCAGCCCGGTGACCAGGGCCGCGGGTTGCATCAGGTAGCAGCCGGGGGTGTAGATCGCGCCACTGTAATGCTGGGTGCCGAGGACGCTGGACAGTTCTGCCGGACCCACCCGGCGAAACGGTTCGCCAAGGTCGCTCATCAGCCGCTCGAAGTGATCCAGGTAAGCCAGGCCACGGGCACCGACGGCACCTTGATACTTACCGGCGTGGGACCATTGGCAATCGATCCCACGGCTCTGCACCAAGCCTTGCAACTGTGCAATGGCGGCGCGATTGAGCCCCAGCAAGCGCTGCTTGTGTGCCGGGTCCGGATGCTCCAGGGCGAATTTGTGTGGCAGGTCAATCACAAACCCGGAGTTGCGCCCCGAAGCCCCGTGAGCCACCCGTTGGGCATCGACCAACAGAATCCGTGCTTGCGGGTGATGCGTTGCCAGACGGCGTGCGGCCGCCAGGCCGGCAAACCCTGCGCCGACGATGGTGAAGTCGGCCCGCTGCTCACCGGACAGGCGCGTGCAGGCGGGTTGTGGAGGCAAGGCTGCGTACCAGCCGCAGCTGGCATCGTCATACGGCAGATTGATCGTGTTCTTCATGATTCGGGCCTCAGGCTACAGCCTGTTGGGAGTTCTGGCAGGACTGCAGCAAACGGCTGCGTTGGGCTTGCGCCTGGCGACCGAGCAGGACAAAACCTTGCAGCGCACCGTCGACGTCATGGAAACCGGCACTCACCCCGTCCTCGGTCAAGGTGCAGCGCCATTCCCCCACGCAACCCGCCGCGGGCGGCAGCAGGCACAGCGGCGCGACCGGGGTCTTGACCGTCACCGGCATCAACGGGTAATCGACGGCCGTAGGCCGACCGAGCAAGGTCTGGCTGAGTGCCTGGATGCCCTGGTTGATCGGTGCCAGATAAGGCAACAACTGCCCGGCGATCTCGATGCAATCGCCCAAGGCGTAGATCCCCGGCTGGGAAGTCTGCAGTCGCGAGTCCACTTGAATGCCCCTGCCGACTGTCACCCCGGCACTCTCTGCCAGGCTGAGGTCCGGCCGCAGCCCGACGGCAGACAACACCAGGTCGGCCTCGATGCGTTGCCCGTCGGCGAGTTGCAAGCGGTAACCCTGGGCCGTTGGCTCGATGGCCTGCAGGGTGTTCTGCAGATACCAGTTCACTCCCAATTCGCTGAGGGCGTGCTGCAGCTTCTGGCCGGCCTCGACCGGCAGCAGGCGCTCCATGGGCCAGCGGCCGAGGCCGATGACATCGACACGCACGCCGTTGCTGGCCAGGTCGTTGGCAAACTCGCAACCGATCAGGCCGTCGCCCAGGATGGCGACACGCTGCACGCTGCTCAGGCGCTGACGGAATTGTCGGTAGTCGTGCAAATTGTTGACGCTGAGCACGGCACTGGTGTCGCCCTCGATCGCCAGGCGCAGCGGCATCGCGCCGCTGGCCAGGACCAACTGGCCGTAGTCCATCTCACCCAGACTGGTGCTCAAGCGCCGCGCCGCGCTGTCAATGCGCTGCACTTGGCAATGCGCATAGACGCGGATGTTCAGGCGCCGCTCGATGGCCATCGGCGACTCGCTGGCCAATGCCTCGGCGTCTTTGCCCTGGGACAGCCCGATCGACAGTGCCGGCTTGGAATACAAGTGCCCGCAGTCCTGGGTCAGCACGCAGATCTCCACCCGCGGGTCGGCCTTGCGCAATGCCTGGGCCAGGCCGTAACCGGCGTAACCGCTGCCGATGATGACGATCGGCTGGGTCGGCAACAGCGCGGCAGGAGCCATCACCGGGGTGGGCAACGGCACACTGGCGACGGCAGCCGGCGCAACATGCTCGCTGATATCGAGCATCTCGAAATCCGCCTTGCCGACGTGGCATTCGGGGCACAGCCAGTCTTCGGGCACATCCTCCCAGCGCGTGCCGGCGACGATGCCGTCCTGGGGCCAGCCCAGCGCCTCGTCGTAGATCAGGCCACAGACGATACACAGCCAAGTCTTGTACATGGCGCTCACTCCCCCGCAACCCGGATCGCTACGTTCTTGGTGCGCACATAGCTGTACAAGGCTTCCTGGCCCTTTTCCCGGCCAAAACCCGACAGCCCGACGCCACCAAACGGGGTTTCGATTCCCCCGGCGTACCATTCGTTGACGAACACCTGGCCGGCCCTCAGGCGCCGGGTGCAGCGCATCGCCCGGCTGATGTCCTGGGTGAACACCCCCGCCACCAGACCGAACTCGGTACCGTTGGCGATGGCGATCGCTTCCTCCTCGGTGTCGAAAGGGATCACCGCCAGCACCGGGCCAAACACCTCTTCCTGGGCAATGCACATGTCGGGACGCACATCGCGGAACACCGTCGGGGCCATGAAGTGACCGGAGCGGTCAGGCAATGCCTGGCCACCGGTGGCCGCTACCGCACCTTGCGCCACAGCGCGGCGACACAGGTCTTCGATACCTGCCAGTTGTCCGGCACTGACCACGGGCGTGAGGTCCGCGTCGTCCTGGCCGATCCCGACGCTGAGCCCTTCGGCCATGGCGACAACGGACTCGACCACTTGCTCATAAATCTCGCGCTGCACCAGCAGCCGGGACATCGCTGAACAGACCTGGCCGGCATTGAAGAAAATCCCCGACTGGACGCTGGCCAGCAGTTGCTCGGGGTCGGCATCGGCGAAGGCAATCGCCGCCGACTTGCCCCCCAACTCCATCACGCTGGGAATCGCGTGTTGGGCGGCATCCCGCAAGATCGACTGCCCGGTAGGCACGGAACCGGTGAACACAATCTGGTCCACCGCACGGTGGCTGACCAAGTGCGCCCCGACCTCACGGCCTCGGCCGCAGATCAGGTTGACCGCGCCTCGCGGCAAGCCCGCTTTGCTGATGGCGCCGATCAGCACACACAGGCCCAACGGTGAAAGCTCAGGTGACTTGATGACCACCGCGTTGCCCGCCGCCAACGCCGGGGCCAGGGAACGGGCACAGATCGAAACCGGGAAGTTCCAGGGCACGATCTGCGCCGAAACGCCCATCGGGTCGTACAGGGTAAAGTCCATGTAACCGTTGCCCAGCGGGATCGAGGTGCCCTCGATCTTGTCCGCCATCCCGGCGTAATACTCGAAGTACCGCGCCGCCTCGACGAACTCGTCCCTGGCGTCGCACAGGCGCTTGCCGTTCTCCTGGCACAGCACCCAGGCCCCTTCGTCGGCCACGGCGCGAATTTCTTCGGCGATGCGCAGCAGCCAAGTGACGCGTTGCGCCGGGCGCACTCGGGTCATTTCACCGCTGTCGGCACAGCGCCGGGCCGCCGCCAAGGCGCGCTCGGCGTCTGCCAGACCGGCCTGGGCGATGGTTGCGAGCAACTTGCCATTGCCCGGGTTGTGGACTTTCAAGTGCTGGGTACTGTCGCTCCATTCACCGTCGATGTAGTTGAGCCAGTGCGAGGCTATCGGATACATGGGCGCTCCTCCTCAGGCAGACGGCGTGGTGGCGAGCAACTGACGTGCAGCCCACTGGTGGAAGAAGTGCGTCGGGATGTCCATTTCCGGAGAGAACGCGCCACCTTTGTAGCCTGGGGAGAAACGGCCTTTCTGCATGCCTTCCACCGAGCTGATGTCTTCTTGGAACACCACTTTCCAGGACTCGAGAATCGCGGCGCGGCAGGCGGCGAACTCATCGCTGGTGGCCGCTTCGTCACCCACATAGAACAGGCGCAGGTGCTCGATGGTGCGTCCCGGCGCAACCGGCTCAAGCTGCATGGCAAAGGCGTGGTCGGCCTGGATGCCCAGCAGCACGTTGGGGAAAAATGCTACGTATTCGGCGTTGCGCAGACGGTCCTGGGGCCACGCCGGGAACTTCGGCAGGTGGGTCCCGGCGACATCCGAGAGGTTGTAGGCGTAGCTGCCCTGGCCGGCGAAATGCTCGTCGAACAAGATGTTGTAGTGGTCTTCCAGGCGCGAATAGGAGTTCAGGCTCGGGTGCACCCACGGCAGGTGATAGGCCTCGCAGTAGTTCTCCACCGCCAGCTTCCAGTTGCAGTTGATGTCCAGGGTGGTCTGGTCCTGGCCCGCACGGCGACGCAGCAGGCTCATGCCGTCCTCGCCAAGGAACTGGGTCCAGCGCGTGGTCAGCGGCGCGAGCATGTCCTCGAGTGGCTGGGCGTCGCCCGACAGGTTGATGAACACCATGTCCATCCAGATCGCGCTGCGGATGGCTTTCAGGCCGTGCTTTTCGCAGGCGAAGCGCTCGTCCTTGTGCTGATCGATCCCGCCGACGTGCGGCGTGCCACGCAGGCCGCCGTTGAGGTCATAGGTCCAGGAGTGGTAAGGGCAGCGAATCACCCCTTGCACCTCACCGGCCTCCTCCACCAGCTTCATGCCGCGGTGACTGCAAACGTTATGGAATACCTGCACCAGGCCTTCACGGTTGCGCATCAGCAGCAGGGGCAGGCCCATGAAATCAATCGGCTTGACCGAACCGGCCTTGACCAGGTCGCTGGCGAAACCGACACAGGCCCAGGTCTTGCCCATGACCTGATCACGTTCCAGTTCGAAGAAATGTTGATCGGTGTAGAACTCGTTGCTCAGCCCGGTGGCCTCATGGATCGGGTTAAGTACGGTTTCAAGGTGATGCACAGGAATTTGGCGGTTGTTGCTCATTATTGTTTTCCCCTGCTGGGCACGGTTTGGAAAGATCGGCAGGCCCACTGGCCACTGTCCGTTGGCAGCCAGTTTGGGAAAACAGGAGTGGTCTCGACAAACGATATTTGCGGGGCGATTCATGACTTTTAGTCATAAATTCGCCAGCCTTGTTTTTTGCCTTGAAACTTGCTAATTGCAGGGGCGCGCGAATATATGAGCAACTTGTTGTTATCGGCAAGTTTAACTTTTGCGATTCTTAGACGGAGTCTTTCGAAGGTGGAAGTTGATTCAGCAACCAACTTCTAAAACACTTCACACTCTGGCGCATAGCGCCCCGTGACAACGGCTCCAGCAAACAGAACTGCGCCTCGGTCGTTAATACCGCCTCCAGCGGTCGTACCAATGCGCCGGTGCGCAAAGGGTCATCGACCAGGTTCGACCAAGCCAGGGCAATGCCCTGCCCGTTGATTGCCGACTGGATCAGCATCGAGTAACTATTGATATTGATTCGGCGCTTTGGCTCGACCTTGTTCAGGCCCTGGCTGAGCAACCAGTCGGACCAGCCGATCCAGTCCCGCTGCGGGTCATCGAGGTACAGCCAGGTCAAGCCGGCCAGGTCTTCAGGCTTGCTCAAATGCGGGTGCTGGGCCAGGTAGGCCGGGCTGCAAACCGGGTACACCTCCTCGCAAAACAAGGGCGTTACCTGCATGTTCGGCGGCGGTGTACGGCAGTAATACAAGGCCAGGTCACAGTCCAGCCGGGAGAAATCCTTGACCTGGTCGTGGGCGATGATCCGCAGGTCGATCTCTTCGTTTTCACGCTGGAACTGGGTGACTTTGGGCAATAACCAGAGTGATGCCATGGCCGTACTGGTGGCCACCGTTACTTGCTCGGCCCCCTGCCATTGGCGTATTTCGCCGGTGGCTTGCGCCACGCCCAGCAATGAATTGCGAACCGCTTCGTAATACTGGCTGGCGGCCGGGCTTAGTTGCAGAGTACGGGTCGTGCGTATAAATAGGGTTTTACCCAGGTAATCTTCGAGCAAACGTACCTGGCGACTGATCGCGCCTTGGGTAACGTTTAACTCGTGCGCCGCCAACGTGAAACTCATGTGCCGCGCTGCGGCCTCAAAAGCAATCAAACTATTGAGGGGTGGAAGTGGATGGATTCTCATGCAGGCAAGTCACGTCGTTATTGTGGTTATATGCCACTAGTCTAGCCCTTGTAATAAGCAGTGCACAGAGGGACGCTCGCCCACCGGTCCTGTGCTGGAAAACAAAACGCCGCTCAATGAGCGGCGTTCTTGTGCGCGGGGCAGTTACCAGGACCTGGAAGGCCTCAGGCTTTGCTGTCCCATGGACGATCGCCACGCTCATCCTTGATGCGGGTCGGCAGGCCCATCACGTCCAGCGCCTTGAGGAACGGCTCGGCTGGCAGCTCCTCGACGTTGACCATGCGTTGCACGTCCCACTCGCCACGGGCGACCAGCAAGGCGGCGGCTACCGGTGGCACGCCAGCGGTATAGGAAATGCCCTGGCTGTCGGTTTCGGCATAGGCCTCCTCGTGATCAGCCACGTTGTAGATGAACACTTCACGCGGCTGGCCATCCTTGGTGCCCTTGACCAGGTCGCCGATGCAGGTCTTGCCGGTGTAGCCAGGCGCCAGCGAACTTGGGTCCGGCAGCACGGCCTTGACCACTTTCAACGGCACCACTTCGAGGCCTTCGGCAGTCTTGACCGGTTGCTCGGAGAGCAGGCCAAGGTTCTTGAGTACGGTGAACACATTGATGTAGTGCTCGCCGAAGCTCATCCAGAAACGCACGTTGGCCACGCCGAGGTTCTTCGACAGGGAGTGCACTTCATCGTGGCCGGTGAGGTAGAGGTTCTGCGCGCCGACCACTGGCAGGTCGTCGGTGCGTTTGACTTCGAACATGGTGTTGCTGGTCCACTGGCTGTCCTGCCAGCTCCACACCTGTCCGGTGAATTCGCGGAAGTTGATTTCCGGGTCGAAATTGGTGGCGAAATATTTGCCGTGGGAACCGGCATTGACGTCGAGAATGTCGATCGAATCAATGCGGTCGAAATACTGTTGTTGCGCCAGGGCTGCATAGGCGTTGACCACACCCGGGTCGAAGCCCACGCCGAGAATGGCGGTGACGTTCTTCTGCTGGCATTCCTCGAGGTGTTTCCACTCGTAGTTGCCATACCAGGGCGGCGTTTCACAGATCTTGCCCGGCTCTTCGTGGATGGCGGTGTCCAGGTAGGCGACACCGGTATCGATGCAGGCACGCAGCACCGACATGTTGAGGAACGCGGAACCAACGTTGATGACGATCTGCGATTCGGTTTCGCGGATCAGCGTCTTGGTCGCTTCGACATCCATGGCATCCAGGGCAAAAGCCTGGATATCGGCGGGCACTTTGAGGCTGCCCTTGGCCTTGACGCTGTCGATGATGGCCTGGCATTTGGAGATGTTGCGCGACGCGATAGCAATACGACCGAGTTCATCGTTGTGCTGCGCGCACTTGTGGGCCACCACCTTGGCGACACCTCCTGCACCAATGATAAGTACGTTCTTCTTCAATTTTTCTCTCTCTCCTTCTGCGCCAGCTTACGAAAGGCTGGACAAGTAATCGTCGAAACCAAACTCACGAACCAGCTCGACACTACCATCGAGTTGTTTCACTACGATGGACGGCATTTTCAGGCCGTTGAACCAGTTTTTCTTGACCATGGTGTAACCCGCGGCATCGACAAACGACAGACGGTCGCCAATCGCCAACGGTGCAGCAAACTGATACTCACCAAAGATATCCCCGGCCAGGCAGGATTTGCCGCACACCATGTAGGTGTGTTCACCCTCGCTCGGCGCCAGCTTGGCGTTCAGGCGGTAGATCAGCAGATCGAGCATGTGCGCTTCGATGGAGCTGTCCACGACGGCCAGGTGCTTGCCGTTGTAGAGGGTGTCGAGCACGGTGACTTCCAGCGAAGCGCTCTGGGTGATGGCAGCTTCGCCCGGCTCCAGGTAGACCTGCACGCCGTACTTCTGCGAAAAAGCCTTGAGGCGCGCGCAGAACTGGTCGAGGGCATAGTCTTCACCGGTGAAGTGAATACCGCCGCCCAGGCTGACCCATTCGACCTTGTGCAGCAGGTGACCGAAGCGCTCCTCGATGGTGCACAGCATCTGGTCGAACAGGCCAAAGTCGCCGTTCTCGCAGTTGTTGTGGAACATGAAGCCGGAGATCTGCTCGATGACCGCCTCGACCTTGACCGGGTCCCACTCGCCCAGGCGGCTGTATGGACGCGCCGGGTCTGCCAGCAGGTAGTCGGAGCTGCTCACCTGCGGGTTGACCCGCAGACCGCGAACCTTGCCTTCGGACGCCTCGGCAAAGCGCTGCAGCTGGCCAATGGAGTTGAAGATGATCTTGTCGCAGTTGGCGAGCATCTCCTCGATCTCATCGTCGGCCCAGGCCACGCTGTAGGCGTGGGTCTCGCCGGCAAATTTCTGGCGGCCGAGCTTGAGCTCGTAGAGCGAGGACGAGGTGGTGCCATCCATGTACTGCTCCATCAGGTCGAACACCGACCAGGTGGCGAAGCACTTGAGCGCCAACAGGGCCTTGGCCCCGGACTGCTCGCGCACATAGGCGATCTTCTGCATGTTCGCCAGCAGCTTTTGTTTATCGATCAGGTAGTACGGCGTCTTAATCATTTCGAGGCCTCCGGCAAGGCTAGCCAAAAAAGGATGCGCATTGTGCCTTCACTGACTGCAGATCGAAAGAGCAGAAAGCGTTTGCACCCTGGCCAGGGCATGGAAAGGGGTCAGTTATAACTGGGCGGGGGCATGCAGGGTGGCAGTTTCAACCCACCAAACCGGTGGGGGTGTCAGGTGCCATGGATGCTGACTGTGCCGGCCTCATCGCGGGCAAGCCCGCTCCCACAGTGATTTTGGCTGTTCACAGATTTTGTATATACCCACAGTAGCGCCAGGTGTTCACAGATTGTGCATACAGCCATCAAACCTGTGGGAGCGGGCTCGCCCGCGATGGCGGTGTGTCAGGCGCCAGCGATGTTGGCTGTGCCGGCCTCATCGCGAGCAAGCTCGCTCCTACAGTGAATTTGGATACTCACAGATTTTGTATACACCCACAGTAGCGCCAGGTGTTCACAGATTGTGCATACAGCCATCAAACCTGTGGGAGCGGGCTTGCCCGCGATGGCGGTGTGTCAGGCGCCAGCGATGTTGGCTGTGCTGGCCTCATCGCGAGCAAGCTCGCTCCTACAGTGAATTTGGATACTCACAGATTTTGTATACACCCACAGTAGCGCCAGGTGTTCACAGATTGTGCATACAGCCATCAAACCTGTGGGAGCGGGCTTGCCCGCGATGGCGGTGTGTCAGGCGCCAGCGATGTTGGCTGTGCTGGCCTCATCGCGAGCAAGCCGCAAGCGGGCGCTCGCTCCTACAGTGAACTTGGTTGCTCACAGATTTTGTATACACCTGCAAGGTCGGATACACCTTTGCCTAGCGCGCGCTCGCCAGTTCACGCAGCCGCGCCAGTTCGGCTGCAGGCAGGCTGATGCCGTCGGCCAGGGATTTGGCCCGTTCCTGATACCGTCGGTCGCCTGGCATGCGTTGCAGGCCGACGCCGCGCATCTGCTGCACCAGTTCTTCGCTACGGCTGGCGAAGTGGTTGCCGGCGGTCTTGCTCGGATCGATCACGATCAGCAACTGACCGGTCCAGGGGGTTTGTGCCCCGGGATGGTTCGACCAGTCGAACTCGAACGAAAAGTTGCCGCCGGTCAGGGCCGCCGCCAACAGTTCCACCATCATCGACAGGGCCGAACCCTTGTGCCCGCCAAACGGCAACAGCGCGCCGCCGTTGAGGATAGCCTTGGGGTCCCGGGTCGGCTGGCCCAGGCTGTCGACGCCCATGCCCTCGGGCAGCAATTGACCCTGACGCGCGGCGATCTGCACATCGCCGTGGGCGATGGCGCTCGTCGCCAGGTCAAAGACGATCGGCTCGCCACCGGCCCGCGGTGCGGCAAAGGCAATCGGGTTGGTGCCGAACAGCGGCCGTTGCGCGCCATGCGGCACCACGCAGGTCATGCTGTTGACCACGCTCAAGGCCACCAGGCCCTCTTCGGCGAAGGGTTCGACGTCCGGCCAGAGCGCGGCGAAATGGTGCGAGTTGCGGATCGCCAACACCGCGATGCCGGCACTGCGGGCCTTTTCGACCAGCAAGCCACGGGCTGCGGCCAAGGCCGGCTGGGCAAAACCTTTGGCCGCGTCGACCCGGACAAAACCCGAAGCCACATCCTCCACCACCGGCACGGCCCGACCATCCACCCAGCCACTGGCCAACGACGACAGGTAACCGGGAATGCGGAACACCCCGTGACTGTGGGCGCCGTCGCGCTGGGCGCTGGCACAGTTGTGCGCCAGTACCTGGGCGACTTCCGACGAGGTGCCGTGCTGTTCAAAGATGCGCTGCAGCAGCTCAGTCAGGTCGGCGAGTGAAAGGCTTTGCACTTCGGGCAAAGCGGTGTTGGCGTGGGACATTCTGAAGCTCCGGGCGATTTGTTGTTATGGGCGAACTATCCGGCGATGACAGTTATCTGTCAAATATTGACTTTATGACAGAAAACATCCATTTTCCTTCCCAAGCGCTGAATAACAACAGGAAACAGCCTTGAGCCAGCCCATCAAACAACGCCTTGAAAGCAGTCTGTCAACCGCCGCCGCCTCTGGCCGGGCGATTGCCAACTACATGCTGGCCAACCTCTATGAACTGCCGTTCCAGACCGCTGCCGACATCGCCGCGAAGTTGAACGTCAGTGAATCCAGTGTCGGGCGCTTCTGTCGCTCCATCGGCTACAGCCACTTCAAAGACCTGAAAAACGACCTCAAGGCCGACCTTGGCGATGGCCCGTGGCTGGTAGGCGACCGTTTGCAGGAATTCCGCCAGCAGGCCAGCCAGGGTCCGCAGGGCCTGCCCCGCAGCTTCGAGCTGGAAGTGGCGGCGCTGGTCAAGGTCTACGAATACAGCCTGACCCCCACCTGGCATGCCGTCAGCCAGCGCCTGGCCAGCCGGCGCAAGGTGTTCGTCGCCGGGTTCCAGACCGAACGGGGCATCGCCGCCTCCATGGTGCACTTGCTGCAGTACCTGCGCGATGACGTGCACTGGGTCGACGGCGCTGCCGGGCATTACGCCGACGTGCTGCTCAGCCTGCCCGCCGACAGCGCCCTGGTGGTGTTCGAAGCCCGCCGCTATTCACGCCATGCCCTGACCCTGTGCCGCAAGGCCCGCGAGGCGGGCATCCCGGTGACGCTGGTCACCGACACCTTTTGCGACTGGGCCGAGCAGAACGCCGACGAAGTGTTCCGCGTGCCCACCGAGTTCAACCTCTTCTGGGAGTCGACCGCCGCGATGCTGTCGTTGGTGCACCTGCTGGTCAACGACGTCTGCAAACAGCTGGGCCCGGAAGTGGAAAAACGTCTTGCCGCCGTTGCGCTCCTGCACAACGAGTTCGTTGGATACACATCATCACCAAGCTCAAAACAATAAATCGAGGTGCTAGATGAAACACGTCATTCGCTTTGCCAGTGCATGTGCAATGGTCCTGGCCGGGGCCTCCGGCGCGCAGGCTGAAGTCCTGAAGATCGCCACCGAAGGCGCTTACCCGCCGTTCAACTATGTCGACTCGGACAACAAGCTGCACGGCTTCGATGTGGACATTGCCAACGCGCTGTGTGAACGCATGAAAGTCCAATGCAAGATCGTCGCCCAGGACTGGGAAGGGATTATCCCGGCGCTGATGGCGAAGAAATACGACGCCGTGGTCGCCTCGATGATCGCCACCGACGAGCGCAAGCAGAAGATCGATTTCACTAACCACTACTACCGCACTCCGCTGTCCGTGGCCGTGCCCAAGGACTCGGACATCTCCGACGCCCAGACCGATTTCAAAGGTCGCACCGTGGGTGCCCAGGCCTCCTCGACCCAGGCCATCTACGCCGAAGATCACTACGGCCCGGCTGGCGCCGACGTCAAGTTCTACCCGACCCTGGATGAAGCCAACAGCGACCTGGCTGCCGGCCGCGTCGACGGGGTGATTGCCGACAAGTTCCCACTGCTGGCCTGGATCGACAGCGCCGGCAAGGACTGCTGCAAGATCATCGGCGATGTCAACGGCACCACCGCCGACGCCTCCATCGCGGTACGCAAGGGTGACGATGCACTGCGCGAACGTTTCAACAAGGCGCTGGATGAAATCGTCGCCGACGGCACCTACAAGAAGATCTCCAGCCGCTACTTCGCGTTCGACATCTACTGATCCCCTGCCCCCCAGGTCAGCCTGCGGGGCGTTCCTTGCCGACCTGCTGCACCGCGCGCCCACCGGCGGCGGTGCATGCGTGCGGGCCTAATTTACCGAGAGGGTTCGAGCATGTTCGAAAACCTGTCACTGCTTTCCTTCGCCAGCGGCGGCTGGGGCTCAGCCTTGCTGGCCGGCGCCCTGGTGACCATCGTCCTGGCCTTGAGCTGCCTGCCGATCGGCTTGCCACTGGGGTTGGGCCTGGCCTTGGCCGCCCGCTCCCGACGTCGCTGGCCGCGCGCCATGAGCACGGTGTTTGCCACCGTGTTCCGTGGCCTGCCCGAACTGCTGACCCTGCTGATCATTTACTACGGCTGCCAGATCGGCGCGCAGAAACTGTTGTCGGTGATGGGCTACGAGGCTGAAGTGGCGATCAACCCCTTCGTCGCCGCCATGATCGCGTTCAGCCTGGTGTTCGCTGCGTTCTCCAGCCAGATCTGGCTGGGCGCCTTCAAGACCGTGCCCAAGGGCCAGTTCGAAGCCGCTGCCGCCCTCGGCCTGTCCCGGCGCACCACCTTTACCAAAGTGGTGCTGCCGCAACTGGTGCGCATCGCCCTGCCGGGCCTGTCGAACAACTGGCTGTCGTTGCTCAAGGACACTTCGCTGGTGTCGACCATCTCGCTGGTCGACCTGATGCGCCAGACCAACCTGGCCGTCAGCGTGACCAAGGAACCGATGTTGTTCTACACCGTGGCCTGCTTTGGCTACCTGTTCTTCTCGGCGATTTCCGGCCGCCTGTTCCAGTACCTGGAACAGCATTTCAGTCGCCATCAACGGAGCGTGCGCCCATGAGCCTGGCTGAATTGCAGAGTCTGTTCCTCAGCCCTGAGTTGCTGGAACGTTATGGTCCACGCTTCATAGACGGCCTGTTGGTCACCGCCAAACTGGTGGCTATTTCCTTCACCCTCGGTGCCCTGCTCGGCCTGCTGATTGCCCTGGCGCGGTTGTCGGGCAACCGCTTTCTCAGCCGTTTTGCCGGCGTCTATGTGTACTTCTTCCGTGGCTCGCCGCTGCTGGCCCAACTGTTCATGCTGTATTACGGCCTGGGTTCGTTCAAAGGCTTCTGGCAGGACGTCGGCCTGTGGTGGTTCTTCCGTGACGCCTGGTTCTGCACCCTGCTGGCGTTCACCCTGAACACCGCGGCCTATCAGGCGGAGATCCTGCGGGGCAGCATCATGGCCGTGGCCCAGGGGCAACGCGAAGCCTGCAACGCCCTGAGCCTGTCGCGCTGGACCACCTTTCGCAAAGTCGTCCTGCCGCAATCGCTGCTGGTGGCCATCGGTCCCCTGGGCAACGAACTGATCCTGATGATCAAGGCCAGCGCCATTGCCTCGCTGGTGACCATCTACGACTTGATGGGGGTGACCAAACTGGCCTTCTCGCGCAGTTTCGACTTCCAGATCTACCTCTGGGCCGCGGTGCTGTACCTGCTGATCGTGGAAGTGGTGCGACGCAGCCTCAAAGCCCTGGAAGGCCGCCTCGGCCGCCACTTGCAGTAAACCGGTTTTTTCTCGGGCTGCCGTGGGCGCCCCAGCATCAAGGATCTACCCATGCATTGCCAAACCATCGTTCTGGGCGCCGGGATTGTCGGCGTCAGTACCGCCCTCCAGTTACAGGCCCGTGGCCGCCAGGTGGTGCTTATCGACCGCCAGCAGCCGGGCAAAGGCACCAGCCACGGCAACGCCGGGCTGATCGAGCGCGCCAGCGTGATTCCCTATTCGTTCCCCCGCGAGCTGTCGAGCCTGCTGCGCTACGCCCGCAACCAGCAATCGGACGTGCGCTACAGCCTCAAGCACCTGCCCAAGGCCGGTCCCTGGTTGCTGCAATACTGGCGGCACTCCGGGGCCAAGGGCCTGGCCATGGCGACCAAGGCCATGCTGCCGCTGGTGGAACGTTGTGTCAGTGAACATGACCTGCTCTCGACGCCGGCCGGCATGGACCATCTGATCCAGGCCGGCGGCTGGGTCGAGGCCTACAGCTCGATCCCGGCTTTCTTCAAGGCGCAACAGGACGCCGCAGCACTGCAGCGCTTTGGCCTCAATTACCAGGTGCTCGACCGCGACGAACTGCGGGCACGCCAACCCGGCCTGCACAGCAGCGTGATCGGTGGCATCCACTGGCTCGATCCCAAGACCGTCAGCGATCCCGGCGGCCTGACCCGTGGCTACGCCGAACTGTTCGTCGAACGCGGCGGCGTGTTTGTCCTCGGCGATGCCCTCTCCCTGCGCCAGGGCGAAGGCAAATGGCAGGTGCAGACCGAGCAGGGCCTGGTGCTCGGCGACGAAGCCGTGGTCGCCCTCGGTCCGCAAGCCCGGGGCGTCTTCGAACCCCTGGGCTACAAGATTCCGCTGGCGATCAAGCGCGGCTATCACATGCACTATGCCGCCCTGCCAGGCAGTTGCCTGCAACAACCCTTGCTCGACCCTATCGGCGGTTACGTGCTGGCGCCGATGGTGGGTGGCGTGCGCCTGACCACCGGGATCGAGTTCGCCGACAGTGACGACCCGATCAACGAAATCCAGTTGCGCCGCTGCGAAGAGCTGGCGCGCAAGTTCTACCCGCTGGGCGAGCGCCTGGACGCCGAACCCTGGCTGGGCCGCCGCCCGTGCCTGCCGGACATGTGCCCGGTGATCGGCCCGGCAGCGCGGCACCCGGGCCTGTGGTTCAACTTCGGCCACGCCCACCACGGCCTGACCCTCGGCCCGGTCTGCGGCCGTTTGCTGGCCGAAATGATGACCGGTGCCACCCCGTTCACCGACCCTGCCCCTTACAGCGCCGAGCGCTTCCATTGATTGCCGGAGACCCGACCATGCCTGCCCTCTCTGCCCGTATCGATACGCCGCTGGCCGTGCAACCCGACACCCGTAAGGTGGTGGTGGATATCGCCGCCCTGAACAAGTTCTATGGCGCCTTCCATGTCTTGCACGACATCAACCTGCAAGTGCGCGAAGGCGAACGCATCGTCCTGTGCGGGCCTTCCGGCTCGGGTAAATCGACCCTGATCCGCTGCATCAACCGCCTGGAAATCGCCGAGAAAGGCCGGATCCTGGTGAATGACACCGACCTGTCCCAGAACACCCGCGAGGCGGCCAAGGTGCGCAGCGAAGTGGGCATGGTGTTCCAGCATTTCAATCTGTTCCCGCACATGAGCGTGCTCGACAACTGCACCCTGGCGCCGATCTCGGTGCGTGGCCTGAGCCGCAAGAAAGCCGAGGAACTGGCCGAGCACTTCCTGCACAAAGTCGGGATCGCCAGCCAGGCCGGCAAGTACCCCAGCCAGCTCTCCGGCGGCCAGCAACAGCGCGTGGCCATCGCCCGGGCGTTGTGCATGGAACCGAAAATCATGCTGTTCGACGAGCCCACTTCGGCGCTCGACCCGGAGATGGTCAGCGAAGTGCTGGACGTGATGGTGAAACTGGCTGGCAGCGGCATGACCATGCTCTGCGTGACCCACGAGATGGGGTTTGCCCGGCAAGTGGCCGAGCGCGTGCTGTTTCTCGACGGTGGCCAGATCATCGAGGACGCCCCGCCGGAAGACTTCTTCAACGCCCCGAAAAGCCCACGGGCCAAGGCCTTCCTGGCGCAGATCGTGCATTGACACAGGCCAGGCCCGCAGGGTGCTGCGGGCCTGACTGACGAACGTCAGGCGACTATTGGGCCATACCCGCTAATCTCCCATGGCAATTCTTCAGCACTGGAGGTTGGTCATGAATCCCAGATATCCACTGGTCGCCCTGCTGGTCAGCGCGAGCCTGTTTGGTTGTACCACGTCAAGCGAGCACGGGATCAGCATTCCCCTGGCGGCCACTCGGCACAACGTCGGGCAAATCGCCAATACCACCCTGGCCAATTGGGACCAGAACACCGGGTTCGACTTTTTCATCAGCGGCGTGCCCACCGGCACCTCCCTGCCCCTGCGCATCTACACCTTCATCCATAAGGGCAGTTGCCAGCAGCCCGGCCCGGTGGCCTATGCGATGAACGACAAGGTCAATACCGAACGCGCCGCCGTTGCCGGCTGGACCTTTTCCAGGAGCGCCCCCATCGCCCTACCGGAGTTGCTGGCCGGCCAGTACTCGATCGTCCTGCGATCGGCACCGGAGGACGGCAACCTCGATCTGTTCTGTGGCGATATTCCCCCGGGCGGCACAGCAAAATAGTCGAGGCGCGATCAGCTCTCGACCGGGCTGCTTGGATCCTGACTGGCTTCAGCCGCCAGCTTCAAGCGGTCGGCTTTGCTGATGTACTTGTCCTTGTTGACTGGGGCCAGCTTGGCGCTGGCCTTTTTCGCGTGGGCTTTTAACAGCTGCTTGATTTTCTTACGGCGATTCATGGTGCTCTACTCAGGGTGACAATGGCGCGATGGTAGCAGCTAACGGTCTTGAAGCAGGACCCCATGGCGCGCCTGGATGCAGGACACTGGACACAGATAGGCCACCTGAAACCGGTCAGTTGACCACCGACTCCTGAGAACAGGCCGCTGCTGTCTTGAAAAACCAGATCGCAAACGTGAGAGTCGACCACTTCAATGAATGGATGCAGAGAGGTTGTAGCGTGAAGTGGCTATTTGAAGTGATCGCAGCCGTCGGGGTGGTACTGGGTGCAATCAGGGTGATTTATGACATGACCACCGTCACCCGATCCCGACTCAAAGAAGACTATCTATTCGCAAAGGGCTTCCTCAAAAGTCTTGAGCAGGAGCCCAACACCCACCACTTGGTGATGGATCGCGGCTACTACGCTTTGGCGGGTACTACCGCGATTACGGTCGCGGAAATTGCCTATCTGATCTCGCTGACCCACCCTGACAAATCCTTGAGAAGTTACATCGCCGCCAGGAAATACCTGCAGATCATGCCCTCCAGTTACAAGGTTGGGTTTCGCAAAAAGTACAAAAACCCTTGGTCAAGAAGATGGCGTAAATCGGTGTACCTTTTCATGTACTTGATGGGCGCCAGCCTGTCGATGTCTCCTCTCATTTTGCAAAAGCCTCTTGGATTGGAGGCAACATCGTTACTCATGATGATTGTGACCGTTCCAAGCTTCGGCTTTTTAGCGTTTGATTCCTTGCGCAGCTTCATGAAGATCAAGGCCGGTGAAGAACTGGTCAGAGATCAAACTGAACACGTACAGAAATTAATCGTGTAGGTGGCCGCCATGAGACCTTTGGGGGCCAGGACAGTCGGCCTGCCCTGCCCCCGGTTGACGCGGGTTAACCCTTGATCGCGGCCTCAATGGCGGCGACATCGATTTTGCCCATCTCCATCATTGCCGCGAAGGCGCGCTTGGCCACCGCTCGGTCGGGGTGGGTGAAGGCCGCCGTGAGCACTCGCGGAGTGATCTGCCACGACAGTCCCCAGCGGTCCTTGCACCAGCCGCAGGCGCTGGCCTCGCCGCCGTTGCCGACAATCGCGTCCCACAGGCGGTCGGTTTCGGCCTGATCGTCAGTCGCGACCTGGAACGAAAACGCCTCGTTATGCTTGAACGCCGGCCCGCCGTTCAATCCCAGGCAAGGGATGCCCATCACATTGAACTCCACCGTCAACACATCGCCCTGCTTGCCCGCCGGGTAGTCGCCGGGCGCACGATGCGCAGCGCCCACCGTGCTGTCGGGGAAGGTCTTGGCGTAGAAGGTCGCGGCGTCCAGGGCATCGCCGTTGAACCACAGACAGATCGTATTTTTGCTGACCATTTTGTTTCTCCAGAATTGGCACAGACCGGTTCATTCTAGCTGCACCGTTCATCGCCCCATGGCAGCATGGCGGTTTACCCAGGATCAGGAAGATCATGCTTATTCGACTGACGCAGGTTTCGTCTTCATCGATGAGTGGGAACCCTTGGCCAGTCATCCGCAGATCCTGGTCCAGACCATGATCTGGCAGGCAAGCCACTGAAATTCACGGTAAAAAACCGGGTTTTCATGTGTTCCCCGGGGGCTCCCCGGCGTCGCAGTTGTTTACTGCCCGCCCCCTTTTCGTCTGGAGTTCGCCCGATGCCCGCGTCCAAATCCTTGCCCACTGCATTACTGGGCCTGGCCCTGGCCTGGCCCTGGCCTGTCCGGCCATGGCCGAGGCGCAGGGCCTGGAATTGGGCCAGGTGCTGATCGGTGCCGAAGAGCGCAGCGGCGAAGACGCCTCGGTGGAAGAAGCCAAGGCCCGGCTGGCCCAGGTGCCCGGCGGCACTAACGTGGTCGACCTGCGCCGGCCGCTCCAGGGCCGGGTGGCCAGCAACCAGGATGTGTTGGCCTATCAGCCGGGGATCTATGCCCAGTCCGCGGGCAACGAAGGGGTCAAGATCTCGATCCGTGGCTCGGGGATCAACCGCGCCCCTGGCGCCCATGCCTCGGGACTGTACGCCATGCTCGACGGCCTGCCTTTGACCGGCCCAGGCGGCACCCCCTATGAACTGCTCGAGCCGCTGTGGCTCGATCACGTGGAAGTGCTGCGCGGCGCCAACGGTTTCGACCGCGGCGCCCTCGCCCTGGGCGGCGCCATCGACTACGTCAGCCACACCGGCTATGACTCACCGCTGTTGCAGGTGCGCTACGGGATCGGCAGCCACGGCTACCAGCAGCGCCAGGTCAGCTCCGGCCAGGTGCTGGGCGACTTCGATTACTACCTGGCCGTGACCGATGCCCGCTCCGATGGTTACCAGGATCACACCGCCAGCGACAGCCAGGGGTTCATCGCCAACGTCGGCTACCGCTTCAACCCGAACCTGGAAACCCGCTTCTACCTGCGCTACCGCCAGACCGACAACGACCTGGCCGGGCGGGTCAGCAAGTACTCGATCGAGCACGACCCACGGGCCGCCAACCCTGCGTACGTGGCGCGCGACGATCGCCGCGAGCAACCGGGCAGCACCTTCATCGGCAACAAGACCACCTACTACATCGACGACGATTCGAGCATCCAGACCGGCCTGGTCTACCACGACTACCCGATGGACCTGCGCGAAGGACCCAACCGCCTGAAAGTCGCCTACAGCGATGTCAGCGGCACCTTCGACTACAAGCGCCGCGACACCCTCTGGGGCCTGGAAAGCCAGAGCACCCTGGGCCTGCGCACCACCAAACACCTGCCCAACGCCGGCGCCAGCGAAGAAGTGCGCATCCCCACCGGCAACACCGCAGGCTACGCGCCGGGCACACCGATGCGCGACTTCACCTACCAGGGTTCGGACTCCGTGCTGCACGCCGGCAACGACCTGGAAATCGCTGACGACCTGTGGCTGACCACCGGCCTCGCCGCCCTCTACACCCGCCGCGAAAGCGCCGTCACCTACCCCGAGGAAGGCGGCAAGACCAGCCAACACGACTGGGACTACGCCGCCCGTCTGGGCCTGCGCTACCAGTTGACGCCCGGCGTGCAAGTGTTCGGCAACCTCAGCCGCTCGGTGGAAGCACCCCACCCCTGGTCGCTGATCTACAGCTCGAACATTCGTTTCCCGCAAGGCAGCGGTCCCGCCAGCGGCACCCAGCGCGACCCGATCGAACTGCAAAACCAGACTGCCACCACCCTCGAACTCGGCGGACGCGGCGATGCCGTCCTCGGACAATGGAGCCTGTCCTGGTACTACGCCCAGGTCCGCCATGAACTGCTCTCCGTCCTGCCGGACGCCAACACCGTCACCCCCTACGAACTCAACGCCAGCCCCACCGTGCACCAGGGCGTGGAAGCCAGCCTGCAAAGCACCCTGTGGGCATCGCCAACCGGTGAACAACTGAGCCTGCGCCAGAGCTACACCTTCAGCGACTTCCACTACCGCGACGACGACCACTTCGACGATAACCGCCTACCCGGCCTGCCAATGCACTACTACCAAGGCGAACTGCGCTACGACTGGCCCCTGGGCTTCTTCGCCGCAATCAACAGCCAACTGGTCTCCAAAGTCGCCGTCGACTACGCCAACAGCGAATACGCCGACCCCTACGCCCTCTTCGGCGCCACCCTGGGCTACAACGCCCCGAAGGGCGACTGGCAAACCTGGCTGGACCTGCGCAATTTGACGGATAAACGGTACGCGGCGACGGTTACGCCGGGGTATGACGATAGGGGGTTGGATGCAGCACGGTCGACGCCTGGGGAAGGGTTTGGGGTTTATGCGGGGGTTTCTTGGAGTTTGCGGTGAGGGGCAGAAAGCGTGTCCGCCTTTCAACCTCAAATCGCCGGACCACACTTCGCAAATCGCATCAGCGACGGATAAAGCTCTTCGAAATCTGAACTGAGCGGTAAATACAGGTTTGTCAGTTCTTCAAAAGCGTCATGTAGGTTCTCAGGCCCGGATAAACGTTCGGATATAACGTCTAGTCCGTGGCCGATCATTGAAAAGTCCCTGTACGCTCCAAGCCAGTCTTCAGAAATGATCAATGGCGCAATCCGAGCCAGGCGCTCGGGCAAATCGGCTTCGCTCCTTAGAACGGTGTAAACCCTTTTAGAGAACGCATCCAAGGTTGTCTCGGCGTATCGGTCCCAATCCCGAGCCAGGCAGTGATCGAAAAACATGTCGAGCGCAATGCCCGCATATCTACGTCGCGTGACAGTGAACCGGCCTAAGGCCCTTCTGACGACAGGATGGGAATCAGTGAAGACGTCAATCTTGCGATGAAGGTTGATCGCTTCTTCAGTCCTGGCAGAAAAGCGACCTGCAAGCGCTCCTTTCACGAAATCTCCATAGAGGCTTCCCAGCAACTGTTCTGGCTCCTGACCACCTAAATGGAGATGTGCGAGGTAGTTCATGGTCACCCAATGTCGGAAAAAATGATGTTGAGGTGATGCAATGGATCGCAAGCTAAGTGTTTCGCTTGAAATATCGAATAAAACCATACCATCCTAAAGATAGGCAATTCAACTCAACGCATAATTTTCGCCTATTCAATTCTGTTGATAGTGGATATCACTTCAGTTGCATTGCACGCCTACCTACTGGATGGTAGATTTGATTCATGTTTCAGGCTGCTCCATGTCCACTGTCCCCTACCTCTGTGAGAATCCCATGCAAGATTGGAAGCAAACCCGCAACGACATCAACACTCGCCTCGTTGAACTCAATAGCCTATCCCCAGAAACCATGAAAGGCATGGCTGCGCTGGGCGCCGCTGGCGGAAAGACCAACCACCTGGACGCCAAAACCCGCGAACTGATATCCCTGGCCGTGGCCGTGACCACCCGCTGCGACGGTTGCATTGCCTTCCACGCAGCGCAAGCCAAGAAACTCGGTATCACCAGTGAAGAGGTAGCCGAAGCACTGGGCGTAGCCATCAACATGAACGCTGGTGCCGCGCTGGTTTACAGCACTCACGTCCTTGACGCGTTCGACAAATCCTGAATCCAACGCCAACCCTCATCCTTTCAAACGACGTCGAGATTAGTCATGAACAAGTTGTTCACCCCGTACGATTTGTCCGGTATTACGCTCAAAAACCGTGTTGTCATGGCGCCAATGACTCGCACCCGAACGCTGGACAATGTTCCCAACGAATCCACCGCTCTGTATTACGCGCAACGCGCTTCCGCCGGCCTTCTGATCACTGAAGGTTTGCCGATTTCCGACGAGGCCCGTGGCTACCTCTACACACCGGGTATTTATGCCGAAGGACACCTGCCCGGCTGGCGTCAGGTCACCGAAGAAGTGCATGCCAAAGATGGGAAAATTTTCGCGCAGTTGTGGCACGTAGGTCGCATGTCTCATCAGTCGGTACATGGCATGGTGCCGGTCTCCTCGGGGACTGTGCCTGCCGTGGATACCACAGTGTATGCATGGGTCGAGCCAGGTAAATCAGGCCCGGTTCAACCCAGCGCACCTCGTGCATTGAAAACTGACGAAGTGAAACGCGTCATCGCGGACTTCGTAAAGTCTGCGCGCATGGCGATTGACGCCGGTTTTGACGGTATCGAAATCATGGCCGCCAACGGCTTCCTGTTCGATCAGTTCCTGAGCAGCGCCCTAAATACCCGCACTGACCAGTACGGTGGCTCCATCGCTAATCGTCAGCGCTTCTTACTGGAAACCATCGACGCAATTGCGGCTGAAATTGGCGGTTCGAAAGTCGGCGTACGTTTCTCCCCATTCGGCCGCCTTTATGACTTCGGTGTGTACGAAGGCGAAGAAGAAACCTGGATGAGCATGGCGGCTGCGCTCAACGATCGCGAACTGGCGTTCGTTCACCTGAACTACCAGCCGACCATCCTTGCCGCGCAAACACCACCTGGTTTCGGCGCGGCATTCCGCGAGACCTACAAAGGCACCTTGATGGCCGCCGGCGGCTTCACCAAAGAGATCGCAGAGTCGGAACTGGCCAAGAGTGAACTGGACCTGATCGCCTTCGGCACGGCCTACATTGCCAATCCTGATCTGGTAGAGCGGATGCAAAACGATTGGCCACTTGCTGAGGGTGATCGTGCAACCTACTACGGCGTGAGTGGTTCGATTGAAAAGGGTTACACCGACTATCCGGAATATACAGCGGCCTATGCCTGACATTCCTTTTCCAGCATTCAGGAGCACACCATGCCACTCGTAACGATCAAAGGTATTGAAGGCGTTTTCTCCGATGAGCAAAAAGCCGAGGTCATTCGCAAAGTGACTGACGTCATGGTGTCGGTGGAAGGCGAAAACATGCGCGCCCTCACTTGGGTCATCTTTGAAGAGGTCAAGAGCGGAGATTGGGGCATTGCCGGCAATCCCGTGACTGCGCAGGAAGTATTGAAGCTGCAAGCCGGTAAATAAGGGCTTCACCTTCAAGTCATTGGCTCCCCGGACATTGAGTGCACTCATGCTCAGCGTCCGGGGAGCTTTTTGCGTTCTAAAAGAGCGCCAGGTTTGTTGGGGATTAATCTGTGATTCTGATCATCTATGCCCATCCTTACCCTGAGAAATCTAACGTCAACAAGTTGATGCTCAGGCTCGCTGCCAATAATTCCGATGTCGTCATCCGCTCCCTTTACGACCTGTATCCCGATTTCAACATTGATGTCGAAGCTGAACAGAAGGCTGTTGAGCAAGCAGACCTGCTGGTTTTGCAACATCCCCTTTATTGGTACAGCTACCCACCTCTTTTAAAGCTGTGGATCGACAAAGTGTTCACTAAGGGCTGGGCTTATGGCGAGGGCGCTGCCGCTCTCACAAACAAACACCTGCTATGGGCTGTGACTACGGGAGGAGAGCACGATCACTTCAATATCGGCGACAACCCTGGGTTCGCCGTGCTCGCCCAACCCCTTCAAGCAACAGCCAGTTACTGCGAGATGCGCTGGCTAAGTCCAGTTGCTGTCCATGGCGCCTACAGAGCTGATGAAAATGCGCTGCTCTCACAAGTGCGTGATTACAGCGCACGCCTCACCTCGTGGAGGGATGAATGAATGGACACTCATAGCCTGATCGAAATGCTCATCTACCTAGGCTCAGCAGCATTGATTGTGCCCATCGCCGTGCGGTCGGGATTGGGCCCCGTGTTGGGCTATCTACTGGCTGGCTGCCTGATAGGCCCATGGGGCTTGAAGCTAGTGACGGATGTGGAGTCCATCCTGCATTTTGCTGAAATCGGCGTGGTCTTGATGCTGTTCATCATTGGTCTTGAACTTGACCCGAAACGACTTTGGGCCATGCGCCGTATGGTGTTCGGTGGCGGTGCGCTGCAAATGCTTGCGTGTGGTCTCGCAATTGCCGTGTTTTGCGCGGCACTGGGCTTGAACTGGACGGCCGCACTGTTGGTGGGATTAACGCTGAGTCTCTCGTCGACCGCCATTGCCATGCAGGCCATGAACGAACGAAACATGATCCCAACTGCCGTGGGTCGCAGCAGTTTTGCCGTGCTGTTGTTTCAGGACATCGCGGCGATTCCACTGGTGGCAATGATTCCTTTGTTGGCCGCAAATGGTGGCACCCCTTCCGGCGCTGAACTCGCGCTGTCCATCGCAAAAGTCGTCGGTGCGATCGTCTCGGTGGTGCTCCTGGGTAAGTACGTTTCCCGCCCAGTCCTGCGCTTCGTCGCGCGCTCGGGCTTGCGTGAAATCTTCAGTGCCGTTGCGCTGTTTCTGGTGTTCGGGTTCGGCTTGTTGCTGGAGGAGGCTGGATTATCCATGGCCATGGGTGCCTTTCTCGCGGGTGTCCTGTTAGCGAGCTCGGAATATCGACACGCACTTGAAAGCGACATCGAGCCATTTAAGGGGCTGCTGCTCGGTCTGTTCTTTATCGGCGTGGGCATGTCGATCGATTTCGGCACGCTGATCGATGCACCATTGAAAGTCTTGACGCTGACCTTGGGTTTTATCCTGATCAAGCTGCTGGTGATCAAACTCCTTGGTCGCTTCTTGAGTGTCCCCACTGAACAACGCTCTTGGCAGGCGGTGTTTCTGGGTCAAGGCAGTGAGTTCGCTTTCGTCGTGTTTGGCGCAGCAACCGTTGCCGGAATTCTGGTCGACCCTTGGGGCAAAAGCCTGACCTTGGCGGTGGCGTTATCCATGTGTGTCACACCGCTGCTGATCTTGGTGCTTAATCGACTGGAATCCGCAAATAAACGGGGTAACCAGGAAGCGGACACCATCGAACAGAGCAATCCTCGGGTGATCATCGCCGGCTTTGGTCGATTCGGCCAAATCGCCGGCCGACTACTGATGTCATGTGGGTTTGAAGTCGTAGTACTGGATCACGATCCCGATCATATCGAGACGTTGCGCAAGTTCGGAGTCAAGGTGTTCTACGGCGATGCGACCCGCATCGATTTGCTCCACGCTGCCGGCGCAGCGCAGGCAGTGGTGCTGATCAACGCAATCGACAATCAGGAAGACAACCTGGCACTCACCAGGCTGGCTCAGGAGCATTTTCCATCTCTGAAGCTGGTGGTACGTGCTCGCGACATGGGGCACATCATCACCCTCCGCCAGATGGGGATTGAGGCAGTTGAGAGGGAAACTTTCGAGAGTGCTTTGTCCTTGGGACGCAGAGCGCTGGAGCAGCTTGGGATCGGGCGCTACGAGGCTCGAGAGCGCGCGGATAGATTCCGCCGATTGAATCTGGAGATGCTTGAAGAAATGGCGGCCCAACCCGAAGACGACACCGAGTTTAAGTACGACGCCTACAAGCGCGCTAATGCGCTGCTGACAGAAATATTCAATGAAGATCTTGCTCACCCGTTCGATAACGGGCCGGGAAAAACTCCACCTGCAATCAAGGGCAGAAACGTACCAGACTAAGCCATGGCGCTGAGGCTCGATTAACGAGCCTCTTCCAGCTCCGCCAGTATTACCTTCTTCAAGGCAGAGACGGACCGAGACCCAGGCATGACCCGCAAAAGTCGGCCCTGATGGAAGACCGCCAAAGACGGCACCGCGCGAATGCCATACATTTGCGCAATCGTCGGCGACACCGCGACGTCTATCTTCCCAAATACTGCCAAGGCGTGAAGCTTTTCCTCCAGCGCATGAAAGATCGGCTTCATCTCCTGACAAGGCTTACACCAGGACGCTGAAAACAGCACAACGCTGCTGCCTTTTGCAATAAATCGAGCGAACTTTGGAGCGCTCAACTCAACGATACGGCTCATCAGATCCTCCTCCAGACTATGCGAGGTGCGGTACCACTAGGGACCGCACAACCAGTGCCTATCAAACTTTGCAGCCATCGATACCGCAGACTTGTCCTGCAAAATCCTCTTCCTTGACCTGTACCTTTGCTTGCATCTTATTCAGCGCTTCGAGAAAAACGGCCTCAGGCTGAGCGCCGGACAGCGAGAACTCGTTGTTGAAGACGAACATCGGCACGCCCGATCCCAATTGCGCAGCGAAGTGCTCGTCCTCTTCCATCTCAACGCGTATTTCTACGGATGACCATGCTAGCTGGATCGATTCTTCCGACACGCCCACTTCCCGCGCAATCGCCTCCAGACTGGAGCGATCAAACAGTGACTTGCCATGGGTAGTGCTTTGTTCGTACAACGCTTCCATGAGACGCTTTTTCACTGTCGGTTCTTCAACTGCCTTGACCAGCACATGAGCGTCTGCGGTATCGCCAAACTGCATAGTCGCAAAGCGGTAATCAAGGCCGTCTGCTTTACCGTATTTGAGTACGGTACTCATCATCGCTTCAGCGGTGTCTGCGTTCCCGAGCTTGCGCTTTAGAGCAGCAATCATGGGTTCAGGTGTGTGGTTCGCCGCCAAGCGATAAGCACGAATATTTATCTGAACTGCGTCTTTTTCTTCAAAGCGATCCAGCGCTTTTTCAAAGCGACGCTTTGCGACCCAGCACCAAGGGCAAACAAAATCAGACCAGATATCGACTACGTATTTTTTCGAAGTGGTTTGCATAAGTCATCCTGCGAGAAGAAATGAAGACCGCATTGCCAGCGACTCAAGCAAATGGTCAAAGCCAGCTAAAGGGTAGGTTGATCGGCCCAATGCCCAATCGATGAGGCTTGAGCCCTCTAGCGTGCTCAGCAGCATGAAGGCGTATTCCTCAACGGGTTTATCCAGCAACCAGTGGTGCAGTTGGACTGCGTCATTGAGGGTGGCCGTCAGCCAGTCGAGCTGAGACTCAAAAAAATCCCGAGTGAGCTCTTGCAGCGAGATGGGCAATGCGGCCATTTCTGCCGCCAATGCACCACACAACGGCAGCAGCCCGTCATGGGCGCTGACGACGAACAGCCGCGAAAACTCACGTAGCCGCAACAGCGGATCGGGATGCCTGATTTCTATCGAGCCAAGCGTCTCTGTGAATCGATGGATGTAATCCCTGATCAATTCCGCGCCCAGACATTCCTTGGTCGGGAAGTGATGATGAATACTGGCTTTCCTGATTCCGATCTGTGCTGCTAGGTCGGCGTAACTGAACGCTGAGTAACCTCTGGAGCGCATCTGTATTTGCGCGACATTCAACAGTGCGGCTTTTGTCGTGATAGACATTGGAGACTCCACCGGCCAGCGTTCAGCCGTTTTTTAGCCAAGGCAGCGAGCCGCTGAGCGCCCTCCCGGAGGAGGGCCATTCCATTCGCGCTGCACTTTCGGGTTAGGCACGTACGGCCATGATCCCGGCGTCCACGTCCCAGATTGCGCCTGTCACCCACGATGTCTTGTCCGACAGCAGGAACAGAATGGTATTGGCGACGTCTTCTGGAACACCAACTCGACCCAGCGGGTGGAAATCGTTCAGCGACTTCATGGCTTCCGGAATCGCTTCCTTGTCCATGAAACCCTCGTAGATCGAGGTGTGAACAATGCCTGGCGATACCGCATTGACGCGGATACCCGAATGAGCCAATTCGATAGCCAGGTTGCGTGTCAACGCATGCAGACCTGCTTTGGCCATCGAGTAGGCGGAGGCAGGAGAACCGGCTAGTGCCGCCTGTGCACCGATGGAGCCGATATTGACGATCGAACCCTCACGCTTGGCTGCAAGCATGTTTTTGACCACTGCCTGTGTGATGAAGAAGGTCGCGCGGTTGAGCGACAGGTACATGTCGTACTCAGCTTCGTCGTGCTCGGTGAATGGTTTTGGAATGAAGATCCCGGCCGAGTTCACCATCAGGCTGATGTCGCTGTGCTTGGCGTTGATTTCGTCACGGACGAAGTTCATGCCTTCTTCAGTCATTAAGTTGGCCACGATCACCGAGACCGAACCCAGTGGGCTCAGCTCGTTACGAACGGCGTCAGCTTTATCTTGCTTGCTGCCGGTAAGCACTACGCTACCGCCTGCCTTGAGCACCATGCGCGCGGTTTCCAGACCCATGCCACTGGTGCCGCCGACGACCAAAAGTTTCTTGCCTTTGAAAAAATCGTTCATTACAGACTCCGGGAATCCAGATTTCGTAAGAGGGCACCAAAGCAGCTTTCTACCTGGTGCTCACAAGTTGTCTATCTCGATGAAGCAGGCGATTTAGCCTTCAAGGACTTCGAGGGTTGGCACCATGCGGATGGCTTTCGAAAAGTTGGCGTAGTTGACTGACGTTTTCAGCACCACCTTGTGCAACTCTTCAACGCGCTCGCGGGAGGCGTCGGTGTGCAGGCGAATCACGACGTTCACTTCGTCGTAGCCAGGGTTGACGGTTTCGTCGATGCCCAGGAAACCGCGAAGGTCGAGGGTGCCGTCAGTCTCGATTTCCAGGCTGTGAATCTTGATGCCCATCATTGCCGCATTCGCTGCGTAGCCGACCGACATGCAAGCGTTGAGCGCTGCCATCAGCAGTTCCTGTGGGTTAGGTGCGGTGTTTTGGCCCAGCAGTTCATTTGGCTCATCGGCGACAATTTCAAAGTTGCGCGAGTAGGTTTCCCCGGCCAGGTTATAGCGATTGACCTTCGCGACGGAACGGGTTTGGCCTTTCCACTCGGTCTTCACGTTAAAACTTGCATGACGCTTGGTCGCATCCTCAGCAACGCCTTGGGCAAACTGCTGGA
Source organism: Pseudomonas sp. S04 (assembly GCF_009834545.1). NCBI lineage: Bacteria > Pseudomonadati > Pseudomonadota > Gammaproteobacteria > Pseudomonadales > Pseudomonadaceae > Pseudomonas > Pseudomonas sp. S04. The sequence continues at coordinate 3,802,742 of NZ_CP019427.1, forward strand.
GTGCGGCGACATCGATACCATTCAGATTGTTGCTCATGTGTTCGTTCCTCTTCGGATGGACCGGGCGTTAGGCCCGGAAGAGAAACAAGCCTACCAACTAGTAGGTTGGATATCAATAGGCTATTTCTTTACAGCTGAGCGTCGCAAGAAACTTGCTCTAACAGATATTCTGGAATACGCGCGCTTGCGATCACCGTAGAGGTGTCGCAGCTCTCAAAAAAATCAGCTCGGGTTTGCTGGGGTAAAGAAGGGGGAAAGTGTCCGCGACAATTGCAGGACTCGACGTGCTCCCGATAGAAGGAGCGCGCGAATGCAGAATTTAGAGGATCGAGACTGGGGGATGAAACGATCACGAGGAGGCGGTAAGGCCGTGCTGGTCATAGCAGAGCCGAAGGCTAGGGAAGCGGAAGCTGTTATGCCTCAGTGGCGCGTTCCCGCAGCCCTGAGCCCATCTAAAATGAATTCAAAACCAGAAAACTGCTCGTAGTTGTCGTTCAGCGCCCAAGATACAAAGCTGCCGCCTTCTAATGTGTTCAAGATGAGCCTGGCGACCTTCACTCGGTCGAGATCTGCTTTGAGTTCGCCGGCTTCTTGGCCCTTCACGATATTTTCCTGAAGCCAGTTGAGGTGGATCTCGAAAAAATCTCTCGTCAACTGCTTCAGGCTATTAGGCAAAGCCAGCAGCTCCGCCGCCAAGGCTCCACAGAGCGGAAGCAGAGCGCTTTCGCTGCTTTTCGCGAACATCATGGCGAAAGCATTGAGCCGATCAACAGTGCCGGTATTTTCAACATTGATGTATTCCAGCTGACTCTTGAAGCGGAACAGGTAGCCCTCAACGATGGCAATCGCCAGACCTTCTTTGGTGGGAAAGTGGTGATGAATACTCGCCTTCCTGATACCGATCTCTTCAGCCAGATCAGCGTAGCTGAAAGCTGCATAGCCTTTCGTACGCAACAAAATCTCTGCGCTGGCAAGGAGGTCAGAACGTGTACTCATAATGCCGCTTCCAAATTGATCAATGCGGCATCATAAATTAGTACTTACTCATAAGACAGCGCTCGGTTTGTCCACACCTGTCGCATCTCAATGGCTGTTTTCTGCCCATCACGACAAACGGAAACCCCCCACCTTGTACAACCCCCCATCTCGTCCTATCGTTAAATCCCTCAGAGCACCTTTAAATTCACGCGGCCCAACAGCCCCAGTTAACCGCGTGTGATACAGAGATCGGGGCAAGCACTGATTAGATTCAGTGCGAGGAGAATGCTCATGATCCGCAGATACTATCTAACCGCCCTCACCGCCCTGGCCCTTGCAGTTGGCGGCTCCTGGGTGCCGACACTGGCTTTCGCCACCGATCAGGCTGACCAGCGGCAGGAGTCGCGCGATACCAAGCAGGAGGGGCGTGATGCTTCTCGGGAGACCAAGGAGGCTTGCAAGGAAGGCGACGAGAAGAGTCGCGCCGATTGCCGCCAGGACAAGCGCGATACCAAGCAAGACACGCGCGACACTGCGCGAGACATCAAGTACTGATTGCGTAGATCTCACCCTCGCACTTCGCTGCGGGGTCAGGACAGGTTGATCCTTCGGTTATCGGTTGGAGCTGCGCGGCGTGTTGATTGGAGCGCCGCGCACAACAACTGCAGGGGGCGATCAAGGGGCGCGGCCCTATTCCGCCAATCCCGACAGGGGCAGTGCATATGAAGACGGCGCTCGGATACTTCGCCAAACGGGTACTTGCTGGTCTGCTGGTTATCGTCCCGATTTATCTCGCGATCCTGGTGCTGCTCAAGGGCATGAAGTCGCTGGGACAACTGGTGCGACCCTTCTCCCAACTGTTGCCGGAATGGCTGCCTGCCGAGCAGTTGTTATCGTTGATCCTGGTGTTGTTGATCTGCTTTTTCATTGGCGCCGCCCTGCGTACCGGTTTGGGCGAGCGCACCCGCGCGCGGGCAGAACGGGCGGTGTTTGAAAAAATCCCCGGCTACAGCCTGTTCCGCAGCCTGACCCAGCAAGTGGCGGGTGATAGCCGGCAAAACGTCTGGAAGCCGGCCTTGGTCGAAATCGAAGATGCGCTGGTCCCGGCGTTCATCATTGAAGTGTTCGATGACGGCCGCTATACGATTTTCGTCCCTTCGGTGCCCACGCCATTGGCCGGCGCCATCTATGTGCTGGAAGCAAGCCGCGTGCATCCGCTGGATGTGTCCTTCACTGATGCCTTCAAGGTCATCAGCAAATGGGGTTTGGGTGCCAAGGATCTGGTGGCGGCCATGGAAGCCGGGGCCAAGCGGCCTGAGGTTCCAGTGGTCGCCAGCAAGGTTGATGCAGCACCTTGATTCGCCTCGTTCTCAAGAGCAGTAATCCACAACCTTCAGCCAAGGCCAGCGCTGCTGGTAACTCTGTGCCTTCTGGGCAAACAACTCGGGCTTGGGGTTCTTCCGGTTGATCCGCAGTAGCCCCTGCTGCGTGTCGGCCAGGCCATGGGGGGCGTAGAGTTCGCCGGTGGTGATGTCCAGGCCGATGCAGGTACCGGCGATCAGGTAGCGGTCGACGCCGTCCCGGGTTGAGTGCAATTGCGGATAGTCGCTGCCGAATCGCTGGCGGTACCACAGGTGGACACGGGCCTGGTTCTTCAATTCGATGTTGACGTCGAGGTCGTGGAACAAGCGGCGGCCGGCCTGGATCACCTGGTCTTCGGCTTCCCAGGACAGGTCTGGGTCGAAGTAGAAGATGTCATAGTCCTTTACGCCCCAGTCCAGGGGGCGTTGGGCCTGTTGGTTCCAGATGGCCTGGAACAGGCAGCCGGCGGTGAGCATGCATTGGTCCAGGCCGAGTGCGGGCAGGCGGGCGGTGATGAGTGCGTTGACTGGGTTGGCCAGTGCGACCTCGAGCAGGGTTTTGGCCGTTAGTGTCATGTTGATCCTTTTTGGGTGGGGCTCCGGGGTGCTGAGGATAGCTTAGCGTTGGGGGGTGTGGATTATAGTGATTTGGCGCCCTGCTCTATCTCCGTCAGTTGGTCAGGACAGGTTTTCCAGGAGCTCCAGGGCTTGGTCGAAGTCGTAGGATTGGGCTTGTTGCATCACTTGATTTAACTGTTCGGCCACTCGTGGGCCTGATGCCAGTCCTTGCAGGGTGTGCAAGGCGCTCAGGGCTTGGGCGTCGCTTTCGGCCAGTAGGTCGCGGACGTGGGCCAGTTGGGTGTGCCATTCGCTGTCCAGTGGGGGGACGTCGATTACCGGTGCCTCGTTTAGCTGCGCCAAGCCGGCCAGCAGCGGGGTCAGGTGCTGTTCGACGGCCGCCAGGCGTTCGGCCAGGTCCGGTTCGCTGGCGCCTTGCAGGCACGCTTGCTCCAGGGCACCGGCGGCTTGGGCCAGGGCGGTGGCGCCGAGGTTGCCGGCGGTGCCGCGCAAGGTGTGGGCGAGTCTGGCTGGCGCCGCTGGATCGGCCTGGGTTCGCGCGCTGCGGAATTGGCCGTCAAAGCCTTGTTGGCTGGCGTTGAATTTACCCAGCAGGCGCAGGTAGAGGTCGGTCTTGCCCATGCAGGTGGCGAGGCCGGCGTGCAGGTCGATCCCGGGCAGGCTGGCGGGCAGGCTGCTGGTCGTTGCATTGGCCGCGGCCACCTCGGCGGCAGGGGCGCCGCGCCCTGGACGTGGGTGTATCCACTTGGCCAGGGTGGCGAACATGTCGTCAATGTTCAGCGGTTTGCTGATGTGGTCGTTCATGCCGCAGGCCAGCGCCCGCTCGCGGTCGCCCGCCATGGCGTCGGCGGTCATGGCGATCACCGGCAGGTCGGCCCAGCGCGGCTGCTCGCGGATTTTGCCGGTGGCGGTGTAGCCGTCCATCACTGGCATCTGGCAGTCCATCAGCACGCCGTCGAAGTCTGAGTCGCGCTGCAATTGCTCCAGCGCCTCGGCGCCGTGGACGGCCAGGCACAGTTCGATCCCGGCGCTCTCGAGCAACTCACACGCCAGCTCGCGGTTCAGTTCGTTGTCTTCCACCAGCAGCACCCGCGCGCCACGCAGGCTGGCAATGGCGCTGGCGCTTTGGCCGGAGCGCTCGTTGGCCCGGGTGTCGACCTGGGGCGCCTTGCCGAGAACCGTGCCCAGCGCTTCGAGCAAGGTCGAGGGGGTCACCGGCTTGGTCAGCACCACCGGCAATTGAATACCGTGGCGGCTGGCTTCTTCGCGGGCTTCTTCGCGGCCAAAGGCGGTGACCATGATCACCGACGGAGTTTGTGCCAGTTGGGCGGCATGCATCTGCAGCACCGTCTCCACGCCATCCATGCCGGGCATGCGCCAGTCCATCAGCACCAGGTCGTAGGGCAGCATCCGGGCTTCGGCGTCCACCAGCTTGGCCAGGGCCGTCCGGCCGCTCTGCGCGACATCGACTTCGACACCAAAACTGCGAGCCATGGTCGAGAGGATTTCCCGCGCGCTGGCGTTGTCATCGACCACCAACACCCGGCAGCCGAGCAATTCCTCGGCGGTCAGCATGCGCCGCACATGGCTCTCGCGCTGCAGCCCCAGGCTGACCTCGAAGTGAAAGGTCGAGCCCTGGCCCGGCTCGCTCTCGACCCATATCTCGCCGCCCATCAGTTCCACCAGATGCCGGGAAATCGCCAGGCCCAGGCCGGTACCGCCGTATTTGCGGGTGGTGGAACTGTCTGCCTGACTGAAGGGCTGGAACAGGCGCGAGCACTGTTCGGTACTCATGCCGATGCCGCTGTCCCGCACCCAGAAATGCAGCTGCGCCTGGCCTTCCTCACCACCGCACTGCTCCACGCCGAGCACGATTTCGCCCTGCTCGGTGAACTTGGTCGCGTTATTGCCCAGGTTGACCAGCACCTGGCCGAGGCGCAACGGATCGCCGATCAACCCGGTGGGCAGTTCGGCGGCGATGCTGAACAGCAGTTCCAGGCCTTTGTCCTCGGCCTTGAGGCCAATCATGTTGGCGAAGCCGTCGAGCACGTCCTCAAGATGGAAGGGAATCTGCTCCAGGTGCATCTTGCCGGCCTCGATCCGGGAGAAGTCGAGGATATCGTTGATGATCCCCAGCAGGCTTTCCGCCGAGCGATGGACCTTTTCGATGTAGTTGCGCTGGCGATGGTCGAGCTCGGTGCGCAAGGCCAGGTGGCTCATGCCGATGATGGCGTTCATCGGGGTGCGGATCTCGTGGCTCATGGTCGCCAGGAAGTCGCTCTTGGCCCGGGTCGCCTCCTCTGCCGTCTCGCGCGCGCGCTGCACCTGGGCCTCGGCGATCTTGCGATCGGTGATATCGAAGTACCAGTTGGCCCCCATGCCCCGCTCCCCCTGGGTCAGGGTGACGCTCGACACCAGCACCTCGAAACGCTCACCGTCGGTGCGCTGCAGGCTGGCCTCGAAGTTGAGCACCGCCCCTTGCGCCACCTCGGCGAGAAACCGTTGATGGGCCTCGGGCTCGACCCAGAATTGGCTCAGGTCGCTGCCCTGCAGTTGCCCAAGCTGGCTGGCGAACAAGCGGTCGAATTGCGGATTGCTGTAGGTCGGGCGGCCATCGGCGTCTTTGATCAGCATGGCCACCGGGCTGCTGTCGAGGACCGCGCGCAACTGGATCTCGCTGGCCTTGAGCGCCGCCTGCAGTTGCCGGCGCTCGCTGACATCGCGTACCGAGGCGCACACACACATGCCGCTCCCTTCCAGGCTGGGCAAGCGTGACAGGCTGATCTCGGCGGAAAACAGGCTGCCGTCCTTGCGCACGCCTTGCAGGTCTTCGAGGTTGGCGCCCATCTGCCGGGTGTCGCCGTGGCCGATGAAACCGTCGCGCAGCGCCACGTGACGGCCGCGACTGGCCAGCGGCACGAGGCGCTCGATGGCCGCGCCGATCAGCTCGCCGGGGGCGTAGCCGAACAGTTGATCCAGCTGACGGTTGGTCCTCAGGATGTGCCCACCATCGTCCACTACCAGCATGCCATCGGGCGCCGCTTCGATGATCCCGCGATACCAGGCTTCGGTGGCGCGCAGTGCCCCTTGCTGGGTTTCCAGCGCCTGGGCCTGCGCCTCCAGTTGCAGCGCCTGTTGCGCCACTTCGCTGGCCTGGCGTCGGGTTTGCGCCAACAGGGTCTTGACCGCCTGATTGCGCTCCATGATCGCCATCGCGGCGGCCAGTCGTGGCGTGGCCTCCTGCAACAGTAGCCATTCACGCTCGTCCAAAGGCTGCAGGCTGGCCAACTCGAACACCCCCAGCAGGCGCTCGCCATGCACGATCGGTTGCAGCAACAGGCAACTGGCCGCTACCTCGCCCAGCGGCGAGTGCAACCGCCAGTACTGCTGCGGCAACGCCTGCAACTGTCGCACTTGGCGATCCAGCGCACACTGACCCAACAGGCCGTCGCCGAATGGCACCTGGTCCTTGGGTGGGTGCTCGGAATCGGTGGCATAACCGCCCATCAGCTGCAGCGTGGCGGCGTCTTCCTGGGCGCTGTACAGCACCGCCTGGCAGATGCCGTGCAGGCCCGCGATGTGCAGCAGGAATACCTGCGCCAGTTCGTCCGGGGTGTCGGCCTGCTGCAGGTCGATCTGCAATTGGGCGATATGGCCCTTGATCCAGCGCTGGCGCTCCAGTTGCTGGGACTCGGTCTGCAGTTGGGCGATGGCCCGCGCCAGGTCCCCGGTTTCATTGTTCAGGTCGGTGTGGGGGATCGGCTGGTCGAGCTGCCCGGCGGCCAGTTGATCGACCGCCACCCGCACCCGATTCAGCGGGTTGCGGATCGACTGGCTGGCCAGCCACGACAGCAACAACGCCAACGACAGGCCACCGAACAACAGGATGTAGGTCAGCAAGGTGCTGCGTTCGGCGTACTCGACAATGCCCTTGGCGGTGTCGCGAATCGAGGCTTCCTTGATTTGCGCAATACCGTACAAATGACTGTCGGCCTGCCGGGCGATCCTCTGGAACTCGCTGCTGTTAAGCAGCAATAGCGCCTGGCTCTGCCGACCCTGGTCGATCAACACAAAAGCCTGTTCGCTGTAGCGCTGCAACTGTTGCAGCATCAGGTCGATCTCGGCCAGGCGCGCGAGGTTCTCCGGGCGCTTGAGGGTGACCTTGGCCTGGGCCAGGGCCAATTGCAGGCGTTGCCGGTTGTCAGCCAACTGCTGCAGGGCTTCGACGCGAATCTGCGCACTGTCGGTGCCCACCGCCCGCTGCAGGGTTTGCATCAAATGGGGCAGCTGCACCCGCGCTTCATGCAGGTACTCCATGCCGACCAGTTCCTGCAGATAGAGGTTTTGCATGTCCTGCTTCAGCGATTGCTGAGTGCGCAGGCTTTGCACGCCGAGCACCAGCACCAACAGCAGCAGCGCGGCGAATCCCAGGAGCAGTTTGTGCAGCAGCGCGAGACGCTCGAGCAGGGTGCGAAATCCAGCCATTACCTATCCTCGTGAACCTGATCGAAAAAGCTCCGCACGCGCGGGGTCAAGGCGTCTGCCCGCTGCGTTGCAGGGCCGCCAACTGCACGGCCATGTCCTGGTCGGTATCGGCGAAACGCTGGGCGATCTCCTGGAACTGTTCACAACAGGCCAGGAAGGCATCGCAGATGTCCGGGTCGAAGTGGCTGCCGCGCCCCTGAGTGATGATCTCGACAGCCTGCTCATGGGGCATCCCCGCCTTATACACACGCCGGCTTATAAGCGCGTCATAGACGTCGGCCACCGCCATCAACCGCGCGCTGATGGGGATAGCGTCCGCCACCAGCCCCTGGGGGTAACCGCTGCCATCCCATTTTTCCTGGTGGCTGTAGGCGATCTCCTTGGCCAGGCTGAGGAACTCGGCGCGTATACCCAACTGGTCCTCGGCGCGCTGGATGGCGTCACGCCCAAGGGTGGTGTGGCTCTTCATGATCTCGAATTCCTCTGCGCTAAAGCGTCCCGGCTTGAGCAGGATATGGTCGGGAATGCCGACCTTGCCGATGTCGTGCAGGGGCGCCGACTTGAACAGCAACTCGATGGTCGCCACGCTGAGAAAGTGCCGGAAACGCGGGTGATCCTGCAGATGTTCGGCCAGCACCTTGACGTAGTGCTGGGTGCGGCGGATGTGGTTGCCGGTTTCGTTGTCGCGCGTCTCCGCCAGGGAGGCCATGGCCTGGATCGCCACATCCTGGATAGCGACCACCTCGCGGGTGCGACGCTGCACTTCCTGTTCGAGGTAGTCGTTGTGATCACGCAGGAAGTCGGCCGCCGCCTTCAGCTTGAGCTGGGTGTCGACCCGCGCCAGCACCAGTGCCGGCCTGATCGGCTTGGTGATGTAGTCGACCGCGCCCAGTTCCAGGCCATGGATCTCGTCCTCGGTGCCGGCCATGGCGGTGAGGAAAATGATCGGAATTTCGCGGGTATGAGGATCGTCCTTGAGTCGCCTGGCCACTTCATGCCCGGACAGCCCAGGCATCATCACGTCCAGCAGGATCAAGTCCGGCAGCGAGTCGCCCTGGAGCAGGCGCAAGGCTTTTTCCCCGCTATTGGCGACCTTGACCCGGTAGCGATCCTTGAGCAGGTCGGTCATCAGCAACAGGTTATCGGGCGTGTCGTCGACCACCAGCAAGGTCGCACGGGTGTAATGACTCGGTTGGCTATTCATCGCAGGCCGCTCCCTCGCCAGACATTGGCATCCCCAGGCGGCATTTCCAGCCTGGCGCTGGAAAGCGTAGTTGCAGTTTTGCGCACTTGCCGAACCGTTGCGTGCGGAAAAGAACGGGAGTTTCCTGGCAGTTTTTTAAGCTTTGCTACTATTAGCGAACGGCATCGACACCGACGCCTGCGGCTTGCACAGTCGGCTGACACTTCCCTGGTTTTGAATCACCCCTCTCAACCTGCCTGAGCCCATGGAGTTGCAATGCGCATTCCATTAATTTACGCGTTCTCAGCCGTCCTTTTTGTCAGTGCAGCGGCCAGCCAGGCACAAAGCGTAGCGCCGGCCGCCAGTCCACCCGCCAGCACCACTGCGCCAGCGCCGGTCACGGCAGCGACCAAGGACCCGGTGTTTACCCAGGAACAGCTCGACCAGATGCTGGCGCCTATTGCCCTGTATCCCGACCCCCTGCTGGCCCAACTGCTGATGGCCAGCACCTACCCCGGGGAAATCGCCGAGGCGGTGACCTGGTCCAAGGCCCACCCGGACGCCAAGGGCGATGACGCGGTCAAGCAGGTGGCGAGCCAGCCGTGGGACCCGAGCGTGCAGGCGCTGGTCGCGTTTCCCCAGGTCATGGTCACGCTGGGCCAGGATCCGGTCTGGGTCCAACGCCTGGGGGATGCCTTCCTGGCGCAGCCCGACGACGTCATGGAGGGCGTGCAACGCTTGCGCCGCCAGGCGCAAACCGCCGGTAACCTGCAGAGCAACCAGTACCAGAACGTCACGGTCCAGGCCGCTGCCCCGGCTCCAGCCGCCAGCTCCAGCAGTTCGGCGCCCGCCCCGGCCAGCAGTTCCTCGACCATCATCATCCAGCCCGCCGACCCGCAGGTGGTGTACGTACCCACCTACAACCCGACCACCACCTACGGCACCTGGCCCTACCCGGCCTCGCCACCGGCCTACTATCCGCCGCCGCCCGCCTATTACCCGGGTTCGGCGCTGATGGCCGGGTTGGCGTTCGGCACCGGGGTGGCGATCGTCGGCGCGTTGTGGGGCGAATGTGACTGGGACGACAACGATATCGACATCGACGTCGATCGCTACAACAACATCAATGCCAACAACCGCATCAGCAACAATCAGAACAAGTGGCAGCACAACTCCGCGCACCGCAATGGCGTGCCCTATCGCGACAACCGCAGCCGCCAGCAATACGGTCGCCAACTGGACGGTGCCACTCAGCGTGAGGCCTACCGCGGGGACAACGCCCAGCGCGCCCAGGCTAGGGAAAACGCCCGTAGCTCGATGGACAAGCACGGTATCGAACGCCCCGCCACCAGCAACCGCGAAGCCCGGGACCGGGTGCGCGAAGCCCAGTCCGGTGCCTCGGCGGGCAACCGCATGCAAGCGAGTAACGAGCGGCCACGGACTACGGACCGCAGCCAGGGCACGCCCCGGACCACCCGCGACAATCAGCAGCCGCGCCAGCACAACCGGCAGGTCAATCAGCGCGACCAGCGGCCGGCGCAGGCGCGCCAAACCACGCAAAAACGCCCGGCTGCCACTCAGAGTGCGGCGCGCAACAATGCCTTCGCCGGCGCGCGCTCACCGTCCCAGGTCAATGCCCAGGCCAATCGTGGCCGTGCCAGCCAAGTCTCCGCGCAGCGCCCGAGCGCCTCGCGAGCCGCTGGCCATCAAATCAGTCGACCATCCAGCGCACCCGCGCGCCAACGGGGGAGCCGTCGTTGAATAACCATCCTCGCAGCAAGCCACTCACCGGCCGGCTCCTGCACGCCCTGGGGCTGACTGTCGGCCTGGCCTGGTCGTGCCTGGCCAGCGCCCAGCAGGAATTTGCCACGCCTGAACAGGCCGCCCAGTCGTTCGTCGAAGCGTTGGGCAGTAAACACGCCGACCACGAGCGCCTGACGGCGTTGCTGGGCAATGAGTGGCGTAGTTTCATCCCGCGTGAAGGTGCCGAACGCCAGGATGTCGATGCGTTCATCAAGCAGTACCACGAACAGCATCAGATCGAGCAAACCAGCGACGGCAAGGCGCTGCTGTCGGTCGGCAGCAACCACTGGACGCTGCCGATCCCCCTGGTCAAAAGCGCCAACGGTTGGCGCTTCGACATCAAGGCCGGCGGCGCCGAAGTCCGGGCTCGGCGCATAGGCCGCAACGAACTCTCTGCGGTACAGGCGGCGCTGGCCTATCACGATGCGCAGATGGAATATGCCTCAATCGACCGTGACGGCGATGGTGCCCTGGAGTATGCGCAAAACCTCTTCAGCCACCCGGGCCAGCATGACGGGCTCTATTGGGCAGACGACGACAGCGGCCAGATCAGCCCGCTGGGCCCCTCCTTCGGCAAGACCGTTGCCGGCGAGGATTGGCACGGTTATCACTTCCGCATCCTGCATGGCCAGGGACCCTCGGCACCGGGCGGTGCCTACAGCTACCTGATCGGCGACAAGATGAGCCGGGGGTTTGCCCTGATCGCCTGGCCGGCAAAATACGCCGACACCGGGGTGATGAGCTTCATGATCAGCCATGAAGGCCAGGTGTTCGAAAAAGACCTGGGACCGGACAGCGAGAAGCTGGCCCAGGGGATGACCGTCTTTGACCCGGATGACAGCTGGAAGGAAGTCGGGCCGGACCAAGAGTAACGCGCTTAGCCGCCTGGGCCGGGCTCGTCAAAGGTTCCCGTGCGCACCTCACCGCAGTACACATAACGGGTCAGCAGCACGCCGCCGGGGGTGCTGCTGGACTCCACCAGGGTGAAAGCCGCCGCTTGGGCGCTGTGGTCGAACAGGCGCTTGCCCTTGCCCAGCAGGATCGGAAATATCATCAGCCGCAGTTCGTCCACCAGGCCTGCCACCAGCAGTTGGCGCACCAGATCACCACTGCCCTGGGTCAACAGTTGAGCGCCCTGCTCCTGCTTGAGCGCGCGTATCGACTCCGTCAGGTTGCCCTGCAATCCATGGCTGTTGTGCCAGGCCAGGGTCTCGGGGTGATGGGTGGCTACATGTTTGGGCACGCTGTTGAACAGCTCGGCGATAGTGCGGTGATCGGCATCGGCCTGGCTGTACTGCGGCCAATAGGCGGCGAAGATGTCGTAGGTCCGGCGCCCCAGCAGCAATTCGAACGGCTGGGAAAACAGTGCCTGTATCGCCAGGCCGGAAACCGGGTCGGCATAAGGCACGATCCAGCCGCCATAGCGGAAGCCGCCGCAGGTATCTTCCTGTGGCCCGCCGGGGGCTTGCATCACCCCATCCAGGCTGATGAACGCGGCAACGATAAGTTTGCGCATGGTTATCTCCTGCTGGGGCCTGGTGCGACATCAGCGCCGCGCCTCACTCCTCTTCTCGCAACGCGATGATCCGCCCGGATTTTTCGGCGGCCAGCAGCGTGCCATGGTCGGCGGCATTCTGATCGGCATAGGCGATGGCAAATTTGCCGATGGCCTGGTCGAAGGAGTCGGTCTTGCCCAGGTAACCACTGATGAGCGCCGCATCGCCGGATTTGGCGTGGGCGCGGGCCAGGGTCAGGCCGCACCACTGGGCGTACATTTTCATCCGCGCGGCGGATACGCCTTCAATCGGCGCGGACATTTTCATGTCGCGCAACTGCCGGACAAAAAAACAGCGACCGTTCTGGCTGCGGGTCCAGCCCAGGAAGATATCGCTGGAGGACTGCATCAGGCGCTGCCCGGTGACCACTCGCTGACCGTGGTTGTCGTAGTTGCTCTTGCCGGCATAGGGCGCCAGGACCGAGGGACAGGCCTCCTTGAACTGCAGGAGCAACGGGTGATTTTCCGCGGAAAAGAACAGGCCGACAAAACAGTAGGTACCGACGCTCCCGATGCCCACCGCCTTGACCGCAATGTCTTCCAGGCGGTAACGATCGAACAGCACGCGCCGCTCATGGGGCAGTGACAGCCGATAGTCCTGGAGCGTCAGTTGGACGTTGCGCATGAAACCCTTTTCATACACATGAAACAGGATCGGCGGTTGATCGATCAGGCGTCGGCGCCCGCCGACTTCGCCGCTGATCTTGGGGTAGAGGTAATCACCGACCCGCATTCGCGCCTTGGCGACCACTTGCTCGCGGATTTTCTTGATCTGCGCATTGGGCGCCATGTCGATGATCGTTTGCGCGTCCAGGCAGTCGTACCAGACGTCCATCGGGTTCATCCTGGAAAACCTGCGCAGGTGCTCGCGGTAGGCGCCCACGCAACCGGCGGCGATGGCTCGCGCTTCTTTGTCGCCGAGGTCGTTGTCGCGCGCGGCCACGGCAAAGCTGATCGCCAGGCGTTTGACATCCCACTCCCAGGGCGCGGGCAGGGTTTCGTCAAAGTCGTTGATGTCGAAAATCAGGTTGCGCTCGGGGGTGGCGAACAAGCCGAAGTTCATCAGGTGGCAATCGCCGCAGGCCTGGACCTGGATGCCGGTCGTCGGGGTAGCCGCCAGGTCATGGGCCATCAACCCGGCAGAGCCGCGCAAGAAGGTGAAAGGGCTGCGCAGCATGCGGCCGTAGCGCACCGGCACCAGGTTGGGCAGTCGATAGCGGTTGGATTCTTCGAGCAGCTCGATGGCGTTACGCTGCTTGCGGGCGGGCTTCCACTGGGCGTGTTGGCCATGGGGCAGACGCTCGCGCAATAACGCACCGGCGTACAGCCGCTCCTTGCGCGACTGAAAAACCTGTTCGTCACCGGTGTCATCCGACGGCTCTGGATTGCCGGCGGCAGGCCTGCTTTTTGGCGGGGGCATGTGCCCTCCTACGCTCAACGAAGTCTGATTCGCTTGGGCACAGGACCTGATAATTCGACTGTTCCATCAGCCCGCAGAAGACAGGTGCGGCGGTAGGCTAGAAAGCGCCAAAGCTAATGGTTCAAGCGTAGCAGCTCTTATCCTGGTGGCCATTATGGCGGGCAACGGAAAAGGTGTTGGCTTGAACAGCAGGCTGCCCGGGCGAACGCGACGCCTTGGCATCGCGTTCGCCTGGCACTCAGTGAGGGGCGCGGACGATGGTCTTGAGCAGGTCCGCCGGGCTGATGTGCCCGACTACCTGCTGTTGCACGCCACTGCCCGGCTGGGGCAGGTCGAGGATGTGGCCCTTGATCTTGCCGACCACGTGCATCTCGCAGGGTTTGCAGTCGAACTTCAGGGTCAGCACTTCGTCGCCGTGGATCAGTTGCATCGGCGCGACCTTGGTGCGCACGCCGGTGACACCCTTGGCCTGTTTCGGGCACAGGTTGAAGGAGAACCGCAGGCAGTGCTTGGTGATCATCACCGGCACCTCGCCGGTCTCCTCGTGGGCCTCGAAGGCCGCGTCGATCAGCTTGACCCCATGGCGATGATAGAAGTCCCGGGCTTTCTGGTTGTAGACGTTGGCCAGGAACGACAGGTGGGACTCCGGGTACACCGGCGGCGGACTGGTCTCGGCTTTGCGTCCACCCCTGGGATGGGCCTCGACCCGGGCTGCGGTCAGGGCTTCGATGACGTCGCGGCGCACCGCCTTGAGCTGGGAGTTGGGGATGAAGTAGGCCTGGGGCGCATCCAGTTTGATCGCAGCGGCGTGATACTGGGTGGTGCCCAGTTGACCGAGCAGATCGCGCAGTTGCTCCAGGGCCTGCTCCGGTTTGTTGGCGACGCCGAACGGGCCTGCGAGGGCGACGCTGGCACTGATGCCCTCCTCGCTGGTGGCCGTCAGCTCCAGGCGCTCTTCACGCAGCTGCACGTGCCAGTCAACGCCCACCCGGCGTTCGGCGGAGGTCTTGAGCAGGGCTTGCTGCCAGTTGTGGTCGAGATTGCGATTGAGCGGGTGATTTGGCCGGGCCTTGTACAAGTCCGCAGGCATCTCGTTGGGCTCGACGCGATAGCGGTAGCGCTTCTCGCCGTCCTCCTCGAACTCGCCCTTGGCCTCGGCGATGTTGGCTCGAAAGCCCACCACTTCGCGCTTGATCAGCACGTTGAGGCCGTCACCGTTGGACAGCGGCTCTTGCGTGACCACTTGCAAATCGCGCTTGCCGACTTTTTCGACGATGCCCACCGGCAGGCCGGTAAAGGTCGGCGTGTCGAAGGCGCCAATGTCGATCTTGCGGTCACTGACGAAGTAGTCGGTGCTGCCACGGTGGAAAGTCTTTTCCGGGTCCGGCAGGAAGAAGTGCGCGGTGCGGCCGCTGGAGGCGCGGGCCAGGTCCGGACGGTCTTCGAGCACATCATCCAGGCGCTGGCGGTAGTAGGCCGTGATGTTCTTCACGTAGCCCATGTCCTTGTAGCGCCCCTCGATCTTGAACGAGCGCACGCCGGCTTCCACCAGGGCGCGGATGTTGGCGCTCTGGTTGTTGTCCTTCATCGACAGCAAATGCTTCTCGAAGGCGACCACACGACCCTGGTCGTCCTTGAGGGTATACGGCAGGCGGCAGGCCTGGGAGCAGTCGCCCCGGTTGGCACTGCGGCCGTTCTGCGCATGGGAAATGTTGCACTGGCCGGAAAAGGCCACGCACAAGGCGCCATGGATGAAGAACTCGATCGCCGCGTCAGTCTCGTCGGCAATCGCGCGGATCTCCTGCAGGTTCAGCTCGCGCGCCAGCACCAGCTGGGAGAAGCCGGCCTGGTCGAGGAACTTGGCCCGGGCCAGGGTGCGGATGTCGGTCTGGGTGCTGGCGTGTAGCTCGATCGGCGGAATATCCAGCTCCATCACCCCCAGGTCCTGGACGATCAGCGCGTCGACGCCGGCATCGTAGAGCTGATGGATCAGCTTGCGCGCCGGCTCCAGCTCGTTGTCGTGCAGGATGGTGTTGATGGTGGTGAACACCCGGGCATGGTAGCGCCGGGCAAATTCCACCAGGCCGGCGATTTCGCTCACTTCGTTGCAGGCGTTATGCCGCGCACCGAAGCTCGGTCCACCGATGTACACGGCGTCGGCGCCATGCAGAATGGCCTCGCGGGCAATGGCGACATCGCGGGCGGGGCTGAGTAATTCCAGATGATGTTTAGGCAGGGACATATTTTTTTAGTCGACTTGTCACGGTAGGTGCGCATTGTAGCGGCGAATCGCCGGAGCGGCACCCGTGTGCTGCCAGGTGGCGGCCGTTGCCTGGGCAAGGCCGCCGTCCGAGCCCGTCGACTCAGGCCTTGGCGGCCATCGCGGTGACTTCCACACGCATCCCTTCAACCGCCAGGGCGGCCACGCCCACGGCGGCGCGGACTGGCCATGGCTTGGCGAAGAAGCGCTGGTACACCTGGTTGAAGGCGGCGCGGTCGGCCATGTCGGTGAGGTAGATGGTCAGGTGCAGCACCCGGTCCATGGAACTGCCGGCCTTCTCCAGCGCGACTTTCAGCGCCTGCAAGGTGCACTCGCTCTGCAACTCGATATCACCCAGCTCCAGGCTGCCGTCGGCGCGAGTAGGAATCTGGGTGGAAACCAGCAGGCCGGCGAAACCGGCAACGTCGGAAGAGATCGAATCGGCGTCCGGATCGGGGATGAAGGTCAGGTCTTGATTAGCCATGGGTGCTCCTGCTTGAGGGGGAAAAAGTCCCGCAGTCTACCGCCCCATCGCGCCCACGCTGAGTGATCCGCTGGAAAAAAATCCCAGGCACGGAAAAACCCGCGTCACGACCCAGGCCGGCGCAGCAGATTTTACGAGAAAGATTGCTTTGGAAAATGGCAGGGGCGGCTGGATTCGAACCAACGCATGGCAGGATCAAAACCTGCTGCCTTACCGCTTGGCGACGCCCCTGCAGATGTAGCGACGAGTGCTGGGCACTCACTTGCTGAACCCTTGCACGACTGACGACCCGGTAAAGGCCAGTGCAAGAATGCGCGGAAATTTACCAAGTTTGTTCGAGCCTGGGAAGCTTTTTTTTAACAAATTTGTTTGAAAACAGCTACTTGCTCATAAGTAATGGCCATGAGCGGCGTTCCCGGGCAGTTTTTTCCAGCTTTTGCTCGGCCAGACTTGCGCTTGGCGACAGTGAGCTAAGCTTTGAGCAGCTCATTGCACACGATGCTCATGCTGCAGGTTTTGGGGTTTTCTGGAGAGCGTCTGCAACGACTGATCAGACTGCCCTCCTCCTTGCCGCAGGATTTGCCGTGATGACCGAGCCCCTCCTAAGCTTCGAAGCACTCAAGCGCGCCGCTGCCAATGGCGAAATCGATACCGTGCTGGTGTGCATGGTCGACATGCAGGGGCGCCTGGTGGGCAAGCGCTTCCAGGTCGAGTTTTTCATCGACAGCGGTCACGAAGAAACCCACTGCTGCAATTACCTGTTGGCCGACGACATCGACATGGAGCCGGTGCCCGGGTACGCGGCCGCCAGCTGGAGCAAAGGCTACGGCGACTTTGTGCTCAAGCCCGACATGAGCACCCTGCGCCGCGTGCCGTGGCTGGAATGCACGGCCCTGGTGCTGTGCGACGTACTCGACCATCACCACCGCCAGGACCTGCCCCACAGCCCGCGGGCGATCCTCAAGAAACAGGTCGAACGCCTGCGCCAACGCGGCTACACCGGCATGTTCGCCTCGGAACTGGAGTTCTACCTGTTCGACGAGAGCTACGAGGCCATCCACCAGCGCAACTACCACCAGCCAAAAACCGCCGGGCACTACATCGAGGACTACAACATCCTGCAGACCACCCGCGAGGAACCGGTACTGCGGGCGATCCGCAAGCACCTGCAGGCCTCCGGCATTCCCGTGGAGAACTCCAAGGGTGAATGGGGCCCGGGGCAGGAAGAGATCAACATCCGCTACGCCGATGCCCTGACCATGGCCGACCACCACGTCATCATCAAGCACGCCTGCAAGGAGATCGCCCAACTGCAAGGCAAGGCGATCACCTTCATGGCCAAGTGGCGCTACGACGCCGCCGGCTCCAGCAGCCACATCCACAATTCGCTGTGGGACAAAAACGGCAAGAAGCCGCTGTTCTTCGAAGCCAAGGCCGAGTTCGGCATGTCAAAACTGATGCGTGCCTGGGTGGCCGGGCAGCTCAAGTACGCCAACGACATCACCTGTTTTCTTGCGCCCTACATCAACTCCTATAAGCGCTTCCAGGCCGGCACCTTTGCGCCCACGCGTGCCGTCTGGAGCCTGGACAACCGTACCGCCGGCTTTCGCCTGTGCGCCGAGGGCAGCAAATCCATCCGTATCGAATGCCGGATCGGCGGCGCCGACCTCAATCCCTACCTGGCCTTCGCCGCCCTGATCGCCGCAGGCCTGGCCGGGATCGACGAGCAGCTCGAGCTGGCCGCGCCCTTCGAGGGCGATGCCTATGTCGACAGTCATTTGCCGGAAGTCTCCAAGACCCTGCGCGAGGCCTGCGCCGCGCTCAAGGGCTCGGGCATGTTGCGCGAAGCGTTCGGTGACGACGTGATCGACCATTACGTGCACACCGCCGAATGGGAGCAGAAAGAGTACGACCGGCGCATTACCGACTGGGAATTGCAGCGCGGCTTCGAGCGCTATTGAGACCGCCATGACTTCGACCATCCAACTGATTTCCCCGGTCGACGGCCGGGTCTACGCCGAGCGTCAGCGCGCCGATGCCGGGCAGATCGAGCAGGCCCTGGCGAGCGCCGCCAGCGCCCAGGCACTGTGGAAGCGCCGCCCGCTGGCTGAGCGTGCGGCGTTGTGCAGCGCCGCCGTGGACGCGATGCTGGCGATGCAGGCCGAGATCGTCCCGGAGCTGGCCTGGCAGATGGGCCGTCCGGTGCGTTTTGGCGCGGGCGAGCTGCGTGGCTTTGCCGAACGGGCCCGGCACATGATCGCGCTGGCACCGCAGGCATTGGCGGCGATCGAACCGGAACCGAGCGCCGGGTTTCGCCGCTGGATCAGTCGCGAGCCACTGGGCACGGTGCTGGTGGTCGCGCCGTGGAACTACCCCTACCTGACCGCCGTAAACAGCATTATTCCGGCGCTGATGGCGGGCAACAGCGTGATCCTCAAACACGCCTCGCAAACCCTGCTGGTGGGCGAGCGTTTCGCCGAGGCCTTTCGCCGCGCCAACCTGCCCGAAGGGCTGTTCCACAACCTGCTGCTCAGCCACC
Organism: Pseudomonas sp. S04; assembly: GCF_009834545.1. Lineage (NCBI taxonomy): Bacteria > Pseudomonadati > Pseudomonadota > Gammaproteobacteria > Pseudomonadales > Pseudomonadaceae > Pseudomonas > Pseudomonas sp. S04. Next base: position 3,821,389 of record NZ_CP019427.1, read on the forward strand.
TGGATACCGCGCAGATGATTGCTGGCGGCCAGGTCCAGCGGGTCAATTTCACCGGTTCCGTGGGCGGCGGCAAGGACATGCAACGGGCGGCCGTCGACGGTTTCCTCGGCGTCGGCCTGGAGCTCGGCGGCAAGGACCCGGCCTATGTTCGCGCAGACGCCAACCTCGACCACGCGGTGGAGAACCTGGTGGATGGCAGCTTCTTCAACTGCGGGCAAAGCTGTTGCGCTGTCGAGCGCATTTATGTCGCCGCCAGCCTCTTCCCCGCCTTCGTCGAACGGTTTGTCGCCCTGACCCGCCAGTACGTGCTGGGCAACCCGCTGGACCCAGCCACCACGCTGGGTCCGATGGTCACCCCCCAAGCCGCGGACCTGGTCCGTGGACAAATCGCCCAGGCCCTGGACCAGGGTGCCCGGGCCTTGATCAAGCCCGAAGATTTTCCCGCCGACGTGCCAGGCAGTGCTTACCTCGCGCCCCAGGTCCTGGTGGATGTCAGCCATCGGATGGCGCTGATGCGCGACGAAAGTTTTGGCCCGGTGGTGGGCATCATGCCGGTGCGCGGCGACGAAGAAGCCCTGGCCCTGATCAACGACAGCGAGTTTGGCCTCAGCGCCTCGCTCTGGACCCAGGACCTGGCCGCTGCCGAACAGTTGGGCCACGCGATCGACACCGGCACCCTGTTCATGAACCGCTGCGATTACCTGGACCCGGCCCTGGCCTGGACCGGGGTGAAAAACAGTGGGCGCGGCGTCACCCTGTCGAGCCTGGGCTATGAACACCTGACCCGCGCCAAATCCTTTCATCTGCGCCACGAGATCTGAACCATGAGCCTGACGGGAAACTGGAACTACCCCACCAGCGTGCGCTTCGGTGTCGGGCGCATCGCCGAGCTGGCCGACGTCTGCCGCAGCCAGGGCATCCAGCGCCCGTTGCTGGTCACCGACAGCGGCCTGGCACGGGCACCGATCACGGTGGCGGCAGTCGACGCCCTGCGCACGGCCGGCCTCGGCGTGGCGCTGTTCAGCGACCTCAAGCCCAACCCGGTGGAAGCCAACCTGGCGGGTGGGTTGCAGGCCTGGCGCACCGGCCAGCACGACGGGGTGATTGCCTTCGGCGGCGGCAGTGGCCTGGACATGGGCAAGCTCATCGCCTTCATGAGCGGTCAGAGCCGGCCGGTCTGGGACTTCGAAGACATCGGCGACTACTGGACCCGCGCCGACGACAGCCGCATCGCCCCAATCATTGCCGTGCCGACTACCGCCGGGACCGGCTCCGAAGTCGGCCGGGCCGCGGTGATCATCGATGAACGCAGCCACACCAAGCGCATCATTTTCCACCCGAAAATGCTCCCGCGGGTGGTCATCAGCGACCCGGCCCTGAGTGTTGGCATGCCGGCCAAGATCACCGCTGGCACCGGCATGGATGCGTTTGCCCACTGCCTGGAAGCCTACTGCGCCCCCGGTTTCCACCCGATGGCCGACGGCATTGCAGTAGAAGGCATACGCCTGGTGGCCGGGGCCCTGGTCCGTGCCGTGCGCACCCCCGCCGACCTCGAAGCCCGCGCCAACATGCTCGCGGCCGCCGCCATGGGCGCCACAGCCTTCCAGAAAGGCCTGGGCGGCATGCACGCACTGTCGCATCCGGTGGGGGCGCTGTACGACACCCACCACGGCATGACCAACGCCACTTTCATGCCCTATGTCCTGGCGTTCAACCGCCCGGCCATCGAGGAGCGCATCACCCGCCTGGCGGCCTACCTGGGCCTGCCCGCTCCCGGGTTCGACAGCTTCCTGGCCTTCGTCCTCAAGTTGCGCAAGGACATCGACGTGCCCCATACCCTGGTTGAACTGGGGGTGGACGATCGCCAGGCCGGACTGATCGCCGACATGGCCGTGGTCGACCCCTGCGCGGGAGGCAATCCACTGCCCCTGACCCGCGAGGGTGCGGCGCAGATATTTGCCGCGGCCTATCACGGTCGCCTCTAGAGCAGTCACCTGGCCATGGCCCGACCACGGGCCGGGACAGGGTTTACCCAGCAGTGACAGGAGCAGTACGACAAGGGGTTGAAAGCCAAGCCATCCGGCGCTGTCAGCGCGGGTGGATGCGTATCAAAACCTGAAGGGGCACCCACATGAAACCAGCCAGCCAGCCCGATAGCGGCACCCCCCATGACGACGACGTCAAGGTGCTGCACAGCATGGGCTACGCCCAGCAACTCTCGCGACGAATGGGGGTTTTCTCCAACTTTGCGATTTCCTTTTCGATCATCTGCATCCTCTCCGGCGGCATCAACTCCCTGGCCCAGGGCACCTCGGGGGCAGGCGGTGCGGCAATTGGCATCGGCTGGCCGCTTGGCTGCCTGATCTCCGGGGTATTTGCCCTGGCCATGGCGCAGATTTCCTCGGCCTACCCCACCGCTGGCGGGTTGTATCACTGGGGCTCGATCCTGGGTAACCGCTTCACCGGCTGGCTGACCGCCTGGTTCAATCTACTGGGGTTGGTGACCGTGCTCGGCGCCATCAACGTCGGCACCTACTACTTCTTTTTCGGCGCCTTCGGACCGGCGCTGGGCATGGAGGACACCACCACGGTCAGGGTGATTTTCCTGGCGGCCCTCACCGGCCTCCAGGCCCTGTGCAACCACTTGGGCATTGGCCTGACGGCAAAGCTCACCGACTTTTCCGGCTACTTGATCTTCGCCACGGCCCTGGCGCTGACGATCGTTTGCCTGGTCTCGGCGCCCAGCTATGAGTTCGCCCGGCTATGGACCTTCGGCAACTATTCCGGCGCGGCTGGCGGCAATGTCTGGCCCGAGGCGTCGAATGCCTGGATCTTCATGCTCGGCCTGCTGCTGCCGATCTACACCATCACCGGTTATGACGCCTCGGCGCACACCTCCGAGGAAACCCGCAACGCGGCCATGTCGGTGCCCCGGGGCATGGTGATGTCGGTGGTCTGGTCGCTGCTGTTCGGTTGGGTCATGTTGTGCTCGTTCGTGCTGCTGTTGCCGAGCCTGGACGAAGCAGCGAAACAGGGCTGGAACGTGTTTTTCTGGGCCATGGACACCCAGGTCAACCCCAACGTCAAACTCGCGCTGTACGTGGCGATTTTCATTTCCCAGGTGCTCTGCGGGTTGGCGACCGTGACCTCGGTGTCACGCATGATCTTCGCCTTCTCTCGGGATGGCGGCCTGCCCTTTTCGAAAACCCTGGCCTCGGTCTCGCCGACCTTCCGCAGCCCGGTCGCCGCGATCTGGACCGGCGCGACCCTGGCGGTATTGTTCGACTGGGGCTCATCGGTGATCTCGATCGGCGCCACCCCGGTCTACACCATCGTGGTCTCCTGCACGGTGATTTTCCTGTTCTTCTCCTTCATCATCCCGATCGTGCTCGGCCTGTTCACCTACGGCACGGCGAAGTGGCCGACCATGGGCCCCTGGAACATGGGACGCGGCTGGTACTCGCTGTTTGCGATTCTGTCAGTCATCTCGATGGCGGTGATCTTCATCATCGGCATCCAGCCCCCGAACGATTGGGCGCTGTACATCACCATCGGCTTTCTGGTCCTGACTGCAATCGTCTGGTTCGGCTTCGAAGCCCGGCGCTTCCAGGGCCCACCGATCGGCGACATGATCAGCAAACGCCAGGCACAGATCGCCGAAGCGGAAGCAGCGCTGAACAAAACCCCAGGAAGTTAAGCAAGGTAGAGACCTGTGGGAGCTGGCTTGCCTGCGATGGTTGCAAGGACGGCGTGGTGCATCAGGCAGTGTGCGTCATCGTTGGCGACCATCGCGAGCAAGCTCGCTCCTACAAGGGATATCCCCACAGACCCAGGATCAAAAGATCGCAGCCTACGGCAGCCCCCACATCACCGTCAGACACTGAGCACCATCGCCAGCAAACCGCAGGAATTACGCCCCATTGAGCCATAAACGCGACACCTGGATTGAGCAATAATCCAGCTTGGGATAGAACTGCCTGGCGGTATTTTTCCTACGCTGATCAATCCTCGCGATAAGGGCTGAACCTTGAAGACAACCATAACCAAAACCTTCGCCACTCCCCTGCTCCTGTCCTGCCTGCTGCTGTCCGGCACCGCCACTGCTGCCGAGCAGGCCAGCCCTCCTGCTTCGAACCTGCTCACCGCCGCCGTTGCCTGGAAACAGACCGCCGCCGAATTCGAGGCGCTGTACTACCAGGGTTTCAACGTGGCGAGAATGCAACTGGATCGGGCCCTGCAGGCGCACAAGGACGGCGACCGGCCGCTGGCGATCATCAGCGACGTCGATGACACGGTGCTGGGGAGCAACAGCTACTGGGGCTACATGATCAACGCCGACAAAGAGTTCTTCGACGACGCAGCCTGGGACAAATGGGTGGCGGACAATGGCCCGGTCGCCACGCCAGGCGCGGTGGATTTCCTCAACTACGCAAAATCCAAAGGCGTGGAGGTGTTCTACGTCACCAGTCGCGATCAAGGCGAAAAAACCTTCGAGTACGCCCTGGCCAACCTGCGCAAGAACAACCTGCCCTATGCCGATGAGCAGCACCTGACGGTGTATCGCGACAGCTCCAACAAAGAGCCGAGGCAGCAGGAAATCGCCAAGAACTACGAGGTGGTGGTGATGCTGGGCGACAACCTCAACGACTTCAAGCGCAAGTACTACGTGGGGGACGTCAAGCAACGCATGAGCCTGATGAACGAGGACAAACAAGAGTTCGGTCGCAAGTTCATCATTTTCCCCAACCCCACCGACGGCCACTGGCTGAAGGCAATTTTTGGCGACTCCGAGCCACCGGCCACCGCCGAGAACCACGCACGTTTCAAGGCCGCCGCCGGTTCCACGGCCTGGCAGCCCAAGCCGTAACCCGGTTCGAGTCCGAGGCTCCCTGGCGGAGCCCGGACTCAACCCGCCTGGCCAGTGACCACCCGGGCGTTACGCACGAACAGCGCCCGCACCTTGTCCCAGAAGCTGCCCCCCAGTACAAAAAAGCTGCCGATCAGCATCGCATCGCCCAGCAGCTGGATCTGCCACACGTTGGGCCGCAAACCCGGCCAGAGACTGTCGACGTAAGGTTCCAGGACCGAGGAGATCAGCGGCAGGCAGAACATCACGATGCCGATGGCATGGCGCACCGGCCCCACTTCCACGTCGGCACTCGGCGCCAGCCCGGAGACGTAGCCGAACAGGCTGCGCTTGACCCGCTGGAACCCGGCCTTGCCCATGACGGCGATGACCAGGATCAGCAGGATTTTGTTGCTGATGAACAGCGCGCCGGTCAGGGCCGCGACTTTCGAGCCCGGGAGCCCGAGCGACGCCGCGATCGGCACCATGACCCAGGAACCGAGCATCACGCAGATGATGCCGATGCCCAATTTGAAGCGCCAGCCGACGGCAGGGGGTTGAGCGACATCCTCGGGGGTCTTCATGGACCGCGTCCCTCACTTGAATTAATCCGCGCAAACAACCTCAGGGCGTGACCTGATAACCCTTGCCCTGCAGGCAGCTGGTATAGGCGGTGGAACTGGTCGAGGCGCTGGTCTTTTCCTGCTCCCGGCGCTCCTGCCGTTGCCGCGAGCCCCCCACTACCACGCCAGCCGCTGCGGTCTGCTTGGCGCGATCTTGACGATAGTCCTGCTTCACATCGTCGTCGACCCGGTCGTACACCTCGTCATGCTGGTTGCCGCGCACCGCGGCCCCCGTTGCACCGGCCGCGGCACCCACGGCGGCACCGCGCAAACGTCCCCCGGAAGCCGTGTTGGTGCTTGCGCTCTGGCTGGCCGCCACGTTATGGCATTCACTGATATCGAGCTGGGTTTGCTGCGCGCTCTGACCTTTTGTCGGCACCACCGTTTCCGCCCATCCCTGGGTGCAGGCAAGCGACAAAGCAGCGCACAGGCTAATGGATGACAACCTACTCATAATGACCTCCCTGAAGCCGTTGCACCGGCTCGGTGCAGTCAATCCAGTGTAGATCACCCACGGTTAGCCTCCTCGACAAAAAATGCCCCCCTAAACCGGCCGCTGCGGCACCACCGCCAGGGCCGTCGACCTGGCCAGCAGGTAGTAGAGGATGCCCGGCACCAGCAGGCCGACGATCCAGGAAATATCCACCCCACCCAACTGCGCGACCATCGGCCCGGAATAGAAATGGGTGTCGACAAACGGCAACTGGATCAACACGCCAATCACGTAGACGCTGATGCCCAGCACGTTCCAGCGCCCGTAGCGGCCCGCCGGATCGGACAGGGCCGGGATGTCGTAGCGCTCCTTGTTGATGAAGTAGTAATCCACCAGGTTGATCGCGCTCCAGGGGGTGAAGAAGGTCAGCAGGAACAGGATGAAGTACTTGAACGAGTTGAGGAACGAGTACTGCCCCAGCAGCGCCAGCGTGGTCGACGCCGCGACAATCAGCAGCACGAATACCATGCGGTGCCGGGCTGTCAGCTGCAGGCTGCTGCGAAAACCACTGATGATGGTGGCCACGCACATGAAGCTGCCGTAGGCGTTGAGGGTCGAGACGGTGACCTTGCCAAGCACCACGCTCAAATACAGCAACGAGGCGATCACTCCGGTGCTGCCCAGGCCAACGATGGTCGCCACCTCGTGCCCACGAAAGCCGGCCCCCGCCAACGCCGCGGCGAACACCCCCAGGACCATCGACGCCTGGGCGCCGAGCACGGTTCCCAGGCCAACGGCGGTGAAGGTTTTCCAGGACGAGGTGGTGCTCGGCAGGTAGCGCGAATAGTCCGCCACGTACGGACCAAAGGCGATCTGCCAGGAGGCCGAAAGCGACACCGCCAACAGGAAGGTGCCCCAGGCAAAGTGGCGGTTTTCCAGGAGCAGGCCGATGTCATTGAGGGTCAGCAGCCGGGTGAACAGGTACACAAAGGCAATGATCCCCAGCACACTCGCGACCTTGCCCACCAGGTGGATCACCCGGTAGCCGAAGATCGTCAGGAACGCGATGCACGCGGCAAAGATCAGGATCCCGGCGCTGTCGCTGACATCGATCAACTGGGCAATCGCCTGCCCCGACAACACCGCGCCCGTGGCGCTGAAACCCAGGTACATCAGGCACACCAGGACAATCGGGATGGCTGCGCCATAGACCCCGAATTGCACCCGGCTGGAGATCATCTGCGGCAGGCCCAGCTTCGGCCCTTGCGCCGCGTGCAGGGCAACCACCGCCCCGCCCAGCACCTGGCCGAGCAACAGGCCGATCAGCGACCAGAACACGTCGCCACCCAGCACCACTGCCAGGGCCCCGGTGACAATCGCGGTGATCTGCAGGTTGGCCCCCAGCCACAGGGTGAACTGGCTGTAGAGGCTGCCATGGCGTTCGGATTCGGGGATGTAGTCGATCGAGCGGGTCTCGATCAGTGGATTGCGCTTGGAACTCTCGATGACCTTGGTCATGAACGGTTTTTCCTTGGAGGAGCAGACACTGTTGTTGTTATTGCGGCGTCGACTTAGAACGCCTTGCTGGCACTGACCACGACGGTGGCCGTGCACAGGTCGTCATAGCCATACCAACTGGCACATTGGCTTTTTTTCAGGTTGGTGTCGACATAACTCAGGCCCCAGGTGACGCCCACGAACTCACGGCTGAGCTTGGCCTCCCATTCGTTGTAGGCCGAGCTCCCGCTGCCGTTGGTGGCCAGGAAGGCTTCATCCTTGGTGTCGTTGCGCCCCAGGCGCAAGTCCAGGCTCACCTCGGCCGGCAACACCAGGGTGTAGCCGAGATAGGCATACAGGGTGTCCTGGTCCTGGCCAAACACATTGGGTGTGTCGTTGGAGTAGTACGCACCCACCTTGACCCCATACAGGTCGAGGATGGCGTAGACCTCACTGAGGTTGAATTGGCCCTCCTTCGGGTAGTCGTATTTGATGTATCCCAGGTCCAGGCTGATGGCATCCGTGGCCTGCCAGAAATAACCGGCGTAGTACTCCATTTCCTGGCGGGTCTTGTAGTCATAGCCAAAGTCGACATTCGAGGTCCAGGCGCCCAGGTACAGGCCGCTGCTGTGTTGCAGCGTGGCGCCGAACTGCAGCGCCGGATCGCCAAGGGTCTGGGAGATTCCGCGGGAGCGGTAGTCACTGGCGGCGGTCAGGCTCATGTCCAGGCTGAAGTCGTCGCTGAGGGGCAACGCCTGGCTGGTGATTGGCAACAGGGCCAGGCTGGCCAGGGCGAAGCGTGAGAGTGCGTTCATGGAAAACCCTTGTTGTTATGAGTGTGCGGGTTATTGCAGGCACGGCGTTGCCGGACGCCTTGAGATGCAAGGCGCCCGGTGGTTTGGCTGGATCGCGGGTGTTAGGGGTAGCGCGGTTCAGGACGCGGGGGCGTATACCTGCTTGCCGGCGAAGAAGGTCTTCAGGACCTGGGTGTCGAACAACTCGTCGTCACTGACCTTGAACACATCGCGGTCAAGAATGATCAGGTCAGCCTGCTTGCCCGGCGCCAGTGAACCGATCTGCCGCTCCAGGCGCAGGGTCTTGGCGGCGTTGAGGGTATAGGCGTAGAACATGCTCTGGCGATCGAGGCTTTCCTTGGCATTCAACACCCCCAGCGGGCCTTTGCGGGTACTGGCCTGGGCGATGGCGTTGAACGGATTGGGGCTGGACACCGGCCAGTCGCTGCCACCGGCAATCACCGCACCGGCGTCATGCAGCGAGCGGGCGGGATACTGGTAACCGTAGGCAAACGCGCTGATGTAGGGCTTGACCAGCTCCACCGTGTACGACTCGCCGGTGGCCCACAGCAACTGCATCGAGGCGATCACCCCCAGTTGCTTGAAGCGCGGGAACTCCTTGGGATTGACCAGTTGCAGGTGCGCGATGCTATGGGGCACCGGCGTCGGGCTGAGCTTGCGCGCGTAGGCCACGCCATTCAGGGCTTCACGCACCGCACGGTCACCGACCGCATGCATGTGCAGGATCCAGCCGCGCTTCTCCGCCGCCACCACCAGTTCACCGAAGTGCTCCGGGTCGATCAACAACTGGCCATTTTTATGGCTGTTCTTGAAGGGCACGATGACCGCCGCCGTCTGCCCGGGAAACTCGAGAATGCCATCGGCAAACACCTTGATCCCGGGGAACGTCAGGTTGGGTACGCCCTCGAACTGTTTCATCACCGTGGCCAGGACTTCCAGGTCCTCGGGCCGGCTCTTCGGATTGGTCAGCATCAGGGCCGCGACGTGGGCGCTGAGTTCGCCTTTCTCGGCCAGTGCGCGGTACAACGGCAGGACCCCGGTACTGTCGGCGGTTGCCTGGAAGTCGAACAGTGAATCGTCGCTCCCCGCATTCGCCGCGGCGTCCATCCAGGCAGTGACGCCATATTGGTTGTTGATCCTGACTGCCTCGCGGGCGGCCTTGAGCATGGTTTCCTGGCTGGGCGCAGGGATTTCGTTGCGGATCTTGTCCCAGCGCGATTCGGCAAAATAACCGTTGGGGGTGAAGTCCGCCTCATGCCCGACAAAACTACGGTCCTGCTCCGACAGGCCCTTGACCAGCGCGGCATCGATCTTCAGGCGCTTGAGCATGGCATTGTTGGCCCAGCCGGTATGCCCGTCGATGCCGCTGAACACCAGCGGCTGATCGGCCCAGCGGCCCTGATTGAAACGCTGGCCCATTTCGCGGCTTTTGTCCCAGTAGGCCGAACTGGTCCCGGCAATGCTGATCACGTCACCGGCCCGCGCGCGCCCGGCCTGGTCCTGCTCGATGATCCATTGTTCGAGCTCCGCCAGCGGCTTGACCTCGTCCAGCAGGTTGGCGCCCATGCTGTCGAAGGCCGCCACCACCGGGTGGCTGTGGGTGTCGATCAACCCCGGCATCAGCACTTTGCCGGCCAGGTCGATACGTTGGGTGTTGGCGTCGGCCAGGGCCTGGATCTCGGCGTCGCTGCCCACTTGCAGGATCTTGCCATCTTGCACCGCCACCGCCTGCACCAGCGCCTGGCCGGGCTCTGCGGTAAACACCTTGCCGTTGAACAACACCAGGTCGGCAGCGGCCATCGCCGGCACCGCAGTCAGGGCCAGCGCGGCGGCCAGCAGGTTGGGAATCAATCGTTGCATCGGGACGCTCTCTTGTTGTTATCGGGCTGGCATCACCCTATAGAACACCAGCGCAGAACGGACCTCTACAAATGAGGAGGGGGTACACAGGACAACCCTAGACCCAACCCGTGGGGGCGGGCTTGCCTGCGATAGGCATAGGTATCTACACAACTGTGGTGCGACCAGGATGTTGGATTAGACCGAGTACATATCCATTTTTGCGGTAACGGCCACCTATGGTTCCGCTTTTACAGCGGCTCACTTTTGGAGGAGCCCAAAAGTAAGCAAAAGGCTCTTGCCCCACCACTTGGCACCTCGCTTAGGCTCGGTGTTCCCTCACTCCGGCTTGAATCCGTGGGCCGCCGCCACGCGCCATCCATGGCGCGGGGCGGCTAACCCGGCGTCCTGCCGGGTTACCCACGGCTTCAAGCCTGCGTTCGGCCAGCGTGGTTAACGGGGCGCCCAGGATCAAAAGCCAAAGCCAAAGCCAGAGCCAGAGCCAGAGCCAGAGCCAGAGCCAGAGCCAGAGCCAGAGCCAGATCAAAAGATTGCTGACTTCGTCAGCGTCTTGGGAAGTAGAAGCCACACCGCGCATGCTCTAGCGATCAGGTCGGCTTTTAGGCCGCCTCGCTTTGTTTTTGATCCTGGGCGCCCCGTTAACCACGCTGGCCGTACTTCGATATTGATTTGGGGGGTAAACCGGCAGGACGCCGGTTTAGCCGCACTGGGCCAGGGAGGGCCCATTGCGGCGGCCCCCCAAATCAATGTCGGAGTACGGGCATGCCGAGCCTAAGCGAGGCACCGAGTGGTGGGGTATGTACGGGACAACCACATGGGTTACAAAAAAGTACCTTTACATAGGTAACACTTTTATCGACACGTACCCGTTCTTTGCCTCTCTAGCATAGACCCGGCCTAGGATTACCGGACCGAATATCACCTCCCACACATCATCACTGATCATCTCCATTCCAATGGTCTGATGCTTAAGCACATTGGCTATATAAATCCGCAGACCTGCTCGATTAATGATTCCATTACTATCAGCCAGGTAACACTCCACGTGGCTCGCATACCCCATTTCAGGCAACTTTTCCGGGTAAGTCCGAGTCGAGGGTGAATAGCAGGAAGCAGGCGTTTTCTGGTCAAGCGCCTCGTGCCCCCGCTCATAATTGTAGTGCTGCATAAAGCGGTCAAACTGTCTCTGCTGAGCCTCCCAAGGAATGGCGGGCGGTTGAGGCAAGGTGCTTTTCAGCGTTCGGTGCATGCGTTCGTGACGCCCATTCTGGTCCGGACGGCCAGGCTCAATTCGCTCAGGAATAATCCCTAGTCGCAGCCACCATATCGACAGCTGCGACAGCCCGGCACGGCCGGTACTGGCAAATGGCACACCATTGTCAGTTCGAATACGCTCCGGCAACCCGTACTCGCGGAAAACTCGCTCAAAGGTCTGTTGGGTCTCCTTCAGATTGGTACTGGACATACTCTGGCAGGCCAGTAGAAAACGGCTGGCGTGATCCATGATCGTCAGTGGATAGCACCAAACTCCGGCGCCCGTCAGAAACTGGCCCTTGTAGTCCGCGCTAAAGAGCTGATTAGGTTTTTCTGCCTTGCTCAAAGGTTTGGGATAGACCGCGACACGCCGTCGTACACGCTGCGGCGTAATTAAGTCGGCTGCTTTAAGGATGTTGTAGATGGTCGTTTTTGACGGCGGATCCTGATCGGGAAAGCGCTTGAGCAAGTCATTTTGGATCTTCTTAGGCCCTGGAGTTGTTTCTCCGATAGACCGAAGCTCGATGATTGCCTGCCTAACAGCGACAGGCACCACGTAGCTCTGGTTGTGCCGGCAACGGCTGCGTTCCTCAAGCCCACTAGGCCCTTCAGCTTTGTATCGCTCGACCCATTTATAGCCAGTCTTTCGACTGATCTCGTAGTCACTGCACAGCTTGCTGAAGGTGTGTTTGTCCGCCAGATAGGCAGCGATGAACATCACTTTTCGATCCATAGGTTTCAGCTCTCTCCAGGGCATGGTCAGATCCTCGCGAAATCGACCATGCCAGTTAATAACTGTTACCTATGTGCGTGAACTGATTTGTAACCCATGTGGGTGAGTCATACCGGTAAGAGCGTTTTGCTTACTTTTGCGCTGTTCAAAAGTGAGCCGCTGTAAAAGCGGAACCATAGGAGGCCGTTACCGAAGAAATGGATATGTACTCCGCCTAATCCAACACCCCTGAGGCCGCCACGCGAGCAAGCTCGCTCCCACAAGTTTGCTGCGTGTCAGCTGTTGGAGCGCAACGCCGAGCCCAGTTCGACCTTGCTCTTGACCCCCAACTGCACGTAGCAATTGCGCAGGTAGGTGCGCACGGTGGCGGGGCTCAGGGCGAGGATCCTGGCGATTTCCTTGTACGAGTGACCCGCGGCAAACAGCATGGCCGCCGTGCGTTCGCGGGGGGCCAGGACCACCCCGCGCGGTGGCGCTTCGAGGGACAGGATCACATGCTCGGCATTCGGGCTCAGGGTCAGGGCGCAGCGGCCCAGGCGCATCACGCAGGGGACCTTGGCCAGTTGGGCGATGACCTGAGGCGGCAGGATCGAGCCGTTCCACCCCGGCACTTCGCGGCCAATCGCGGCGCATAACTGCGCGCCCACATACAGCAGGCTGCCGTCCATGCGCGCCACGCCAAAATCGCTGGCGCCATTACCGGTGTCGAGGCGGATCATGTCCTGCACCTGGAATCGCCACAGCTGCAACAAGTGATCACAGAAGGCCTGGAACAACCCGGCCTCGCACTCATTGAAAGTCGCGTCGTCGACGCCCCGGTACAGGCAGACAAAAAAGTACAGGCCGCTTTCAGGCAATTCGAAAGTGATGCTCATCAGGTGATAGAGATCATGCCGACGGGCGAAGTCGTTCACTTCCTCGCTGGGGTCGGTGAACTCGCTGTCGCGCATCACCTGCCCCAGGCGGGTAAAGGTGTCATTGGCGAAGCAGTCCAGTTCCGCCACCTGGCTCCACTCCTCGACAAAGGACTCCGGCAGGTCGATACGCCCGTGCATCCAGCTTTGCGGCGGCGCGCTGGCATGGGAGGCCGACATCTCACCCCACCAACCCGAGGCAAACGGCACCAATTGGCGAAAGGCCTGCAAGCCTTCGGCAATGAAGTGCGAACCGCCCCGCTCCCGCGCAACCCTCGCCAGCTGGAGCAGGCAACCATTAAATGCCTCGAGCGTGGCCATCGACATCTGTGCAGCGCACAACTCACCCGCAACCATCACGACAACCCCGACTACTGAACAAGCCTGACGTACCTGAGCGCTGGACCATGCCACAGGCGACGCAACAGCGTCCAGCCGGCAAACCGGGTCATTGGCGCACTGAGTAAAAAGGCGTTGTGTTCCCTCGATAACGAATGTTATGTTCATAACACGGTCACAATAAATGACACACATATAACAATCCCGTACCTGGCGCGCCCCTATGTCCATGGAAAAGAACAGTTTTCTGCAGTTGCTGGAACACAAGTTCTCCAGCCTGACCCCGACCGGCAAGCGCATCGCCAGTTACCTGCTCGGCAACCCCGAGCAATTGCCCTTCGAGTCGGCCGACAGCATCGCCCAGCAGACCTCCACCACCGGGATTTCCGTGGGGCGGTTCTTGCGCTCCCTGGGCTACCAGAATATCGATGAGGTCAAACAGAGCCTGCGCGGCGAGGCGCCCACTTCCTGGCTGATCACCGACCGGATTGCCGCCTTCCGTGCCGAAACCAACGCCGACGACGCCCTGGAGCGCTCCCAACATCGCGAGATCGAAGCGATCCAGATGGTCTACGCCCTGGCGCGCAGCGAGACCTTTGCCCAGATCGTGCAGCGCATCTACGAAGCCGATGCGGTGTTCATTCTCGGGATCCAGTCCACACGCGGGATCCTCACGGCCTTCCACAGTCACCTGGAATACATTCGTCCCAAGGTCTACTACGTCGATGGCCTGTCGGGCATCTATGCCGAGACCCTGAACTCCGGCTTCGCCAACCCGTACGCCATCATTGCCGACTTTCGCGCGTACTCCAGCGTGACCCAGACCTTCTGCGACGCGGCGATCGACAACGACCTGCCGCTGGCGCTGATCACCGACCTGCAATGCCCCTGGGCCCGTGACTATCCCCTTGACCTGTTGCAGCTGAAAACCGATGTCGGGCAGTTCTGGGACTCCCCGGCGCCTCTGGCGTGCCTGTTGAACCTGGTGGTTTCGGCCGTCGCGGAGAAATACGGCGAGCGCCTCGATGAACGCCTGGCCAGGAACCGTCAACTGCAAAAAGCCTTCGGCCAGTTCGAAGGCTGATCCCCCCGCCCCACTGAATCCCAACTGGAGTGTTTGCGTGAGCCACAGCCCCCTTGTAGAAATTGACGCCCAGCGTTATCAGGTGCAAATCGATCTGATCTACGCCAGTGCCGACAACCTGGCTGGAAAAGTGATCTACCCGACGGCGCGCTGCCTGTTGCACGCCGCAGCCGCCGAGTGCCTGGACAAGGCCAGCCAACTGGCGCGCCTGGCCGGCTACACCCTGCGCATCTATGACGCCTACCGCCCGCCGTATGCCCAGTACCTGTTATGGGAAGCCTTGCCCAACAACGACTACGTGCGTGATCCGCACCTGGGCTCGCACCACAGCCGCGGCGTGGCCGTCGACCTGACCCTGGTGGACAGCGATGGCACGCCGCTGGACATGGGCACGGCCTTCGACGCGATGGAAGAAAAGTCCCATCAGTTTTATCCCGACCTGCCAGCGAGCGTGCAGCGCAATCGCCTGTTGCTGCTGGGGATCATGCTCGGCGCCGGCTTCCAGGCCATCGCCACCGAGTGGTGGCATTTCGAACTGCCGAATGCCGACGACTACCCCCTGCTGGAGGAATGAACCGCCCCCGGCCAAGACGTACCGAAGAAACCGCAGAGTTTCTGCCGCGACCTACAACAACAAAACGCTCCACCCTGCTTCACCTGCTACTGCCCGGTTATAGATTTTATAAAAACAAACCTGACGTACTTCCATACATCGAATGATCAAGGAAACCGGCATGACCCCAATCACCACCGTGACCCGCAAACCTTTCCCCGGCGTCGGCAAACTGCTGCTGAGCGTCCTGTGCAGCGCGCTGAGCCTCGGCGCCTGGCAAGCCGCCAGCGCTGCCGTCGCCCAGGACACACTGGTCATCGGCAAACCCGCCGACCCGCAGACCCTCGACCCGGCCGTGACCTTCGACAACAACGACTGGACCATCACCTACCCGTCCTACCAGCGCCTGGTGGGCTACAAGATCGAGGGTGACAAGAGCAGCACCGAAGTCCAGGGCGACCTGGCTGAAAGCTGGACCGTTTCCCCGGACAACCTGGTCTGGGAATTCAAGATCAAGCCCGGCAACAAGTTCGATGACGGCGCCAGTGTGGACGCCGACGCCGTGAAGTTTTCCTTCGACCGCCTGATGACCCTCAAGCAGGGGCCGTCCGGTGCGTTCCCGGAAGACATGGTGGTCGCCGTGATCGACCCACAGACTATTCGTTTCACGCTCAAGACGCCGTTCGCCCCGTTCCTGTTCACCCTGGCCCACAACGGCGCTTCGATCGTCAACCCGGCCGTGGCCAGCAAAGGCGCGGAAACCAACGCCTGGCTGTCCAGCCACACCGCAGGTTCCGGCCCGTACCGCCTGAGCAACTGGCAGAAAGGCCAGTCGCTGACCATGGAGCCCAACCCGCACTTTGCCGGGCCCAAGCCTGCGCTGAAAACCGTGGTGCTGAAGATCATCGCCGAGCCGTCGGTGCGCCGCCTGCAACTGGAACGCGGTGACCTGGACATCATCGAGGACATGCCCGAAGACCAGTTGGGCGCTCTCGCCAGCAAGCCGGGCGTGGTGGTCAAGGAGTTCCCGTCGCTGCGGGTCACCTACCTGTACCTGAACAACAAGAAAGGCCCGCTGACCAGCGTCGACGCCCGCCGGGCGATTACCGAAGCGGTGGACTACAACGGCATCGTCAAGGGCATTCTCAAGGACAAGGCCAAGCTGCTGAACGGGCCGATCCCGGATGGCATGTGGGCCTACGACAGCTCCCTGCCCGAGACGAAGCAAGACATGGCAGCCGCCAAGGAGAGCCTGGCCAAGGCACCGCAGAAGATCACCAACCTGAGCTACATGTACTCGGACAAGGACGCCAACTGGGAGCCGATCGGCCTGACCCTGCAAGCGGCTCTGGCGCCGTTGGGCATCAACCTCAAGCTGGAGAAAACCGCCAACGCCACCCTGCGTGAACGCGTTGGCCAGGCCGACTACGACATCGCCGTGGGCACCTGGAGCCCGGACTTCGCCGACCCCTACATGTTCATGAACTTCTGGTTCGACTCCAAGATGCAGGGCCTGCAAGGCAACCGTTCGTTCTACAGCAACCCCCAGGTCGACACCCTGATCCGCGAGGCCGCCACCACCAGCGACACGGCCAAGCGCGTCGAGCTGTACCAGAGCGCGCAAAAAATGGTGCTCAAGGACAGCGTCTACGCCTACCTCTATCAGAAGAGCTACACCCTGCCGATGCGTGATTCGGTCAAGGGCTACGTGTTCAACCCGATGCTGGAACAGGTGTTCAACCTTGGCAGCATGAGCAAGTAAACCCGCTCCCTCGCGCCAGCCAGCAATGGCTGGCGCGGCTGTTGAATTTTGTCGTTGCTGTGACTGAGGTGCCAAATGGCCTTCCTGACTCTGTTGCGCAAGCGCCTGTTCGGCCTGGTGTTGGTCGTGTTCGGCGTTTCGCTGATTACCTTTGCAATTTCCCACTTGATCCCCGGGGATCCCGCCCGGTTGATCGCCGGCGACCGGGCCAGCGATGCGCTGGTGGCGGGCATTCGTCACCAGTTGGGGCTGGACCTGCCGCTGTACCAACAATACGGCCGCTACCTGATGGACCTGTTGCACGGCGACCTCGGGACGTCGATCCGCACCAACCGTCCAGTGCTGGAAGACTTGCAGGCATTCTTCCCTGCCACGCTGGAGCTGGCCCTGGTGGCGCTGTTCCTGGCGATCCTGGTGGGCGTGCCCCTGGGCGTGCTGTCGGCGGTCTATCACAACCGGGCGATCGACCAGATCGCGCGGACCCTGGCGGTCACTGGCATTTCCACACCGGCCTTCTGGCTGGGCCTGGGGGCCATAGTGCTGTTCTACGGCCACCTGGGCTGGTTGCCCGGCGGCGGCCGCTTGTCCGAAGGCGTGGCACCACCGCCGACCTTCACCGGGTTCTACCTGATCGACGCCCTGCTGGCCGGTGACGGCGGGCTGTTTCTCGACGCCCTGGAACACCTGATCCTGCCGGCCGCGACCCTGGGCTTCGTGACCCTGGGCGTGGTCGCCCGGCAGATCCGCTCGGCGATGCTCGACCAACTCGGCGAAGACTACATTCGCACAGCCCGGGCTTATGGCCTGTCACGCTGGACAGTGATCCTGCGCCATGCGCTGCCCAATGCGCTGATCCCTTCGGTGACGGTGCTGGGGCTGACCCTGGGCGACTTGCTGTATGGCGCGGTGCTGACCGAAACCGTGTTCGCCTGGCCCGGCATGGGCGCCTATGTGGTCAAGTCGATCCAGTCCCTGGACTTCCCGGCAGTGATGGGCTTCGCGATCCTGGTGTCGTTTATCTATGTACTGCTGAACATGGCCATCGATCTTCTGTACCGCGTGATCGATCCACGCATTGGCGAGGTGAATTGAAATGTCCCTGACCCTGACGGCCGCGCGTGGTCCGCGCTGGCGCGAAAAACTCGCCTACCTGGCCTACCAGATCCGCCGCAGCCCGCTGACCATGGCCGGCCTGGCAATCACCCTGATGGTCCTGCTGTGCATGATCTTTGCGCCCTGGCTGGCCAGCCATGATCCCAACGCCCTGAACCTCGCCGAGCGCCTGGCACCGCCGTCGGCCGAGCACTGGTTCGGTACCGACGAAGTCGGCCGCGACCTGTTCAGCCGAGTCCTGTACGGCAGCCAGCAATCGGTGGGCGTCGGCCTGTTCGTGGCCTTTGCCTCGTGCTTGATTGGCGGCTTGCTGGGCTGTTTTTCCGGAGTGATCGGCGGGCGCTTCGATGCCCTGACCATGCGCCTGATGGACATCATGCTGTCGGTGCCGTCGCTGGTGCTGATCATGGCCCTGGCCGCCGCGCTGGGCGCCAGCCTGTTCAATGCCATGTTGGCAATTACCCTGGTACGGATTCCGTCCTATGTGCGCCTGGCCCGCGGCCAGGCCCTGAGCATCCGCCAGATGGGCTACGTCAAGGCTGCCGAAACCTTCGGCGCCGGGCGTTGGCACATGGTGCACTGGCACGTCGCACGCAATGCCATGCCCCCTTTGCTGGTGCAATTGAGCCTGGATATCGGCAGCGCGATCCTCATGGCATCGGCCCTGGGTTTCATCGGCCTGGGCGCACAACAACCCACCGCCGAATGGGGCGCCATGGTCGCCACCGGGCGCAACTACATCCTGGACAACTGGTGGTACTCGACCTTCCCGGGGCTGGCGATCCTGATCACCGCCACCGGTTTCAATTTGCTGGGCGATGGCGTGCGCGATCTGCTCGACCCACGGCAACAGGGGAAATGACCATGCACACTGCTACGCCTGTATTGGCCATCGAAAACCTGAGCCTGGAATTCCCGGCCTACAAGAACAACGTCAAGGCGTTGAACGGCGTCTCGCTGCACGTCAATCCGGGGGAAATAGTCGGCGTGGTCGGCGAGTCCGGCTCGGGCAAGTCGGTGACCGCAATGCTCAGCATGCGCCTGCTGCCCGAGCGCAGTTATCGCGTGACCGGTGGCAGCCTGCACATGCTCAACCGCGACATGCTCGCTGCCCCGGAAAAAGACTTGCTGCAGATTCGCGGTCGCGATGCGGCGATGATTTTCCAGGAGCCGATGACCGCGCTCAACCCAACCCGGCGCATTGGCCGGCAGATGCTCGACGTGATCATCCACCACCAGAAGATCAGTGCCGCCGAGGCTCGCACCAAGGCCATTGCCTTGCTGCGCGACATGCACATCGCCAGCCCTGAACAAGTGCTGGAAAGCTATCCCTTCGAGCTGTCCGGCGGCATGCGCCAACGGGTGATGATCGCCCTGGCGTTTTCCTGTGAACCACAACTGCTGATCGCCGACGAGCCGACCACTGCCCTCGACGTCACGGTGCAACGCCAGGTGCTGTTGCTGCTGCGCGAGAAGGCCCGGCAAAAAGGCACGGCGATCTTGCTGATCACCCACGACATGGCGCTGGTCTCGCAGTTCTGCGACCGGGTCTACGTGATGTACACCGGCGCCGTGGTCGAGCAAGGCAGCACCGCCGAAGTCATGGGCAACCCCCAACACCCTTACACCCAGGGGTTGCTCAGCGGCCTGCCAGAAATGGTCGAGCCGGGTCAGCCGCTGATGACCATTCCCGGGCAAGTGCCCAACCTGGCCTCCCTGCCCGTGGGCTGCACTTTCGAAGAACGCTGCCCGCACAGCATGCCAGTGTGTGGCAAGCGTCCGGTCCTGACCCCCATCCAGGGTAATGAGCAACGCCAAAGCGCGTGCTGGTTGCCGCTCAAGGAGTTTGCGTGATGAACAGTGCGCTGATTCACCCCGTTAGCGAATCCGCAGCCGAGATCCTGCGGCTCACGGACGTGCGTGTGCGCTTCCCGGTGAGCAACGACTGGCTGGGGCGACCACGGGGTTACGCCCACGCCCTCAACGGCATTGACCTGCAGGTGCGGGCCGGGGAAACCCTGGGTATCGTCGGCGAGTCCGGCTGCGGCAAAAGCACCCTGGCCCAGTTGCTGATGGGCCTGCTCGCGCCCAGCAGCGGTGAGCTGAACTGGGCCGCTGGCAGCAAGGGACCGGGCAGCAGCAACGTGCAGATCGTGTTCCAGGACCCGCAATCGTCCCTTGATCCGCGCCTGCCGATCTGGAGGATCATCACCGAACCGCTGTACGCCCGCGGCCACCGCAACCGCAGCGAAATGCGCGAGATCGCGGCCAAGGTTGCGGCGCAGGTGGGGATCCGCCCGGAGTACCTGGACCGCTTCGCCCACCAGTTTTCCGGTGGCCAGCGGCAACGGATCGCCATCGCCAGGGCCCTGTCCTCGGACCCGGACATCATCGTCCTCGACGAGCCGACCTCGGCCCTGGATATCTCGGTGCAGGCGCAGATCCTCAACCTGCTGGCCGAATTGCAACGGGCCCGCAACCTGACGTACATATTAATTTCGCACAACGTCTCGGTAGTGCGGCACATGGCCGACCGTGTGGCGGTGATGTACCTGGGGCAGATCGTCGAACTGGGCAGCGCCGCCCAGGTCCTCGAAGAACCGCGCCATCCCTACACTCGCCTGCTGTTCGAAGCAGTACCGCGCCTGGGGGTTGCCCTGCATGCCGAACAGGTCGCCGCGCCAACCGAGCTCCCCGGTAACCGGCAACTGCCCACAGGCTGTTTTTTCCGTGAGCGCTGCAGCTTCAGCACCCACGGTTGTGAACAACCACAGGTGATGCGTGGGGGTGAGCAGCAGCGAGTCAGGTGTCACGTCCAGCTGTGATCGGGCTGGGCCAGCCGGGGAGCCACTCCCCGGCTGCTACGGTTGGGTTGCGGGTCGGCTAAAGCTCATCGTCCTTCTTGCCCGACAACGGCGAGCGGTACTCGTGGCGCTCCTCGGCGTCTGGCGCCTCCATGTTGCTGCCCGGCATGAACACGTTAGTCAGCAGTTCCCGGGCGTCGACTTCCATGACCCCGGGCACGCCCCGGGCCAGTTCAATTGCCTGTTCACACTGGCGATGGGTCAGCACCCTGCCGCTCAAGGCCACTGTGCCGGCATGGGTCTTGACGTGGACATTCAGGCTCAAGGTCTTATCGGCGAAGGCCAGGGCGGATTTCACCCGGGTGGTGGTCCACGTGTCGTGAACGGCCATGCCCAGGTCGTGGGACAAATGCTGCAAGGAATGATTTTTCATGGCAGAACCCTCTGTTGTGAGCCGTCGTATGGCCAGCGGGTTCGCCGGGCAATACGCGCCACAACACAGGTTAATTATAGTGCCTGGCGCGCGGTGCCGATTGGCCACGCAAAAAGGCCGCCAGGAAGGCGGCCCATGGGATCTGCCGGGGTGACGCGCTTGTGCGCCCGAGGGGATATTACTGCGACATGGCGTCTTTTTTCATGGCGTCTTTGCCCATTGCGTCCTTGGACATCGAGCCCTTGCTCATTGCATCTTTGCTCATTGCATCCTTGCCCATAGCGTCTTTGCTCATTGCATCCTTGGACATCGAGTCCTTGCTCATGGCGTCTTTACTCATCGCGCCTTTACTCATCGCGTCTTTGCTCATTGCATCTTTGGACATGGTGTCCTTGCCCATGGTGTCAGCGGCATACACGCTGGCGGCGCCTAGTGCCAGGCACATGGACAGGACTGCAGTGGTGATCTTGTTCATGGTGTAACTCCTTGAAGCTCAGGTTGCGAATCGACGCAGCGAGTGCCGCGCCGTAGAAATTCTCGGCGCCCATCAGCTACCACCGAACCAGTTGTAGCCCTGGTCTTCCCAGTAGCCACCGCTGTAGGTATTGCTGACGAATATCGCCTGGATGTGTTTGGGGTTCTTGTAGCCCAGCTTGGTCGGCATGCGCAGCTTCATCGGAAAGCCATAGCGGCGCGGCAGCACTTCGCCGTCATAGGTCAGGGCCAGCAGGGTTTGCGCATGCAGGGCGGTGGCCATGTCGATGCTGGTGTAGTAGTCGTCGGCGCATTTGAAGCCGACATACTTGGCGTCGGTGTCGGCACCGATCCGCTTGAGGAAATCGCTGAAGCGCACCCCGCCCCAACGGCCAATTGCACTCCAGCCTTCAACGCAGATATGCCGGGTGATCTGCTCGGTCTGCGCCATGGCGCGCAATTCATCGAGGCGCCAACTGCGCCGGTCCGCCACCAGGCCGGTGACTTCCAGGCGATACTCGGCTTCTTCGACCACCGGCACCTGGTCGATGCCGTAGAAGGCATTGAAGGGGAACGGCCGGGTAATCATCGATTGCGGATAAGTCGGCGCCAGTGCGTTGGGGTTGAACAGCCAGCCCTGCACCCGGTCATTGAACCGTGACATCGCCGACAGCGCGGTTTCGACACTGTCGTTGTCGGTCAGGCTGCAACCGGACAACATCGCCACACCCCCCAGGGTCAGGCCCCTGAGCAGGAACGAGCGACGCGAGCGGTCCTCGACTTGCAGCTGTGGCGCGAGGATTTTCCTGGCATCGGTCAGAATGGAGGACTCATCCAGATGCGGACCTTGCGTGTGCTTGTTCATGTGCGCTCCTTGCGGCCGACGATCATCGCCCAGAGTGTTTTAGGCACCACGGCGACCATCAGCAGATGGACCGCAACGAACCCCACCATCAGCGCCATCGCCACGAAATGCACATGCCGGGCAGCTTCATAGCCCCCCAGCAGCTCGCGCAACGTGGCGAACTGCACCGACTTCCAGAGCACCAGGCCGGAGACCACCAGCACCGCGATGTCGAGCATCACGAACAGGTAGGCCAGCCGTTGCACCTGGTTGTAGCGGCTCAGGTCGGCATGCCCCAGGCGCCCCCTCAACGCGGCCCACAGGTCTTGCGCCACGCCCTTGGCCGACAAGGGGAAAAACTGCCGTGACAGGCGACCACTGGCAAGGTTGATCAGCAGGTAGGCAATGCCGTTGAACAACAGCAGCCACATCGCTGCAAAATGCCACTGCAAGGCGCCGCCCAGCCAGCCACCGAGGGTGATCGCCAGAGGGAAACTGAAGTCGTACAGAGGGGAGGCGTTATAGATGCGCCAGCCGCTGGTCACCATGATCAGCACGGCCAGGGCATTGAGCCAATGGGTCAGCCGCAGCCAGCGCGGATGGCTGGCATACGGATGCTCGACAGGAGCGCGGAGAGGGGTGGGCAGCACTGACATGATCAGTTCCTGACGTTGGATTTGTCAGGGAGTATGCCGACCAATAGATCGCTAAATCCTCACGGAAAGTTCAACTTAATGTGATAACTGCAAAGCGGGTTCCCGAGGTTTCGCCTACTGGACGAAGACCCCGGGATGGGCCGCAGCCTCAGGTGTGATGAATATCCCGGTCCTTGGTTTCCGGCATGAAGAAGATGCCCAGGACGGCCGTCATCACCGCGATGACGATGGGGTACCAGAGCCCGTAGTAGATATCCCCCGTGGCCGCCACCATAGCGAACGCGACCGTCGGCAGGAATCCTCCGAACCAGCCATTGCCGATGTGGTACGGCAGCGACATCGAGGTGTAGCGGATGCGCGCCGGGAACAACTCCACCAGCCAGGCGGCGATGGGCCCGTAGACCATGGTCACATAGATCACCAGGATGGTCAGGAGCAGCAGCACCATTGGGTAGTTGGTCTTCGCCGGGTCGGCCTTCTCGGGATATCCGGCGTCCTTGAGGCCGCTGCCGAGGGAGGCGACGAACGCATCGTTGCGCGTCTTGAAGTCGGCGGCCGGCATGCCGGTGCCCTCGAAACTGGGGATCACCTGGTCGCCGATACGCACCTGGGCCACGGTGCCAGGCTCGGCCTTCTCGTTCTTGTAGGGGATCGCCCGCTTCGCCAGCACAGTCTTGGCCAGGTCGCAGGAACTGGTGAATTTGGCCTTGCCCACCGGGTCGAACTGGAACGAACACTGCGCGGGATCGGCGACCACCGTGACCGGGTTTTTCTCCTGGGCGATGAATACGTCGGGGTTACCGTACTGGGTCAGCGCATGGAAGATCGGGAAGTAGGTCAGCGCCGCCAGGATGCAGCCGGCCATGATGATGCCCTTGCGGCCGATGCGATCGGAGAGACTGCCGAAGATCACAAAAAACGGCGTGCCGATCAGCAGGGAACCGGCAATCAGCAGGTTGGCGGTCTGCGGGTCGATCTTCAGCGTCTGCAACAGGAAGAACAACGCATAGAACTGCCCGGTGTACCAGACCACGGCCTGGCCAGCGGTGCCGCCGAGCAACGCCATGATCACAATCTTGAGGTTATCCCAGCGGGCAAAAGACTCGGTCAGCGGCGCCTTGGAAGCTTTGCCTTCGGCTTTCATCTTGAGGAACACCGGCGACTCGCTGAGCTGCAGGCGGATATACACCGAGATGACCAACAGCAGGATCGACAGCAGGAACGGAATCCGCCAGCCCCAGGCCTCGAATGCCTCGGTGCCCAGGATGGTGCGACAGGCGAGGATCACCAGCAGCGAGAGGAACAGCCCGAGGGTCGCAGTGGTCTGGATCCAGGAAGTGAAAAAACCGCGCTTGCCCTTGGGTGCATGCTCGGCGACGTAGGTCGCCGCCCCCCCGTATTCACCGCCCAGGGCCAGGCCTTGCAAGAGCCGCAGGGTAATCAGGATGATCGGCGCCGCCACGCCGATGGTTGCGTAGCCCGGCAGGAATCCCACCACGGCGGTGGAGACCCCCATGATCACGATGGTGATGAGAAAGGTGTGCTTGCGCCCGATCATGTCACCCAGGCGGCCGAACACGATGGCGCCGAAAGGCCGGACCGCGAAGCCCGCGGCGAAGGCCAGTAGCGCGAAGATGAACGAGGTGGTCTCGTTGACCCCGGCAAAGAAATGCTTGGCGATGATCGCGGCGAGGGAACCGTACAGATAGAAGTCGTACCACTCGAATACCGTCCCCAGGGACGAGGCGAAAATGACCTTGCGCTCCTCCTTGGTGATTCCGTGATGGGGCGCGCTGCCCGTGGAGGTGCTGTCGATTGCCGGCATGGGTGTTCTCCGTCCAGTAGTTGTCATAGGCCGGAGTGCCTCTCTGTCCATGCCGCTTGGCGGGGATCCAGGCTGATGGCCTCCCTGAAGCATAATCGGCTTGCGCCAGATATCCACTCGCCTGCATTCACAAGCCTCCTGGGTGCCTATCACCCTGCTCTATCGTCGATGACTTTCAATTGGCCCTGGCGCAGGGTGAAGTTTCAACCGGAGGGATTCGACATGCTCAACACACTCAAACAGATCAACTCAAGTTCGGCTTTCAACCGCTGGGCCGGCCTGCAAGTCACCCGTGCCGACAGCGGCGAGGTGGAACTAAGCATGGCCTTTCGCGAGGCCGACATGGCGCAATATGCCGGCTTCCTGCACGCCGGGATGATCGCCGCCCTGCTCGATACCGTCTGCGGTTTTGCCGCCGGGACGGTGGCCGGTAACGTGCTGGCCTCGCACTTCTCGGTGAACTGTCTGGCACCGGCGGTGGGTGAGGTTTTCATCGCCAAGGGCAAGGTGATCAAGGCCGGCAAGAAACAGGTATTCGCCCGCGCCGAACTGTTTGCCCAGAACGGCGAACAGTTGAAACTGGTCGCCACCGGGGATGCGATCCTGGTGCCGGTTGAAGCGGGCTAAGGACTGGCCGGACCGCTGCACAGTCTTTGACAGTTTCCCGACAAAGCTGTCAAAGATTGCCTGAGTTCGCGCGCCTAGCATGGCGGCATCCTAATTTCCCCTGGGTGCCCCATGTCTTCCCTGAACAACCGCAAGTGCCTGTGCCTCGTCCTCACCTCCTTCGGCCTGTTGATCGGCGCCGAGCCGTTGCCTGCCGACGACTGGCACGCCAGTGTGCACACCGGCATCGCCAACCTGCCCCGCTACAGCGGCAGCGACGAGCGGGTCAGTGCACCGCTGCTGGGTGTGCAGATCACTAGCCCTCATGGGTTCTTCCTGGACAGCGACAAGGGTTTGGGCTGGGCCTTTGACGAGGACGACTTTGGCCTGAGCCTGTATGTCGGCGCCAGTGATGCGCGCAAGGACCGCAAATCGCAGTTCCACGGCAGCGACGCGCTCAACGGCATGGGTTCGATCCAATCGCGCCCGGTGTTCGGCCTTGAGGCCACCTACCCCTTGGGCGAAGCCATCCTTGGCGCGACCTTCGAACACGCGCTGGAAAAGGACGACGAGCATGACACCGGCTCGGCCTACAACCACCTGAAGTTGAGCATCAGCGCCCCGCTGTACAAGGGTGCCTACGGCGAGTTGCTGGGCAGTCTCAACAGTCAGTTCGGTGACAGCAACTATGTGCGCACCTGGTATGGGGTCAGCACCAAACAGGCTTCGCGCAGCCAATTTCGCGCCCACGACACCCACGCTGGGCTGGTCAGTCGCGGCGCGGACCTCAGTTGGTCCCTGCCGATCGATGAGCAATGGAGCGTGTCCACGGTGCTGGCGCTGCAGTACCTCAACGGCGATGCCGCCGACAGCCCACTGGTCGAGCGACGGTGGCAGACGACTGTGGCTGGGCAGGTGGTGTACACCTTTTGAGGGGCGCAGCCATTGAGGCAGATGGCTTGCTCGCGATGAGCTGGAGAACGCCGCGGGTATCCTGAATGTACGTGTAATCGTTGACGACCATCGCGAGCAAGCTCGCTCCTACAAGGGCTGCTGTCGCTCACAGTTTTGTGTTGTGGCAGCTGGTTTGTCAGTGAAGAATCGCAACCGGCGATACACCTGTGGGAGCGAGCCTGCTCGCGATGAGCTGGAGAGCGCCGCGGGTATCCTGAATGTACGTGTAATCGTTGACGACCATCGCGAGCAAGCTCGCTCCTACAAGGGCTGCTGTCGCTCACAGTTTTGTGTTGTGGCAGCTGGTTTGTCAGTGAAGAATCGCAACCGGCGATACACCTGTGGGAGCGAGCCTGCTCGCGATGAGCTGGAGAGCGCTGCGGGCATCCTGAATGTACGTGTAATCGTTGACGACCATCGCGAGCAAGCTCGCTCCCACAGGGGTTGCTGTCGCTCACAGTTTTGTGTTGTGAACACCGTCATTGTGGGGTTTGCTGGTTAATCCAGGTGCGCCCAGGTCATGCGAAACGACGCCCCGCCCCACGGTGAGTCCGTCACGTGCACGTGCCCGCCATGGGATTGCGACACTCGCCGCACCAGTGCCAGCCCCAGGCCGAAGCCTCCTGTGCGGCGGTCGCGGCTGGCGTCCAGGCGCGAGAACGGTTCGAAGATCTTCTCCCGCCCTTCCACCGGCACGCCGGGGCCATCGTCATTGACCCGCACTTCATAGTGATCGCCGTTACGCACCAACGACACTTCCACCCGCTGCTCGGCATACCGAATGGCGTTGCGCAGCAGGTTGATCACCGCCCGGGCCATGAAGCGCGGCTCCAGGCGCACTTGCGCTAGCTGGCACTCGACGATCAGCAACTGCACCCCGGCCGCTTCGGCCTCCAGCGCCACACTGCCGACCACGCTGTCGAGCCAGTTGTTGGCCTGGATGTTTTCCCGGCTGATGACCGTCGCGCCGCGCTCCAGGCTGGCGTAGGTCAGCAGCTCGGAGACCATCTCCTCCAGCTCGCCGAGGTCGGCATACATGTCGGCGATCAGCGCCTTGTTGGCACTCGGATCAGCCTGCTGCCTGAGCTGGTCCAGTTCGAACGACAGTCGCGCAATCGGCGTGCGCAGTTCATGGGACACCGCGTTAGTCAGCTCGCGCTGGTTGGCGATCAGGCCTTCGATGCGCGCCGCCATCTGGTTGAAGTGTTCGGCCAGGTCACGAATGTTCGAGCGCTTGGACAACTGGATCCGCGCCGTCAGGTCATTGTCGCCAAAGCGCTCGGCGGCCAGACGCAGTTTTTCCAGGTCACGCCAGTGCGGGCGGACCCAGAAGAACAGCACGATGCCCAGCAACACCCCGAGCATGCTGTAGGCCAGAAGCATGTAGATAGTGGTGTGGCTGGGCTCCTCCGGCAGCTTGATGCTCAGCAGTTGCTCGCCGTCGTCGATGCGCGAGATGAACTGGGTGTATGTGTCGCGGACCACCATCAGGTTATCCGCCAGCTCAGCCCGCTCGGTGTCGCTCAGCGCCAACTCGGCCGGCTCGACCAACTGCAGGCGCAGGCCGTAATGGGGTCGCAGTTTTTCCAGTTGTGCCTGGCGGCCCGGCCCATCCAGCTCACGCAGTTGCTCCACCAGAGAATAGGCAGGCCCGCGCACCGCCTCGCGGTTATAGGTTTTCAGGTCACCGTCGAGGACCGCGGTAAAGGTCCGGTCCACCACCTCGATGGCCGCCACCAGACCAATCGCCAGCACCAGGAACAGGCCAAAGAACAGACGCAGCATCTAGAGCTCCCAGGCAAACGGATTGAACAGGTAGCCCTTGCCCCACACGGTCTTGATGCACACCGGCTCGCGCGGGTTGTCCTTGAGTTTGGCCCGCAGCTTGCTGATGTACACGTCGACGCTGCGGTTGAGGCCGTCGAAGGCGATGCCACGCATGCGGTTGAGGATGTCGTCCCGGGACAGGGTCTTGCCGGCCGCGCTCGCCAGCAACCACAGCAACTCGAACTCCATGGTGGTCAGTTCGATCAGCTCGCCGGCCAGGCGCACTTCGCGGCAACTGCGATCGATCAGCAGCCCGCCGAACTCCAGCGAACCGCGCACTGTGCTTTCCGGGACCTGGCGGCGTTGCAGGGCACGCAGGCGAGCCAGTAGCACCGGTGGTTTGATCGGTTTGATCACATAGTCGTCGGCACCGGACTCCAGGCCGAGGATGTGGTCGAGGTCATCCTCCTTGGCAGTGAGGATGACGATGGGGGTATCGGACAGGCTGCGGATCTCGCGACACAGGTGCAGCCCGCTCTGGCCCGGCAGCATCAGGTCGAGTACGACCATCTTCGGCTTGAACTCGATGAACGCGGCCAGGGCCAGGTCGCCGCGATACACCTGCCGCACTTCGAAGCCGTGCTGGGACAGGAAGTAGGCGATCAGCCCGGAGAGCTTTTCGTCGTCTTCCACCAGCAATACTTTGCCAAAACCCAGGTTATCCATAACGACCGTCGACCACGCCTTGAGTGAAGGGGCCGCATTATGGCGCCAATCGATGGCGGGACGCAGACGACAGACGGCAAAAACCGCCCTTGGCGGACGGTTTTCAGTGATCTTTCATACTCTTAAGAGTTTTTAACAATTGCCCCGGGTTCTTTGACAATTACCCGGCGGGTGTCAGGCGGCGGCCGGTACACCACTGTGGAAGCGAAATTCGACGTCCGGCGACTCGATCAACTCCTGCTCGGCAGCGCGGACCCGCTCGATTACCTGGGCAATGTCCTTGGCGTCGCCGTATTGATAGGCCAGCTTCAGGTATCCCTGGAAGTGCCGGGCTTCGCTTTTCAGCAGGCCAAAGTAGAACTTGCCCAGTTCCTCGTCCAGGTGCGGCACCAGTGCCTCGAAGCGCTCGCAACTGCGCGCTTCGATAAAGGCCCCGACCACCAGGGTGTCCACCAGTTTGACCGGCTCGTGGCTGCGCACCACCTTGCGCAGGCCCGAGGCGTAGCGCCCGGCGGACAGCTGGCGCAGCGCGATCTTGCGCTTCTTCATCAGGCGCATGACCTGCTCGTGGTGCACCAGTTCTTCACGGGCCAGGCGCGACATCAGGTTGATCAGGTCAACATGGGAGTGGTACTTGGCAATCAGGCTCAACGCTGTGCTGGCGGCCTTGAACTCGCAGTTCTTGTGGTCGATCAGCAGGGTTTCCTGATCGGCCAGCGCCGCCTGAACCCAGCCATCCGGCGTCCGGCAACCAAGGAACTCATGAATCTCGGGAAGGATCATTGGCTCACTTCCGACAGTTCAACAGGACCATGGGGCAGGACGGCGAGGATTTCAGGGATCGATGACATGGGGCTCACGGGCAAAAGGTTCAAAGCGAGGCGCGATTATACCGGGCTGCCGGCAGACCACCAGTCGCTGCACTTGATATGCATCAAGGCCCTGGATCACCACCAGCATCTATAGTTGTTCAACACGCTTATTTTTTGTCATCGGAGATCCTGACCATGCAAGACATCCGCAGCATTCTGGTGGTGATTGAGCCCTCCCCCGACGAAAGCCTGGCGCTCAAGCGCGCCAAGTTGATCGCCGGGGTCACCCAGGCGCACCTGCATTTGCTGATTTGCGATAAAAAGCATGATCACTCGGCACTGTTGAGCGTGCTCAAGGCCAGCCTGGTGGGCGAAGGCCATAGCGTTACCACCGAGCAGGCCTGGAACGAAACCGTGCACGACACTATCGTCGAAGTGCAGCAGGCCGAAGGCTGCGGGTTGGTGGTCAAGCAGCACTTTGCCGACAATCCGCTGAAAAAATTCCTCCTGACCCCGGACGACTGGAAGCTGCTGCGCCAGTGCCCGAGCCCGGTGCTACTGGTGAAAACCGCCAAACCCTGGACCGGCGGGACTATCCTTGCGGCCATCGATGTGGGGAACAACGACCCCGAACATCGGGTATTGCACGCCACCATCGTCGATCATGGGTTCGACATCGCTCACTTGGCCAAGGCCCAACTGCATGTGATCACCGCGCATCCGTCGCCGATGCTGTCGGCCGCCGACCCGGTGTTCCAGCTCAAGGAAACCATCGAGGCGCGCTATCGCGAAGACTGCAAGGCGTTCCAGGCCGAGTTCGACATCGATGACGAGCACCTGCATGTCGAGGAAGGCCCGGCCGATGTATTGATTCCGCACATGGCCCACAAGCTGCAGGCGGCGGTGACGGTGATCGGCAGCGTGGCGCGCAGCGGATTCTCGGGGGCGTTGATCGGCAATACCGCGGAAGTGGTGCTCGACTCGCTGGAAAGCGACGTGCTGGTGCTCAAGCCGCAGGAGATCATGGATCACCTGGAGGAATTGGCGTCTAGCGAGACCTGATGAGGCGCCTTCGCTGGTGAGCCAACTCCACCTTGGGCGTCGGCTTGCCGGCGAGGTTTTTTTAACCTAGCCGCCAAATACATCCTTGAGAAAACCCGGGGCGATGTAGCGCTGGTAATGCGCCTCGGACAAAAGGAAAAATTCCCGATCAATGGCATCACGCAGCTCCGGCAGGTTCCACTCGCGAAACTCCGGCAGCAGCACCATCCCATAGGCCTCCAGGTTGTTGATCACCCGCGCCCCACGGGCAATCAACTGATAGGCCCAGCAATATTCCGACTGATGGGGCACAAAGCGGATTTTTCGTGATTCCAGCTGCTCGCGCAGGCGCTTGGCATCGAAAATTTCCAGCTTGCCGGCCATCACCTGTACCAGCAACTGCTCAAGACGCAGCCACACGGCGCGTTTTTCTTCCTCGTTGTAACCGTTCCAATGGATCACTTCATGGTGGAACCGCTTGCAACCACGGCACACCAGATCCCCGTAAACAGTGGAGCAGAGGCCGATGCAGGGGGTCTTGATAGTCTGATTGGGCATAGGTAGGCAGGACGCGAGAAAGCAGGACAGGCCGGCATGTTAGCCCTTTGTCTAACATTCATCACCCCTCAAAGTTCAGGGTCGAACTTACCTTTAATTTTTTTTTGCCGTAGAATCAGCCAGCCTTTTTAGGCGCCAATGTCCGTTAGAAGCTGTTTTCAAAGCGTCACGAGCACAGTCGTTCCTTCAGAGCGGTGTTGGCGAAGGGTTTTTCAGCGGTGAAAAACCTTGCGCCAACCCTCATCAGCTCCCGTTCTGCAGGCGTAAAACTTTGAAAGCAGCTTCTGTAAGGAATTGTCGGTAATTCTGGCTAAGCGGCCCACAACGCCACGCAGCGCATGAGTACGGCAATTTCGGGATGAGCGTCCCGGACACCCATTTGGGACCACTGATGAGGGTAATAACTGTGCTTGAAGCCTACCGCAAACATATCGAAGAGCGCGCAGCACTGGGTATCGTTCCCCAGCCGCTTAACGCCGAACAAACTGCAGGCCTGGTCGAGCTGCTGAAGAACCCCCCGGCTGGCGAAGAAGCCGTTCTGCTGGACCTGATCACCAATCGCGTTCCACCTGGCGTGGACGAAGCAGCCTATGTCAAGGCCGGTTTCCTGTCCGCCCTGGCCAAGGGCGAAGCCACTTCCCCTCTGATCGACAAAAAACGCGCTGTAGAACTGCTCGGCACCATGCAGGGCGGCTACAACATCGTGACCCTGGTTGACCTGCTCGACGACGCCGAACTGGCCCCGGTCGCTGCCGCCCAACTCAAGCACACCCTGCTGATGTTCGATGCGTTCCACGACGTCGCGGAAAAAGCCAAGAACGGCAACGCACACGCCCAAGGCGTCCTGCAATCCTGGGCTGACGGCGAGTGGTTCAAGAACCGCCCGACCCTGGCCGACAAGATCAGCCTGCGCGTATTCAAGGTCACCGGCGAAACCAACACCGACGACCTGTCCCCTGCTCCTGATGCCTGGTCCCGTCCAGACATCCCGTTGCACGCCCTGGCCATGCTGAAAATGGCCCGTGAAGGCATCGAGCCTGACCAGCAAGGCGTCACCGGCCCGATGAAGCAGATCGAAGAAATGCGCAACGCCGGCTTCCCGATCGCCTACGTCGGCGACGTGGTCGGTACCGGTTCGTCGCGTAAATCGGCTACCAACTCGGTGCTGTGGTTCTTCGGCGACGACGTTCCCTACGTGCCGAACAAGCGCGCTGGTGGTTTCTGCTTCGGCAGCAAGATCGCTCCGATCTTCTACAACACCATGGAAGATGCTGGCGCACTGCCAATCGAATTCGACGTCACCAACATGCACATGGGCGACGTGATCGACCTGTACCCGCATGCTGGCAAAGTCTGCAAGCACGGCACCGACGAAGTCCTGACCACCTTCGAAATGAAGACGCCAGTACTGTTGGACGAAGTTCGCGCTGGCGGCCGTATTCCGCTGATCATCGGCCGCGGCCTGACCGAAAAAGCACGTGCCGAACTGGGCCTGCCACCTTCGGACCTGTTCAAAAAGCCGGAAGCACCTGCCGAAAGCACCAAGGGCTTCACCCTGGCGCAGAAGATGGTCGGCAAGGCGTGCGGCGTGACTGGCGTTCGTCCAGGCACCTACTGCGAACCGAAGATGACCACCGTGGGTTCCCAGGACACCACCGGTCCAATGACCCGTGACGAACTGAAAGACCTGGCGTGCCTGGGCTTCTCGACCGATCTGGTGATGCAGTCCTTCTGCCACACCGCGGCCTATCCAAAGCCGATCGACGTGACCACCCACCACACCCTGCCTGACTTCATCATGACCCGTGGCGGCGTATCCCTGCGTCCGGGCGACGGCATCATCCACTCGTGGCTGAACCGCATGCTGCTGCCGGACACCGTCGGCACCGGTGGTGACTCCCACACCCGTTTCCCGATGGGCATTTCGTTCCCGGCCGGTTCCGGCCTGGTAGCGTTCGCCGCAGCCACTGGCGTGATGCCACTGGACATGCCGGAATCGATCCTGGTGCGCTTCAAAGGCGAAATGCAACCGGGCGTCACCCTGCGTGACCTGGTTCACGCCATTCCTTACTACGCGATCCAGGCTGGCCTGCTGACCGTAGAGAAGAAAGGCAAGAAGAACGCCTTCTCCGGCCGCATCCTGGAAATCGAAGGCCTGGACAACCTGAGCATCGAACAGGCTTTCGAGCTGTCCGACGCCTCGGCCGAACGTTCGGCTGCCGGTTGCACCATCAAGCTGTCGAAGGAGTCGATCACCGAGTACCTGAGCTCCAACGTCACCCTGCTGCGCTGGATGATCGGCGAAGGCTACGGCGACGCGCGTACCCTGGAACGTCGCGCCCAAGCGATGGAAGCCTGGATTGCCAACCCTGAGCTGATGGTTGCCGATGCTGACGCCGAATACGCGGAAATCATCGAAATCGACCTGAACGAGATCAAGGAGCCAGTTCTCTGCGCGCCGAACGATCCGGACGACGCCCGTCTGCTGTCCAGCGTTGCTGGCGAGAAGATCGACGAAGTGTTCATCGGTTCGTGCATGACCAACATTGGTCACTTCCGCGCTGCCGGTAAGCTGCTGGAGCAGGTCAAGGGTCAGCTGCCAACCCGTCTGTGGCTGTCGCCGCCGACCAAGATGGACGCTCACCAACTGACCGAAGAAGGCTACTACGGCATCTACGGCAAAGCTGGCGCGCGCATGGAAATGCCGGGCTGCTCGCTGTGCATGGGTAACCAGGCTCGTGTAGAGCCGAACTCGACCGTGGTGTCGACTTCGACCCGTAACTTCCCGAACCGTCTGGGTGATGGTGCGAACGTCTACCTGGCTTCGGCCGAGCTGGCGTCCGTGGCTTCGATCCTGGGTCGCCTGCCGACCGTCGAGGAGTACATGGAATACGCTGGCAAGATCGACAGCATGGCGGCCGATGTCTACCGCTACCTGTCTTTCGACCAGATCGCCGAGTTCCGTGAAGCCGCTGCGAACGCCAACATCCCGGTTGTTCAAGCCTAAGGCTGCAACGCAATAAAAAACGCCGCCCATCGCGAGATGGAGCGGCGTTTTTTTATGCCCGCAAGCTGCACACTGAACCCCTGTGAGAGCGAGCTTGCTCGCGATAGCGGTAGTCCATTCAATATTGATGTCGACTGATACGCCGCCATCGCGAGCAAGCTGAACTGGTCAAGTAATTCTGGACACATGTTTAGGTTTTCTACGCGACCATTTTTTCCATGGCTACCGGCGAGCGATAGTCGTTGTAGCTGTGGAGCCTGGAGTTGTTGTAGCGCATCACGTATTGCTGCAAATCAGCTCGGGCTTCCTGCTCCGAGCTGTATCCGCCTTCAGGCATCCATTCTGATTTCAGGCTGCCAAAGAAGCGCTCCATTGGGGCGTTGTCCCAACATTGCCCCTTGCGACTCATGCTCTGGTTGATCCTGTGTGCCACCAACTCATTCCTGAACTTGTGACTGGTGTACTGGCATCCCTGGTCGGAATGAAACAACACCTCTTTGGGGCGTCCTCGCAGCTCAACCGCCATGCGTAACGCTTCGCACGTCAATGTGGCATCGGATATCAGTGAAAATGACCACCCCACGAGGCGGCGTGCAAATAAATCCAGAACCGCCGCGAAATACAGCCAACGCTTACCGATCTGAATGTAGGTAACGTCCCCGCACCAGACTTGATTGATCGCCGAGACATCAAACTTGCGCTTGAGCTCGTGAGGCGCCACCAAGGCCTCTACGCCCGAAGATTTGTATTTGTGGCGGCGCCGCTGACGACTGACGATACCGGCCTCTTTCATTAGGCTGCGAGCCATGTAGCGCCCCACGCGATGTCCCTTTGCTTGCAGTTCTTTGGAAAGAGTCCGAGCACCGGCAGAGCCCCTCGACTCCTTGTGTTGCTTGATCAAAACAACGATGAGCTTCTCGCGTTCAGGATTCGATCGGCCCTGACGCTGACGCCAGACGTAAAAACTGCTTCGATTAACTTCAAATACACGACAACAATCACTAATGCCGTACTGCTCGCCTAGCTCGCTGATCAGCGGAAATGATCTTTGGAGTCCATAAGCAGGAGAGCACTGGCCTTTTTTAGGATTTCGATATCCCGATCTTTTTGCTTGAGCAGGGCTTTAAGCGCCTGAATCTCTTTTTGCTCAGGCGTAATAGCTTTCGCCCCCACCGGTGTTGAACCCAGACGCTCCTTGCGGACTTGATCGACCCAACGACGTAATGCGGTAGGTCCGATGTTCAGGCTGGCGCAGACATCTGGGACAGCTAGCCCCTCATCAAGCACCATAAGCACAGCTTTGAGTTTGAACTCGTTGGAGTAGGAGTTACGCATTTCCATAGACGCCTCAGATTTGGGCGCCATCATAGCGCCCGATTGAAGTGTCCAGAATCATTAGGCCAGTTCAAGCTCGCTCCCACAAGGGGTTACGTGGAGGGGTTTAGGGCTTGTTGGACTGCGCCGTCGACACTTAGCCCACTCAGAGTCACCTGCTCCAACTCCAACGTCGGCAACAACGACAGCACCGCTTTCGCCTCATGCTTGAGCCGCGCCAGGATCAGCAACTTATCCTCCGCCCGCACCTGCAAAAAGAACGCCTCCAGCGCTTCGATGCTGGTGCCGTCCAGATCGGGCGACTCTTCCAGGCTGAGGATGATCGTGTGCACCGGCGGCGACGCATGCCGCGCGAGCCTTAGCGCTCCACCGAGAATCCGCTCCACATTGGCGAAAAACAGCGCTTCGCTGGGTCGCACAATCAACACGCCAGGGATTTGCAAGGCGTCAGGGTGACGTTGCACATCAACGTAGTCATGACCGCCGCCCATTTGCCCCAGCACTTGAATATCCGCCGACGACATCTGCTTGAGCATCAGCACCACACTGATCGCCACCGCCACCAGCAAGCCGTCCAGCACGCCCAACACCAGCACTGCTGCCACTGCGCAGATCACCAGCAAGCGATCACGGCGCCAGATGAAATAGCGGCCCAATGGCTGCAGGCTCAAGCCCCGCGCCAAGGCATGAATGACGATGGCCGCCAATACCGGCTCCGGGGTCAGGGCAATGTAGGGCAACACCGTGAGCACGATCAGCAACACCACCGCCGCCACGACCACGCCGGACAGCCGTGAGCCGGCACCCGCCGCCTCATTCGCCGAGGTCGCGGAGTACCCGGCGCCCGCCGGCATGCCATGGAACAGGCCGGACAGCAGATTCGCCGCACCGAGGGCCAGCAGGTCGCGGTTCGAGTAAACCCGGTCGCCATGTTTGAGCGCAAACGAGGTGATCGAACCATAGGACTCGGCATACAAAATCATCACCATCGCGAACGCCAATTCCCCCAGGCGCAGCCAATCGGCAAACGGCAACACCGGCAGCCGGGGCACTTCAAGACTCAGGTCGATCACGCCGATCAGGTCCACGCCGTAGGCTTGCAAGTTGAGCCACTGGCCGGCGGCGATGCCTAGCGCCACCACCAGCAAACCGCCGGGCACCCGCCGGAACCGCGCGCATACCCACAACACCAGCAGCGCCACCGCCGCGACCAGGAGGCCGACGCGGTTCCATTGCGGCCACTGTTCCAGCAATTGCGGGACGAAGCGGATCAGGTTGCCGTTGCTCAAGTGCACGTCAACGACGCTCGCGACCTGCTTCAGGATGATGGTTACCGCCAGGCCCAAGGCAAAGCCGCGCAGGACCGGTTTGGCAATAAAAGAGGTGACGCTGCCGAGCTTGAACAGCCCCGCCAGCAGAAAGAGCCCGCCAGTGACCAGCACCAGGCCGATGGCAAGGGTCATGCGCAGGTCCGGATCGCCGCCGGCCAGCGTGGCGGTGGCCGCCGCCAGCACCGCCGCCGAAGACGACGTCGCAGAAACAATCGCAAAACGGCTGGTGCCCAACAGCGCGTAGCACAGCAGACCGGCAAACAACGCAATCACCCCGGCCTGGGGCGGCACCGCGGCGATGCTGGAATAGGCCACCGCCTCGGGTAACAACAAACCGGCAATCGACAATCCGGCCAGCAGGTCCTGCCAACGGTTCGGTTGTTCAACAGATTGAGGGGTGCTCGACAAACCACGTTCTCCGGGCGAAAAACCATTCTGCGCATCAGGCACAGCTGCCACTGTAGCGCTCAATCCTTCAGAGGGCGAAGTAAAAGGACAGTCCTTCACCCCGGCGACACGCCCACCATCCCGGATACGTCCTACACAACAAAGCGATTCGCCTGACTTCGCAAAATCCTGGTCCCAAGCAAAGTCCTGCCCCTAAGGAAACACAGGGGAACGTGGATGTTCAGTGTCGGCAAATCAGCCATTTTCAAACTCGATATCGAGGGTGTTTCTCATGACCTTCAAGTACTCGAGTTCCGGGCCAGGGAAGCGCTCAACCAAACCTATAAAGTCGAGCTCGAACTGGTCAGCGAACGCCGCGACATTGATCTCGAATCGCTTATGGATCGTCCAACCTTTCCGTCTTTCAGCGAGGATGGCTCCGGCATTCATGGGCAAATTTATCAGATCGCCGATTACCGTCAGGGGCACGGGCGCAGCGACCAGAGCCTGATGCGCAGTGGCAGTTTCGTTGATATCAGCCACCACCCGCGTGGCGACTGCAATGGTTTGTGGTTACTCACTCGGGTCGAACACGCCGGAAAACAACCCCAAGTGCTCGAGGAATCAATTATCGAGGCCGGCAATAAAGACGAATTCACTCAGGGATACCGCAACCATTTTGTCGTGACGCCTTGGGATATCCCGTTTCGCCCGGCGCTGGAGCATCCCAAGCCCCGAGTCACCGGCAACCAGCATGCGGTGGTGACCGGACCGCCCGGCGAAGAGATCTACTGCGACGCCTATGGCCGAGTGAAGGTTCAACTGCTATGGGATCGCGAAGGTCAGCTGAATGAACAATCCAGTTGCTGGCTGCGCGTGGCCACGGGCTGGGCCCATGATCAATACGGCTGCGTGCAGATTCCGCGCGTCGGCATGGAAGTGCTGGTGGGCTTCACTGAAGGCGATCCCGACAAACCATTCGTCCAGTGTTGCCTGACCAATGCCGTGACGCCGGTGCCACTGGACCTGCCAGCCGAACAGACGCGCAGCATTTTGCGCAGCCAGAGCAGCCCCGGCGGCGGTGGTTACAACGAGTTGCGCATCGAGGACAAAAAAGGCGTCGAAGAAATCGCGATTCAGGCTCAGCGCGACTTCGTCCAGTTAGTCCTCAACAACGAACGTGTGCAGGTCGACAATCAGCGCACCGTGGTGATCGGCGGCATCGCCAGTCATGAACTGCGCAGCGACGAACACCACTTGACCCACGGCAACCGCCTGACCGAACTGAAACAGGACGATCATCTGTGGGTTCAGGGTGACCGGCACATTCGGGTCGCCAGTCAACGGCTCAGCGCGTCGCAGCAGATCCACTTCGGTGCCGGTCAGCAAGTGGTGATCGATGGCGAAGCCCATGTGACCGTCATGGCGGGCGGCCAGTGGTTGACGCTGGGGCCGGAGGGCATTTTCAGCAGCGTACCGATTATCCAGGGCGGCACGCCGGCGAACAGTCTGGCGGCGGAACCACTGGCCCCGGGCGCCCTACCCCTGCTGAAGGTGACATCCGATACCGCCCAGCAACGCCATGCGCTGATGTCCACCCGCACCGCGCGCTGCCTGATTTTCGAGGCCGCACAAGCATGAGCCTTTCGACCTCTTTGCCTGGCGGTTTGCCATGGGACGAGCAACAGGCATGCCTGTTGCTGGATGGTGCGACGATCAGCGATTTGCCCACGCGGGTAAAACAGCTCAGCCCTGCTGCCAGCACTTTTGCCCTGTATGACCAACCGCCCTTCTCGGCGCTGCGGGACATATCGCCGCTGTTGGTGGCCATCCAGCGACCGGACGATCCGCTGGCGCAGTTCTATCTGCAACACGCGCATGAAGAATGGGGCGTGCTGCTGTTCAGCGCTGCCCCCGTGTTCAGCGTTGCTGAACACCTGCGCAAACTGGTGACCATCGAAATGCCGGCGGGCCCGGCCGCACTGTTGCGGCTGGCCGATGCTGCGGTGGCGCAGGCGTTGTTTGCCAGTGCCGATCAGTGTTTGTTCGGCCCGCTGTCCTGTGTGGTGACTGCCGATAGCGTCAATGCGGTTTGGCAATGCCAGCGTCCTCGGCAAGCGCAATGCCCGGCACTTGCGGTCCCCTATCGCCTGAGCCATGAACAGGACGCCGCCCTGCAACAGGTTGACCGGCGTCGCACCTTGCTTGAACTCGATGCGCATCTGCGCAGGCACTTTCCCGAATTTCATCCCGGGCTATCCGTGGCTCAGCGCTGGCCGATGCTGGAGCGATGCGAAACCCAGGCCTGTGCGTTGGGCCTGAGCAGTCAATCGGAGTTGTTCCATTACGCCAACGTCATGACGTGGCTCGACGGCAGCGACGTCGATCAGCATCCGCGCATCCATCACATGCTCCACACGCCATCTCTGCAATCACCCGGCGAGCGCGTCGCGCTGGCCGCTGACCTGGCTTGTCAGTGGGCTTTTGAACGAGGTCTGTCATGAACCATCCCGCCAACCTCGCTGCCGCCGCAGCGTCGAAATCCCCCATCGGCGCCCCGGCTGCCTGCCCATTACGACAAACCCACGTGCAACTGTTGCCCTTGTCCTACGGCCTGGTGGAAAAACCGCTCGACCCGAGCGCTGAACTGGCTCTGCCGTACGCCCTGACCAGCCGTCCCATGGGCATCCGCAGGTTACGCGACGGCTGGCTGTACATCATCGACAGCCTCAGCGGCGAGTTGTACGAATATCGGATGCTCGACGGCGTCGTCAGTGCGCAATTGCACAGAGGCAAAACCGTGAACGAGGATCAGCGTTCATCCATTGAAGAGCGTCCGGCGCTGATCTTTTCCCGGCGCAGCGTGTTGTACGTGACCTTCGCCGAGGTGCAGTGGACGGCGGGCAAATGCCGACAGGTGCTCGACAGCGCCGAAGAACGCGAGCACTTCATGCAAGCGGTGGATCTTGGTCCGGTGCATTGTCAGGTCGGGGGCAAGCACTTGCTGACTGTCGCCCAGGCCAAACAATGGCTGGCGGAAGTCGCGGCCGGCGCCGAACCGGTTGTCGATCCCGTGTCGGGTACGGTTGAACTGCCGACGGTGCAGGTCAGCGATGCCCCCGAACATGAGCGCGAACCCTATCTGTGGGAGCAACCACGGCGTTTTCGTGAGGCGCACATCGGTGAGTTTCTGGGTCGGGTACGCGGGCCTTATCAGGACGACACGCTGTTTCTGCTGGTCAACGACGACCTCGGCGTGATGCGTGATCTGGCCGAGTACCAGGACACCGTGGTCGGCTGGATCGACGAATGGAGCAACACCGCCAACAACCCGCGTGATTATCTGCTGGCCTGTTACATCGAGTCCCTCAGCCAGCTCGGTGCCGAGGATTTCGATAAGCTGGCCAAAGCCAGCGAGCAACCGTCAGCCAAAGCGTTGTTTGCCGATCTGGAACAGTTGCCCGAGCCGGATCGGCAAAACACCCGCAAGGCCCTGCTCGATTACCTGAACAACGGCGGCAAGGTTGAACCGGACGCCGCCGCGACGCCGGAGTTGGAACAGCTACGCGCAAAGGCCCTTGATGACGCGCTGGCGCTCAACCGTTTCGACGGTGTCGCCCCGGACTTTACCGCCCACGGCCGCGCCACCGCCGAAGCCGACCGGCGTTATTACACACGGCAGTACTTCCAGGCGGTCGCCCCGCAGGACTTTGTCGACCGGCATTTGCAAACCCTCGTCAACCTCGGTCGGGATCAGGATCGACGCATCCACGACGTGCTCGATGGCTCGATATTCAGTGGCAAACGCGGGATCAACGACCTGATCGACCGGGCGGCGATGGACGAAGCGTTGAACCGCCACCGTGATGACCTCGGGCGCTGGAATCGCCTGCTCGAGCGCATCACCGCTGACCGCACGCAACTGGTGTGCGCGGGCCGCTACCACCGTTCGGCGTGGTATTACGATGCCCAGGCGCCGGAACAACTCGGCCCGGCCTTCGCCGCTGAATACGCCTGCCTCAAGGATCTGTGTCGCAGCGACAAAGCCAGCGAAGCGCTGCTCGGCTATCTGGAGCAGCATCCGGAACTGACCCGGCCGCTGTTCTACACCTTGCCGCTGGGAGTGCAACCAGAGCAGGCCGGGCAATATTCAATACTGTTCAACGCCGGCATGGCGATGTTCAACAACCTGCCGCATTGGCTGGAGAAGCTCAAGAGCATCGAACAACCACGGCTGCCGGCCCTCGACGACTTGCCTGAACACACCCGCGCCGTCGCCGATGCCGTGCAGCAAACCTATAGCCCGGCGCTGAACCTGGGCCTGGGCCGGGTGCTGGAAGGTTTCGACCTGTCGGGGGAGAAAATCCCCGACCTGGATGAACTGTTCCAACGCCTGCCCAAAGGCCTGAAGCTGCGAATCTTCGATGCCGTCAAAACCAGCGGTGTGACCTTCACCGTCGCCAGCCCGGCGGAACAGAACGCACTGCACACCGCGATCAAGGAAGTCCTCAGAGAACGCGAATACCTCAAAACCCTGAACCGCGAGCGTAATCAGCTCACCCGCAACAAGAACCGCCCGGGCCACAAAACGCCACGGGCGGTGGAGTTGCAGGAGGAGATCGTGCGGGTGCGGGCGCAGTTGGCGCAGAACGAGGGGCGACTGGCGGCGGCGTTGAGCCCGATCGAGGAACTACCGGATCGCTCGGCGCGGCTGTATGGCGCCACGCCGGCACGAGCCGGGGTCACGGTGGTGTTCCCGCCTGCGCAGCAGCAGGAGTTGCGCAGTTTGTTGGGGAATATTCGGTTGGGGGTGGCCAGTGTGCCGAAGGCCAGTCTGGTGAAGACTGAAGGGATGGGGTTGGTGGTGGTTTTGGTGCAGGTGGTGAATTTGGTTGGGGTGTTTAAGGAAACTTTCGAACAGTCAAAAAATAAGCGAGCTATCGGGCCGCTTTTGTCTGCTGCTGCTACAACAGGAGCGGCTGGTTTCACCGCAGCCCAAAGTCCCCCGGTGTTGGGTAGCCAGACGCGGTTACCCGCGTCCAGCCCCCTAAGAACCGTGCATGCGCCTTTCAACGCACACGGCTCAAGCCTCCACTAAGGCATCTTTCGACACCCGGTTACCCAATTTCGTTTTTGGCGTGTAACTGATTTCTAGGGCAATTGAGATGGTGCATTTGCAGGTTGCTTGCTGCATCTGATCCGCCGTCAGTCCGTTTTACAATACTGCGAACATCCCAAGGGGTGTTCTTTGTGATCGGTTTCTGACAGGTAGAGCACATGCCATCTTGCCTGCGCCAGACGCGGTAAAGCTTCCCGCGACCTTTCGATGAGCTCAGCATTTTTTTACCCCATCGGGACTCGAAATACTGCTCCCACTGTGGGTCATGCGGGTTTGCGCTTGCTTTGATCTTGATATGCCGCTGTATTAGCGTATCCGCCTCTGAAAGCAGGCTGCGCTCCCTTTTCGTTCCATCTTCTCTTTCTTCTGTTGCGGCAAACACCCACGTTCGGGAGCCTCTGGTCTTGAAGTAGCGATCCTTGACCCAGCGGGCTCCTTTATTCGGGTGTCTTCTTACCGCCCATCGCCATAGCATTGACCATACGTAGGCGTCGATTCGATTAAAGGTTTTCTTGGCGACTACATGACGGTGGTAATTCGCCCACCCTCGTAACACGGGGTTGAGCAGATTTATCAGGTCAATCTGTTTAGCCTGCCTGTTGGCCTTTATAACTTCACGGATTTTGCCAAGATGTGCTTTGACGTTCGCTTTCGACGGTTTCATCAACAGCTTGCCGTTGTACTTGCGGATGCTCCATCCGAGGAAGTCAAACCCATCCTTGATGTGTGTTACTTTGGTTTTTTCAGGTGACAGGACTAGCCCACGCTCTGCCAGAAATTCAACCACTGCGGGCTTGACCTCGTGTTCCAGCCACTCTTTCGAATTACCAGTAATAATGAAGTCATCCGCGTAACGCACCATGTTCATTTTCCGGCCTGTTCTCTTCGCTTTCGGGAATTTTTCCGAGAGCATCAGTTCGAGGCCATCCAATGTCATGTTTGCCAACACTGGCGATATTATGCCCCCTTGCGGGGCGCCGGAGTCGGTGGGAAAGAGTTTGTTTTGATACACGAATCCCGCCTTGAGCCACTTATTTAAAACCACCTTATCCGTTGAGATATTGGGGATCATCCAGTCGTGACTGATTTTGTCGAAACAGCCTTGAATATCGGCCTCCAGCACCCACTGCGCGCTCGCCTTTTGCGCCAAACAAGTGAAGCATTGTTCACCGGCATCGGCAGTTGAGCGTTCCGGCCTGAACCCATAAGAATTCAGGTCGGCGGTGGTTTCCGCGATCGGTTCCAGGGCCAGCAAATGCAACGCTTGCATAGCCCTGCACTTC
This sequence comes from Pseudomonas sp. S04, assembly GCF_009834545.1. Classification (NCBI taxonomy): domain Bacteria; kingdom Pseudomonadati; phylum Pseudomonadota; class Gammaproteobacteria; order Pseudomonadales; family Pseudomonadaceae; genus Pseudomonas; species Pseudomonas sp. S04. The sequence continues at coordinate 3,865,177 of NZ_CP019427.1, forward strand.
ATCACGGGTATGCCGAGCGGCCTCGTCTTGCCATTTTTTTTCGGAATCATCACTCTCCGAAGCGGAAGAGGCGAGTAACCTCGCCGCTTCAACGACGCAATCGCGTTGGTCTTTGCCCTCGGCGTTTTCCACGTCACCTTGTCCACGCCGGGGGTATTCTTGCCTTTGTTTTCAGTCACTCGCTTGACGGCTAATGCCTTGCCACAAAACGAGTGGGTCAGCAGCCATTGCAAGGCTTTCGCCTTGTTGTGCCTGCCGGCCTGGGTGGCCTTCACAATACGCGTTTGCAGCCGTCTTACATGGCGCTGGACATCGGCCCAATTAATGCCGTCCCATGCCACGCCGGAAGGTGCACACGCCAGTGTTGCTGCATTCATTTGCTCTCCTCCCGTTTAAATGGTTCTACAAATTTTCTTGTGAAGGGAGACCATGAGGAAGTCTGCCCGCTTTCGCGTGGGATGATGTTGCAATCCCTATCCGTCCCATTACAGGGCGGCGTTCGCTTTGTCCTCAATCCTGTTCCCGCACCGCCATTGGCAGACCTTGCGGCCTGCTGTCCCCGAGGGGAACGATACGGGGTTCCCACGTTCCACTTGCAGAAGTACGTCGGGTTAGGTGCCTGCTATGGGCCGGGAGGTGTCTGGGTCACGAAGGCCCACCTGACAAGGGTTCTTCCCACCTCCGTTACCGTTTTGGTCAAGCGCAATAGCCATTTCCGCTTGTTCAACTTAACGACCTTTAGCGCAGATTCACATGTGTTCACCATCCCGACTATCTAGCACTTCACCGGCGTATGGCTGCCAGAAGAGTACGCCTCTCGCGATTGATACCCCGTACCTTGCGGTGCTTCGTTGCATTGTCAGAGTCGCTCTTTATTCAGACTCCTAGATTCACCAAGTGACATTGGTGGTTCCCTCAGTTGAAGCGGGAACGACTTCTACAAGCGACTTCGTGTCGCACGTCAGGGTAGTTGTCGTGTCCTCCGCTTTTTAAAAGTATTCCGGGGGCGGCAAGAGTAAGGTCATGCCTTTCTATTCAGAAGAACGCAAAGCTGCGTTGTTGAAAATGATGCTTCCGCCCCTGAGCCTTTCAGCGTCGGAGGTCGCGCGCCGTGAAGGTTGTAGCGACATGTCTCTTCATTATTGGCGTAAGCAAGCTGCTGCCAGAGGTTCCCAGTTGTCCGAAAACAAGCAGTCGCCTGAAAATTGGTCTGCCGAATCCAAGCTCATGGCAGTCATCGAATCATCAGCTTTGTCGGAGCTGGAGCTGAGTGAGTATTGCCGTCGCAACGGTATTTTCCCTGAGCAAATTGATGGCTGGCGCAAAGCTTTCATTGCCAACAGTACTAATCATTCAGCGCTGAAAAAAGGAATCGCTGGGGAGACCAAGGAGGATAAAAAGCGGATTCGGGAACTGGAGCGCGAGCTGCGCCGAAAGGATGCAGCACTGGCTGAAACAGTCGCATTGCTGGTGCTGCGAAAAAAGCTCAATGCCTACTGGGGGAGCGACGACGAGGTCAATTGACCTTGTTGCCAGAACGGCATCTTCTCGTCGACTGGCTCAACGAAGCCATCACGGCGGGCGCCCGCAGGGCGCCTGCGTGTCTAGAAGTCGGTATTTCGCTACGCACGCTACAGCGCTGGAGCCTGCCCGAAGCAATGTTGGCAGATGGGCGCACCACGACGGTGAGGCCAGTGCCGAGTAACGCCCTGAGTGATCTTGAGCGCCAAGCTATCCTGGTCTTGTGCAACAGCAAGGCCTACGCACATCTGCCACCGAGCCAGATCGTGCCACGGCTCGCTGACGAGGGACGTTACATGGCATCGGAGGCAACCTTTTACCGAGTGCTGCATGCGGCAGATCAGCAGCATCATCGTTCCCGCGCCAAACGCCCGCATCGCCATGAAGCACCCACCACTTACGCGGCGACAGCCGCCAATCAGGTGTGGTCTTGGGATATTACGTACCTGCCGTCGCCGGTTCGTGGGAAGTTTTACTACCTCTATTTGATCGAGGATATCTACAGCCGAAAGGCCGTGGGCTGGGAAGTTTACGAGGCAGAAAGCGGTGAAAAAGCAGCCGTCCTACTGCAACGAAGTGTCACTCGAGAGAAGTGCTGGCGTCAGCCGCTGGTGCTTCACTCGGACAATGGCGCACCGATGAAATCGGTGACGTTACTGACCAAGATGTACGACCTGGGTATCACGCCATCGAGAGGAAGACCTCGGGTAAGCAACGACAATCCTTACTCGGAGTCGCTGTTTAGAACGCTGAAGTACTGCCCGCAGTGGCCGCAGGATGGATTTAGCAGCCTGGATGACGCGCGTATCTGGGTGAGGAATTTTATGGCCTGGTACAACACCGAGCATCGTCATAGCCGAATCCGCTTCGTGACACCCGCCCAGCGCCACGAGGGAAATGACCGGGAAATCTTGGCCCGGAGGGCGGCAATCTATGGGCAAGCGAGAGAAAAAAGGCCTGAAAGATGGTCAGGTGAGACACGCAACTGGAACCCAATCGGGACGGTGTATCTCAACCCCGAAAGGGAGCTGACAGTTGTCGTGAAGGTCGCCTAGCAAGACGGGCGACACGACAACTACCTTGAAAAACGCCGAAGTCTCGCAGATACAACTTTAAAGGTTCGTAGCACTTCGCTTGTAGCTGGACTTCAACATCAAGCGTTGCGGCATGTACATGTGCAGATGGGGAAGATGCATATTGGGTTGGGCATTTTCACCTATGGCTTCGGCCTAGTGTCGTCGGCAGTCAGTCTTAAGAACCAATCCCAAAATTGGCAACAGGCGATCCGCAGCGGCAATCAATCGGCACAAGGGGCCGCTGCACTGGCCACATTGGGGGCGGGTGGCATGGTGACGGTTAACGCCTATGGACTGAGTCATACCGTTCACGCCACTTTCACGGTACTGAATGCCCCCAATAGCGCGGCACGAACTGCCGCTTGGGCTGCTGCGGGTACACGCCTTTCCACCATTTTCTTCCGTTTCAATCTCGCAGGGGCCTTGTTCACCGTGCTCGAGCTGAGCGGTACGTGGTTATACAACCGTTACAACATCAGCGCCCACGATAAATGGCTGAAAACCACGCCATGGAGCCGGGATACCGAAATGCGCGGTGACCATTCACTGGATGACTACCAAAGTTATCTGGCCTTTCTGATACACGCCCCTTATGCGCATCTAGGCAAAAACTCAGATGACTCTTGGCTAAAGAGCCTGCTGTTCAAAGCCAAGCCCAGCGATATTCATTTGGTGCTGCCAAGACTGACGTTAAGTGATCTGCTGCCACCCCTTGGCAGCATACCGACTCATCGTCTGGGCATCGGCGCCCACCGAATTTCCATCCCCCTGCACAGTCACGGAGTTCCGCGAGAACAAAAGGACGTGATCAGCGACGAAGTTGTGAGCAGCCTGCGCATCGTGCAATCAACGCCCGAAGGGCTGGTGCTCTGTCTTCAATACCCGGTCGATCCGGACGCCAGGTTCACGCCATCAAACGAAACACTGGAACTGGCCGTTTGCATCCAGACCCTAAACACCAAAGGCGCGTGGGCGTCGCGAACCCGCGTGATCCATATCAACCCTCACGGAGAAGGCCATTTTTCAGTGGTGACGCCTCAGTTGGTCAAGGAGCACCCACCGGTGTTGCTGGTTGAAACCCAGTTTTTGGAACAGGCCGACCATGCCGAATAACGACGATAAGTCCCTCTGCGCTCCATCGCTCGAACAGCCACGAAAAGCGGGGGATATCGAACCGTTCCCGAGCGGGAAAATCACCTACCTTGCGCCGCTGCCATTACCAACGCCAATACCACCCTATGGACCACATATTGGCGAGTTGAATGATGTGTATATGGACTTTGGGTTGGGATCACCGCAAGTATTTTCATGGCAAGTCATTTTTGGCGGGCCATTAACAATGACCTTTATGTTTGCCGTCTTGTTGCCTTTATTCAGTATTTTCTTTGGTCTCGTCTCAGGATACGACTGGCTCTACTCTTGGGAATTCGCGGAAGAGTTATTTTTCCCGTCCTCAGAACTAGGATTGCAAACTGCCTTTGTCATGTTATCTATCGGCTTGGGAGTCTGGCACCACAACCACAAAAAACGCGCCCAAATAATCCCCACCCGCTTCAACCGTCAACGCCGCGAAGTCTGTTTCATGCCCGAAGGCGCCACCGATCCCGTCTTCGTCCCGTGGGAATCCCTCTCCGCCTGGGTCATCGAAGCCCAGGGCGCGACCCAATACGGTATCCATCGCCAATACGGCATGGGCATCGGTTTCCGGCACGGCGAAACAATGACCAGCCTCGAATTCCCCTGCGCCGCCCTGCCCCTGGCCATCAGCCATTGGGAGGCGATTCGCGGTTACATGGAGTACGAGGTCAACGACCTTAAATCGATCCAGGACTTGCAGGATCTTCAAGGCCCCGACGACCCGCCCCACGAAGGCCTGCACACCTTCCGCAACGCCCGCGCGCGCATGCACCAGCAAATACGCGACGGTTCACGCTCTCGGCTGTCGGGGTTTTTCTGGCACCTGTACCACGTCATGACCCTGTGGACGATTCCCAACCACCTCGTCGAATGGGAAGTGCGCCGACTCGAAAGAATCGGCAAACAGACACTGCCCGACGTGATGCGCCAATGGTCAGAGCCGCTGCCAGAAGCGCAATGGGCCAAGCCCAGCGAAACGTTGCTGCGGCTGAGTGAACAGGTGCGCCAGATGCAAAAGCGCCAGCCACGAAGGCCGATCACGGAAATCTTCGCCGAGGTGCAGCGCTCGGCGGCGAGCGGTAAGCGTCGCGTATGAGTTGCTTTTCCAACTTCCTTAGCGTGCTGGTTGAAACCCAGTTTTTGGAACAGGCCGACCATGCCGAATAACGACGATAAGTCCCTCTGCGCCCCTTCGCTCGAACAGCCACGAAAAGCGGGGGATATCGAGCCGTTTCCGAGCGGGAAAATCACCTACCTCGCGCCGCTGCCATTACCAACGCCAGTGCCACCCTATGGACCACACATTGGCGAGTTGAACGACGTGTACATGGACTTTGGGTTGGGATCGCCTCAGGTCTTTATGTGGCAAATGACTCTGGGTGGGGCGTTCAACGTGTCGTTCTCAGTAATATTTCTGTTCCCTCTAATTACCGGTCTTTTGGGAGTGTTTTTTGGGTATGGACAGGAAGATATTTGGAACTCAGTAATAGGTATGTTTGAAGAAGGCTATGGGAACGCGTTAATAACCGGCCCCCTCATCTTATTCATCAGCCTGGGAGTCTGGCACCACCACCACAAAAAACGCGCCCAAATAACCCCCACCCGCTTCAACCGTCAACGCCGCGAAGTCTGTTTCATGCCCGAAGGCGCCACCGATCCCGTCTTCGTCCCGTGGGAATCCCTCTCCGCCTGGGTCATCGAAGCCCAAGGCGCGACCCAATACGGTATCCACCGCCAATACGGCATGGGCATCGGTTTCCGGCACGGCGAAACAATGACCAGCCTCGAATTCCCCTGCGCCGCTCTGCCCCTGGCCATCAGCCATTGGGAGGCGATTCGCGGTTACATGGAGTACGAGGTCAACGACCTCAAATCGATTCAGGACTTGCAGGATCTTCAAGGCCCCGACGACCCGCCCCACGAAGGCCTGCACACCTTCCGCAACGCCCGCACGCGCATGCACCAGCAAATCCGCGACGGTTCACGCTCTCGGCTGTCGGGGTTTTTCTGGTACCTGTACCACGTCATGACGTTGTGGACGATTCCCAACCACCTCGTCGAATGGGAAGTGCGCCGACTCGAAAGAATCGGCAAACAGACACTGCCCGACGTGATGCGCCAATGGTCAGAGCCGCTGCCGGAAGCGCAGTGGGCCAAGCCGAGTGAGGAGTTGCTGCGGTTGAGTGAACAGGTGCGCCAGATGCAAAAGCGCCAGCCACGAAGGCCGATCACCGAGATATTTGCGCAAGTGCATAAGGGGTTTGAATCAGGGGATTGGTCGGTTTAAGGGGGTTGGGGCCGCTTCGTAGCCATCGGAGGTAACCCCCTGAGCACACAATGGCGGCGACAGAGAGTTGTCGCCGCCCGGCCCCGATCTTTTGATCTTAAGCGGTCAGCGAATAAATCAACGCTGTAATCGCCACCAACCCTACCGCCGTGACAAACACATTCGACGCCTGACCACGATACCGCGCCATCGCCGGCACCTTACGGATCGCATACATCGGCATCAGGAACAGGATCGCCGCGATGATCGGCCCACCCAGGGTCTCGATCATGCCCAGGATGCTCGGGTTCAGCGTCGCGACAATCCAGCACACCACCAGCATGAACGCCGCAGTCATGCGGTCCAGGGCCTTGGCACCCGGACGCTTGCCGCTTTTCACGATCAACCCCTTGAGGCCTTCACTGGCACCGATGTAGTGACCCAGGAACGACTTGGAGATCGCCACGAACGCAATCAACGGCGCCACGAACGCGATGGTCGGGTTGCTGAAGTGGTTGGCCAGGTACGACAGGATCGACAGGTTCTGCGCCTTGGCTTCGGCCAACTGCGCAGGCGACAGGGTCAACACGCAACTGAAGACGAAGAACAGCACCATTGCCACCATCAACAGGTGAGCGCGGGACAGGATCTGCGAGCTGCGTTCTTCGGCGTGGACGCCATAACGACGCTTCTGGTCTACCGCGAACGCCGAGATGATCGGCGAGTGGTTGAACGAGAAGACCATCACCGGAATCGCCAGCCACAGCGTATGCAGCAACGCCGAAGGCTCTGGCAGGGTGCTCGCGGTGCTGAGGATGCCGCCATTCCAGTGCGGAATCAGGAACACCGCCAGGAACAGCAGCGCGACGATGAACGGGTAGACCATCAGGCTCATCGCCTTGACGATCACTTGCTCGCCACAACGTACCACCGCCAGCAGGCCAAGGATCAGCACGAACGACAGGATCGCCCGCGGTGGCGGCATGATGTGCAACTGGTGCTCAAGGAAGCTGCCAACGGTGTTGGTCAAAGCCACGCTGTAGATCAGCAGGATCGGAAAGATCGCGAAGAAGTACAGCAAGGTGATCAGCGCGCCGGCCTTGAGGCCGAAATGCTCTTCGACCACCTCGGTGATGTCGGCGCCCTCGCGACCGGACAACACGAAGCGGGTCAGGCCCCGGTGTGCATAAAAGGTCATGGGGAATGCCAGCAGCGCCAGGATCAACAGCGGCCAGAAACCGCCAACACCTGCGTTGATCGGCAAAAACAAGGTTCCCGCACCAATCGCCGTGCCAAACAGGCCCAGCATCCAGGTGGTGTCATGACGATTCCAGCTAGTGAGGCTTGCTGGTGCCGCCGCTTCATAACGCTCATCAACGCTATTGGCCTGATCATTCATCCGGTCGGATCTCCGCATTCCGGTCACTTGCCACTCGGTCAGGGCGAGTCAGAAAAAGCTGACAGGCAGCGCCCCGGCCGAAACAGGGGCGCGATTGTCCGGGATTAATCAACAGAAGCAAAGACTTAGCTGAGGAGCGGTGGTGCAGATCAGATGATCAGGCGGTTTTTTTCCACTAACCCTGCAAAAAACCTGCTCGACGGTGCTTTGACGCCACGCAACCCACCCCGCCGAGCCCATTGCCAAACGCTGCGCCAGCCAGCAATCTTCAGCAGTGTGATGTGACCCTCATTCAATGCCTAAAGGAGCCGAGCATGCCCGCAACTGTCCTGGTACTGGTTGAAACCATCAACGACTACCTGCCGATTCTCGAACACCAAGGCTTTCACCTGATCCTCGCCCCCACTCCTACCGAACGCACCCAAGCCATCAACACCTACGGCGGGCAAATCGACGCAGTGCTGACTCGCGGGCCACTGGGTCTGTATGCCGAAGAAATCGCCGCCCTGCCCAACCTGAAGATCATCTGCGTGATCGGCGCCGGCTACGAGCAGGTCGATCTGCAGGCCGCCAGCAACCGGGGCATTCGCGTGACCAATGGTGCGGGGGTCAACGCCTCATCGGTGGCCGACCATGCCATGGCCCTGTTGTTGGCACTGGTGCGTGACATTCCCCGGGCCGATTCGGCAGTGCGCCGCGGCGAATGGCCGAAAATCATGCGCCCCTCCCTCGCCGGCAAGCGCCTGGGCATACTCGGGCTCGGTGCGGTGGGCATGGCTATCGCCAAGCGCGCGGCCAATGGTTTTGACATGAGCGTCAGTTACCACAACCGCCAGGTGCGCAACGACGTGCCCTATGACTTCTGCTCCACCCCCACCGAACTGGCGCGGGCCTCGGACTTTCTGATGGTTTGCACCCCGGGCGGCCTGGGCACCCAGCACCTGATCAACAAGCAGGCGCTGGACGCCCTCGGTCCCCACGGTTTTATCGTCAACATTGCCCGCGCCAGCGTGATCGTCACCAGCGACTTGATCAGCGCCCTGGAGCAGCGCCGGATCGCCGGAGCCGCCCTGGATGTGTTCGATGACGAACCCCAAGTGCCGGATGCGCTCAAGGCCCTGAACAATGTGATCCTCACCCCTCACGTCGCCGGCCTGTCGCCCGAAGCGACCCAGGGCACCGTGGAACTGGTGGGGCAGAACCTGCTGGCGTTCTTCTCCAGTCGCCCGCTGCTGACCCCCATAGAACTGCCACCGGCGGCTCGGCGCGCGCTGCGCTGAAGCACTTTCAAACGCCTGTATCAAAAGCAATGATTAACCGGCAACACGCTCACCTATAAAGGGCCGCCGTGGTTGTGGGTGCCGGGTGTGCGCATTAGATTAGCCAATAATTCCTGCCATCCAGAATAAGCAGAAGGGATAAGCATGGCGCTTAACGACCAGTCCACCCGTATTCGCGCAGGCGAAGAACTCGATGCCAGCCTGATCGATCCGTACCTCAAGGCCCACATTCCGGGCTTGAGCGGGTTGCCACAGATCAGCCAGTTCCCCGGCGGTGCGTCGAACCTGACGTACCTGCTGGAATACCCCGAGCAGGAATTTGTCCTGCGTCGCCCGCCCTTTGGCCACAAGGCCAAGTCCGCCCATGATATGGGCCGCGAGTTCCGCATCCTCAACCAGCTCAAGGACGGCTTCCCTTACTGCCCCAAAGCCTACGTGCACTGCACCGACGAAGCGGTGATCGGCGCCGAGTTCTATGTAATGGAACGGGTCAAGGGCATCATCCTGCGCTCCGAACTGCCACCGGAGCTGGGCCTGGATGCGACAAAGACCCAGGCACTGTGCAAGAGCTTCATCGACAAGCTCGTCGAGTTGCATGGCGTCGACTACCAGGCCTGTGGCCTGGCCGACCTGGGCAAGCCTGAAGGTTATGTGGCGCGGCAGATTCGTGGCTGGAGCGAGCGCTACGACAAGGCCCTGACCCCGGATGCGCCGAGCTGGGAGGCGGTCAAGGCCTGGCTCAACGACAAGATGCCAGCCGACCACCCGACGTCGAGCATCGTGCACAACGACTATCGCTTCGACAACGTGATCCTCGACCCTCACAACCCAATGCAGATCATTGGCGTGCTGGACTGGGAGCTGACCACCCTGGGCGATCCGCTGATGGACCTGGGCAACTCCCTCGCCTACTGGATCGAGGCCGCCGACCCGGCGCCAGTGCAACTGATGCGCCGCCAACCCAGCCATGCCCCCGGCATGCTGACCCGGCGTGAGTTCGTCGATTACTACGCCGAACGCTCAGGCATCCAGATCGACAATTTCGACTTCTACTACACCTACGGGCTGTTCCGCCTGGCCGGTATCGTGCAGCAGATCTACTACCGCTTCTTCCATGGCCAGACCCAGGACAAACGCTTTGCGCAGTTCATCTCGATGAACAAACTGCTGGAGCAGATGAGCCTGCAAGTGATCCACAAATCCAGCCTCTGACCGCCCTTCCGGCGCCACGCCCCCTCACAAGGAAAAACCATGTCCAAGACTCAGTTGTTCGACCTCGACGGCAAGATCGCGTTTGTCTCCGGCGCCAGCCGTGGCATCGGTGAGGCCATTGCCCGGCTGCTGGCCCAGCAAGGCGCCCATGTGATCGTGTCGAGCCGCAAGCTCGAGGGTTGCCAGCACGTGGCCGACGCCATCATCGCCGAAGGCGGCAAGGCTACTGCGATTGCTTGCCACATTGGAGAAATGGAGCAGATCAGCCAGGTCTTTGCCGGGATCCGCGAACAGTTCGGCCGCCTGGATATCCTGGTCAACAATGCGGCCACCAACCCGCAGTTCTGCAACGTGCTGGACACGGACCTGGGGGCCTTCCAGAAAACCGTCGATGTGAATATCCGTGGGTACTTCTTCATGTCGGTGGAAGCCGGCAAGCTGATGCGCGAGAACGGGGGCGGCAGCATCATCAACGTGGCGTCGATCAACGGCATCTCGCCGGGTATCTTCCAGGGCATCTACTCGGTGACCAAGGCCGCGGTGATCAACATGACCAAGGTCTTTGCCAAGGAATGTGCGCAATTCGGCATTCGCTGCAACGCCCTGCTGCCGGGCCTGACTGACACCAAGTTTGCCTCGGCGCTGGTCAAGAACGACGCGATCCTCAATACCGCACTGCAACAGATCCCGCTCAAGCGCGTGGCTGCGCCGAGTGAAATGGCGGGCGCGGTGCTGTACCTGGCGAGCGATGCGTCCAGCTATACCACTGGGGTTTCGTTGAATGTGGATGGGGGCTTCCTGTCCTGACCGCTAGGTAGCCTGTAGGAGCTGCCGAGAGCAACGAAGCTGCATTCGATCAAAGATCGCAGCCTTCGGCAGCGTCTACAGGGGTGGCTGGTGGCCCTGTACCAAACGCTGCGCCAGCGCCTTGGCCTGGCTTGCCACATCCGTCACCGCGGTACTTTCCCACCACATGCCTCGCAAGGGTGGCCCCATGGCGAACAGCCGTTGGGCGACCTGGCCCTGGGCGTCGATCACTGCCCCATCGGCTCGCGCGGCAATCCCCAGGGCCAGCGGCCCCGGCTGGATCAAGCCACGGACCAGCAACTGCCGGGGTAATGGCCGGGCAACCCGGCGCCAGTCGTATTCGATGCCACTGGAGTTGATCAAGGCATCGCCGCCGACCACCGTTATCTCAGACTCGCCGCGTCGCCGCAGCGCCAGGCTGAGCCGACCCTCGTGCGCCGGCAGCAGGCCCTTGAACGACGCTGCGTGAATCCGCAGCCGTCCCTGCTCATGCAAACGGGCCACCAATTTGGCACTCAGGGGTGGCGAACGGTGGTGATGGCTTTCCCACCAGGGCCGCACATGCCGCACGAACTGCCGGCGCTGCACGTCCGTGGCCTGGCTCCACAAGCGCGCGATATGAGCGCGCACGGTGTCCAGCGGCGCTTGCCAGTCGATGCCCTGGGCCAGCGCCGCCCGGCACTGGCGGCGCACCTCGTGAAGCAGTTGTCGGGGGCTGCGGATGTCCGGGTCCAGGGCCAGGAAATCCACCCACTCCGGCGGTTGCCGCCGCACATGCGGCAACAGGCCGTGGCGGGAGAACACTTCGATTGGTCCACGGTGGCCGGCCTGCTCCAATGAGACCACGGCATCGACCATGGTCAGGCCGGAGCCGATGATCATCACTGTCGCGTGCGGATCGAGTTCCGCCATCGCCGCCACGTCCCAGGGATCGAGCGCCGCTGCGTTGATCCCGCTGGAGTGGGTTTGCGGGGTTCTCGCCGCCGGGAACATGCCAGTGGCCAGCACCGCAAACTCACCGCGTAGCCGGCTGCCGTCACTCAAGGTCAACCAGGTCGCCTGGGCATCGACCTGCAGGTCCACCACTTCGCCGCGCACATGCTCGACGCTCGAGCCCTGCAGGGCACCCTGTTCCTGCGCTTGCGCCAGGCGCTGTTGCACATAGACCCCGAACAGCCCCCGCGGCGGGAACAACTCGGCAACCGGCACCGCTTGCTCTGCCGATTCCGGCCAGCCACCGGTGGCGATGAAGGCGCTCAGCCATTGGCTCAGGTCATCGGCATTGTCCGGATCGACGCTCATCCGCGCCGCGTTGCCATTGAGGGTATGGCCCAGTTCGACGGCACTGTAGGCCTCACCACGACCCAATTCGGCGCGCGGTTCGATCACCAGCACCTGGCGTCGGCCCGGCAGGCGCATCAATTGCGCTGCCAGCAGTGCACCACTCAAGCCACCGCCGACAATCAGGATATCGGCGCTACGGAAATCCGGCGGTGTTTGCTCGCAGGGAATCTCGCTCATGAATTTCTCATAATTATTTTTAATTCAATGATTTAGATAGCTTTTAGAGAATCTACATGAGGTTTAGATCACCACGTTACGGACAAACCTGACAGCCACGGCGCCATCGTTGCGATAGGCGTGGGTGCGGTCGCTGGCAAAACTGATGAACTCACCGCTCGACAATAGCCGTTCCTCATCGCCCAGCACCACCGTCAGGCAACCCTCGAAGACATACACCTGTTCACTCCAGCCTTCGGCATCCGCTTCCGACAGATAGTTCTCGCCGGGCTCTAGCCGCCATTGCCATAGCTCCACCTCGCGACTGGCGCTGGCCTTGGCCAACAACACCGCCTGGCTGCCGGGGATTGCCCCGGCCCAGGCCAACTCGTTGATGCGACTGGGGTCACGGGCGTCGGGGGCTTGGATCAAGTCACTGAAGGCCACGTCCAGCGCTTCGGCAACCCGGTCGAGGGTGGTCAGGCTGACGTTCTTCTCGCCAGCCTCGATGGCTACCAGCATCCGTCGGCTGACCCCGGACTTTTCTGCCAGCGCAGTCTGGCTCAGTTCGGCGGCATGGCGCAGGCGGCGAACATTCTGGCTGACGTGTTGCAGGACGGAGGCGCGTTGGCCATGGTCTTTGTGCACTATATTGCTCACTTTTTTGATTGCGCAGTATACTGCCCAACTGTCGACGCATTGTGCGTCCCACTCAGGAAGCGCGCAAGACCATGACGCCGGCAACCCCTTGCAATCCCTCTTCCCGGCGCCTGCGTTTAAGCAAGGCCGAGTGCGTGCTGGTGCTGATCACCATGATCTGGGGCGGCACGTTCCTGCTGGTGCAACACGCCATGACCGTCAGCGGACCGATGTTCTTCGTCGGCCTGCGCTTTGCCGCCGCCGCGTGCCTGGTGGCCCTGTTCTCCTGGCGCAGCTTGCGTGACCTGACCCTGTTCGAGTTCAGGGCGGGGTTCTTCATCGGCGCCGCGATCATGATCGGCTACGGCCTGCAAACAGTCGGCCTGCAGACCATCCCCAGCAGCCAGTCGGCCTTCATCACCGCACTCTATGTGCCGTTCGTGCCCTTGCTGCAATGGTTGGTGATGGGGCGTCGGCCAGGGCTGATGCCCAGCATCGGCATCATGCTGGCCTTTACCGGATTGATGCTGATCTGCGGCCCGGCCGGGGCATCGCTGAATTTCAATGCCGGCGAATTGGTGACCTTGATCAGTGCCGTAGCCATCGCCGTCGAGATCATCCTGATCAGCAGCTACGCCGGCCGTGTCGATGTGCGGCGGGTCACGGTGGTGCAACTGGCGACCACCTCGATCCTGGCGCTGCTGATGATTGTACCGACCGGGGAAGTTATTCCCGGATTCTCCTGGTTCCTACTGGCCAGCGCCCTCGGCCTGGGCGCCGCGAGCGCCGCGATTCAACTGGCGATGAACTGGGCGCAAAAAAGCGTCTCACCAACACGCGCGACCTTGATCTACGCCGGCGAGCCAGTGTGGGCCGGGATTGTCGGAAGGATTGCCGGGGAACGGTTGCCAGGATTGGCGCTGGTTGGCGCGGGGTTGATCGTGCTGGCGGTGATTGTCAGTGAGTGGAGGGCCAAGGAAAAGGCTGACGTCGAGGTGCAGGACGCTGTTTAGGCGTTGAAGGCGGCTGCTACGGGGGGCTGGGGTATCGCCCAGATTTGTGGTGTGTGGGGATCGCCATCGCGGGCGAGCCCGCTCCCACAGGGGATAGGTTCCAGCCAGGCAAAGCAGGGCGCAACCCTAAGTAGCCATCACCGCAGTAACGGATATGCACATACATCTACCCACCACCGAAACAATGATAAACAGGTAAATTCAGTCTAACTTGTAGGATTCTGCCACAGCTTGGCAGTTGGTGATCCGGGCCTCGGCAAGTATGATCCTTCACAAACTTGCGCAGAATAGAAGCCTATGTCCCTGATAGTTCTACTGCTTCTGCCATTCATTGGCAGCTGTCTGGCGGCTTTGCTGCCCCACAATGCACGTAATGCTGAATCGATTCTCGCTGGACTGGTCGCCCTCGTCGGCACCATCCAGGTAGCCTTGCTGTACCCGCAAATCGCCGACGGCGGGGTGATTCGCGAAGAATTCTCCTGGCTGCCCAGCCTCGGCCTGAACTTCGTCCTGCGCATGGACGGGTTCGCCTGGCTGTTCTCCATGCTCGTGCTGGGCATCGGCACCCTGGTGTCGCTCTACGCCCGTTACTACATGTCGCCCGAAGACCCGGTACCGCGCTTCTTCGCGTTTTTCCTGGCGTTCATGGGCGCCATGCTCGGATTGGTGATCTCCGGCAACCTGATTCAAATGGTGTTCTTCTGGGAACTGACCAGCCTCTTCTCATTCCTGTTGATCGGCTACTGGCACCACCGCGCCGACGCCCGCCGAGGCGCGTACATGGCGTTGATGGTCACCGGTGCCGGTGGATTGTGCCTACTGGCGGGGGTCATGCTGCTTGGCCATGTCGTCGGCAGCTACGACCTTGATCAGGTCCTGGCCGCCGGCGATCTGATTCGCGCCCACGCGCTCTACCCCATCCTGTTACCCCTGATCCTGATCGGCGCCTTGAGCAAAAGCGCACAGTTCCCCTTCCACTTCTGGCTCCCCCACGCCATGGCCGCACCGACACCGGTCTCGGCCTACCTGCACTCGGCAACCATGGTCAAGGCCGGCGTATTCCTGCTGGCGCGCTTGTGGCCGGCGCTGTCCGGCAGCGAAGAATGGTTCTACATCGTCAGCGGCGCCGGGGCCTGCACCCTGTTGCTCGGCGCCTACTGCGCTATGTTCCAGAACGACCTCAAGGGCCTGCTGGCCTACTCGACCATCAGCCACCTGGGCCTGATCACCCTGCTGCTCGGCCTCAACAGCCCGCTGGCGGCAGTGGCAGCGGTGTTCCACATTCTCAACCACGCGACCTTCAAGGCCTCGCTGTTCATGGCTGCGGGGATCATCGACCACGAAAGTGGCACCCGTGACATCCGCAAGCTCAGTGGCTTGATCCGCCTGATCCCGTTCACCGCCACCCTGGCCATGGTCGCCAGCGCCTCGATGGCCGGCGTGCCGTTGCTCAACGGTTTCCTCTCCAAAGAGATGTTCTTCGCCGAAACGGTATTCATCAATGCCACCGCCTGGGTCGAGACCAGCCTGCCGATCATCGCGACCATCGCCGGCACGTTCAGCGTCGCCTACTCCCTGCGCTTCACGGTCGACGTGTTCTTCGGCCCGACCGCCACCGACCTGCCCCATACCCCTCACGAGCCTCCACGCTGGATGCGCGCGCCGGTCGAGTTGCTGGTGTTCACCTGCCTGCTGGTGGGGATTTTCCCGGCCCAGGTGGTCGGCCCGCTGCTGGCCGCTGCCGCCTTGCCGGTAGTCGGTGGCACCTTGCCCGAGTACAGCCTGGCGATTTGGCACGGCCTCAATGCGCCGATGATCATGAGCCTGATCGCCATGTCCTGCGGCATCATTCTCTATTTGCTGCTGCGCAACCAGTTCAAGCACGGGCGCTTCAAGTACCCGCCGCTGATTGGCCGGTTCAACGGCAAGCGCCTGTTCGAACGCAGCCTGGTGGTGATGATGCGCCTGGCCCGCCGCCTGGAGCGACGGATCAGCACCAAGCGCCTGCAGGCACAACTGTTCCTGCTGGTGCTGGCGGCAGTGCTGGCCGGGTTGATCCCGATGCTGGGCAGCGGTATCAGTTGGGGCGACCGGCCGAAGATCCCGGGCTCGATTGTCTTCGTCACCCTGTGGCTGCTGGCGATTGTCTGCGCCCTGGGCGCCGCCTGGCAGGCCAAGTACCACCGTCTTGCTGCCCTGACCATGGTCAGTGTCTGCGGCCTGATGACCTGCATCACCTTCGTCTGGTTCTCGGCCCCGGACCTGGCCCTGACCCAACTGGTGGTCGAGGTGGTGACCACGGTGCTGATCCTGCTGGGCCTGCGCTGGTTGCCACGGCGGATCGAGGAAGTCTCGCCACTGCCAGGCAGCGAAGCCCGGGCCAAGGTTCGCCGTCTGCGCGACTTGCTGCTGTCGATCGCGGTCGGTGTCGGCATGGCGCTGCTGTCCTACGCCATGCTGACCCGCCAGACACCCAACGACATTTCCTCGTTCTACCTCAGCCGCGCCTTGCCCGAAGGCGGCGGCAGCAACGTGGTCAACGTGATGCTGGTGGACTTCCGCGGCTTCGACACCCTGGGTGAAATCACCGTGCTGGCGGCCGTGGCGCTGACCGTGTTCGCCTTGCTGCGGCGCTTCCGTCCACCCAAGGAAAGCATGCAACTGCCGGCGCAACAGCGCCTGCTGGCACCCGACGTGGTCACCGACCTGGTCAACCCGCGCCAGGCCAGCGACACCGCCCTGGGCTTCATGATGGTCCCGGCCGTGCTGGTGCGCCTGCTGCTGCCGATTGCCCTGGTGGTCTCGTTCTACCTGTTCATGCGCGGGCACAACCAGCCTGGCGGCGGGTTTGTCGCCGGCCTGGTGATGTCGGTGGCGTTCATCCTGCAGTACATGGTGGCCGGCACCCAATGGGTCGAGGCACAGATGAGCCTGCGTCCGTTGCGCTGGATGGGCACCGGGCTGTTGTTCGCCAGCGTCACCGGCCTCGGTGCCATGGTGGCCGGCTATCCGTTCCTGACCACCCATACCTGGCACTTCAGCTTGCCGCTGCTGGGTGATATCCATATTGCCAGCGCGCTGTTCTTCGACGTCGGCGTGTATGCCGTGGTGGTCGGTTCGACCCTGTTGATCCTGACGGCCCTGGCGCACCAATCGGTGCGTGGCCACAAACCGAGCAGCCAGCCCAAACCCATTGCCAAGCCAGGAGCTGCCTGATGGAAGAAGTCATCGCAATTGCCATTGGTGTACTGGCGGCCTCCGGGGTCTGGCTGGTACTGCGTCCGCGGACCTTCCAGGTGGTGATGGGCCTGTGCCTGCTGTCCTACGGGGTCAACCTGTTCATATTCAGCATGGGCAGCCTGTTTATCGGCAAGGAGCCGATCATCAAGGACGGCGTGCCCCAGGACCTGCTGAACTACACCGATCCCCTGCCCCAGGCGCTGGTACTCACCGCCATCGTCATCAGCTTTGCCATGACCGCGCTGTTCCTGGTGGTGCTGCTGGCATCCCGGGGCCTGACCGGCACCGACCATGTCGATGGCCGGGAGCCTAAAGAATGAACTGGATGCAACATCTGATCGCCGCCCCCATTCTCCTGCCGTTACTGACGGCGGCCTTGATGCTGCTGCTGGGGGAAAAACATCGCCCACTCAAGGCCCGGCTCAACCTGTTTTCCAGCCTGATCGGCCTGGGGATCTCGGTGATGCTGCTGTACTGGACCCAGCAACAGGGCGTCCCCAACTCCATCGGTGTGTACCTGCCCGGCAACTGGCCGGTGCCTTTCGGCATCGTGCTGGTGGTCGATCGCCTGTCGGCCTTGATGCTGGTCCTGACCGGTATCATCGGCGTCAGCGCCCTGCTGTTCGCCATGGCCCGCTGGGACGGGGCCGGGGCCAGTTTCCATGCGCTGTTCCAGATTCAACTGATGGGCCTGTACGGCGCTTTCCTGACGGCCGACCTGTTCAACCTGTTCGTGTTCTTCGAAGTACTGCTGGCGGCCTCCTATGGCCTGATGCTGCACGGCTCGGGCCGCACCCGCGTATCCGCGGGCCTGCACTACATCTCGATCAACCTGCTGGCCTCCTCGCTGTTCCTGATTGGCGCGGCGCTGATCTACGGCGTCACCGGCACCCTGAACATGGCCGACCTGGCGCTGAAGATTCCCCTGGTGCCCGAAGCCGATCGTGGCCTGCTGCATGCCGGCGCAGCAATCCTCGCGGTGGCGTTCCTGGCCAAGGCCGGGATGTGGCCACTGAACTTCTGGCTGGTGCCGGCCTACTCCTCGGCCAGTGCGCCGGTGGCGGCGATGTTCGCGATCATGACCAAGGTCGGCGTCTACACCCTGCTGCGCCTGTGGACCCTGCTGTTTTCCGGGCAGGCCGGAGCCTCGGCGTATTTCGGCGGTGACTGGCTGATCTACGGCGGCATGGCGACCATTGTCTGCGCGGCGCTGGCGATCCTCTCCGCGCGCCGCCTGGAACGCATGGCCAGCTTGAGCATCCTGGTCTCGGCCGGCATCCTGCTCTCGGCCATCGGCTTTGCCCAACCGAACCTGGTGGCAGCGGCGTTGTTCTATCTGGTCAGCTCGACCCTGGCCCTCAGTGCGCTGTTTCTCCTGGCGGAACTGATCGAGCGCTCGCGCACGGCGGTGGAAATCCCCCTGGACGACGAAGTCGAAGCGCTGCCACGTCCACTCGGAGCAAGCCCGCCGACCAAGGGCATCAACCTCGACGACGAACAGCAAGCCGTGGTCGGCCAGGTGATTCCCTGGACCATGGCCTTTCTCGGCCTCAGCTTCATTGCCTGCGCCCTGCTGATCATCGGCATGCCGCCACTCTCGGGCTTTATCGGCAAGCTCAGCCTGCTCAGTGCCCTGCTCAACCCGCTGGGGCTCGGCGCGTCCTCGGGCCAGCCGGTGTCGACTGCGGCCTGGTGCCTGCTCGCGCTGTTGATCCTGTCCGGGCTGGCTTCGCTGATCGCGTTCTCGCGCCTGGGCATCCAGCGTTTCTGGACCCCGGAAGAGCGCCAGCCACCGGTCCTGCGGCGCCTGGAGTGCGTGCCGATCATCGCCTTGCTGGGCCTGAGCATCTTGCTGACCTTCAAGGCCGAACCGCTGATGCGTTTCACCCAGGCCGCCGCCGACACCCTGAACAATCCCCAGCAGTACGTCATGGCCGTGCTCGGCACCCGCGCCGTGCCTAGTCCGGAAGCCCAGGCCGCCGCGCAGGAGGTGCACCCATGAGGCGTCTGTTTCCGGCTCCCTGGCTATCCCTGGCGCTGTGGGTACTGTGGTTGGTACTGAACCTTTCAGTCAGCCCGGGCAACCTGTTGCTCGGCGCGCTGCTGGGCTTCTGTGCCCCGCTGATGATGCGCAAGCTGCGCCCGCTACCGATCCGCATCCGCCGCCCGGGGGTGGTCCTGCGCCTGTTCCTGCTGGTGGGGCGTGACGTGCTGGGGTCGAACCTGGCGGTGGCCTGGAGCGTCCTGAACGCCAAGCGACGGCCGCCGCGCTCACGGTTCGTCAAGGTGCCGCTGGACCTGCGCGACGCCAACGGCCTGGCGGCGCTGTCGATGATCACCACGGTGGTGCCCGGCACGGTCTGGTCGGAGTTGGCACTGGATCGCAGCATTCTGCTGCTGCATGTGTTCGACCTGGAGGACGAGGCGCAATTCATCGAGCATTTCAAGGCGACCTACGAGCGCCCCCTGATGGAGATCTTCGAATGAGTGCCCTGCTCTCGAATGCGATTGTGTTCAGCCTGTTCGTGTTTTCCCTGGCCATGGTGCTGACCCTGATCCGCTTGTTCAAAGGCCCCTCGGCCCAGGACCGGGTCCTGGCGCTGGACTACCTGTACATCATCGCCATGCTGATGATGCTGGTGCTGGGCATCCGCTATGCCAGTGATACCTACTTTGAAGCGGCGCTGCTGATTGCGCTGTTCGGCTTCGTCGGCTCCTTTGCCCTGGCGAAATTCCTCCTGCGCGGCGAGGTGATCGAATGAACCAGGCTTCTCAATTGCCACTGTGGGTCGAGATCACCGTGGCCATTTTGCTGGTCATCAGCAGCCTGAGCGCCCTGATCGGTGCCATCGGCATGGTGCGCCTGAAGGATTACTTCCAGCGCATGCACCCGCCCGCACTGGCCTCGACCCTGGGGGCCTGGTGCGTAGCGCTGGCGTCGATCATCTATTTTTCGACGCTCAAGTCCAGTCCGGTGCTACATGCGTGGCTGATCCCGATACTGCTGTCGATCACCATGCCGGTGACGACCCTGCTGCTGGCGCGCGCGGCGTTGTTCCGCAAGCGCATGGCGGGCGATGACGTGCCGGCTGAAGTCAGCAGCCGGCGCAACGAGAGCGGTAGTTGAGAGGCTGATTCAGACCCAGGCGACGGTCAGCAGCCCCGCTCCCAGGACTACGCACAGAGGGGAAAAGGCCCAGGTGTCGAGGCGCGCGAACTTCGACCCGACCTGCTCCTTGAAGAACCCCACCAGGTCCGAATCACCAATGGCCCGGGCAAACATCAGCAGGGCAATCGCGCTGATCAACCATTGCAGCGACCAATGTTGAATCTGTGGCACCAGCAGTCCCACTCGCAAGCTCACCATCAGGGCAATCAGCAGCAGCCCGACGGCTACTGCCAGGGTGCCCAGTGACGAAGGTTTGAAGGCCGGGCGCAACCCCTTGCCCTCGGGCGTCGGGACGTAGGGCACTACCGCATCATTGGCCCATTGACCACCCAGCGCCCAGTACACATGGATCAGGCTGATCACCACAAATGCTCCTGCAAGCCATTGAGCAAGCACGAAGGTCATGATCGAGTTTCCTTGAATCGTTGGCAGAAAAAACAGCCTAGACCAGACTAATCCTCAATGCTTTGCGATTTATCAATGAAACGCCGATCGGTATGAGCAATATCTTCGTGCCCCGCAGTTCGCTTACGCTGCGCAGGCCTGGCTGCCGCGCTGCCAGTTCAGGTCGGTAAAGTGGATCGGTGCCTGAGCGATGTCAGGACCGCCTGGCGCAGGAAAAACGCCAGCCGCTGCTTATTCAGTCAATTGACTGCAGTAGAGGGTCCAGTGATCGCGGGACGAGGTTTATCGGGCGGGCGGTTCCTGCAGTTGCTGCAATTCTCGGCGCACCATGCTGGCGTACTCCGCCGGGCGCAACAGGTAGAGCTGTGAAGCCACCCAGTTCAGCCAGGCACCTTGCATGACCGCCTTTTCGGCGAACAACTGCAGTGCATGGGCGTGGGCGCGTGCCTGGTGCTGCTGATGAAAATCAGCCCGGGACAGGCTCATTACTCACTGGCCTTGAACGACACCAACTCACCCTTGCGGAACTTCGCTGCCTTGGCGGTAACGGCCTTCAGGGTCTTGGTCAGACCTTCCTGCAGTTGCTGATGCGCAGCAAACACGGTGACCACGCTATGGCCTTCCTTGAACACGATGGCTTGGCCATCGGCAGTGGTGACGAACGCGTAATCACCCAGGCCGTAGACCGTCAGTTTGATTTCGCGAAACTTGATTTCCAACTTGCCGCCTTCGCGGCTGGGTAATACCGCGGCGCGAAAATGATCGCCGACCTTGAGTTCAAGGCGCTGTTTGTCATCCACCACCAGGGCCGACTCGGTATCGATCTCGGCGACGTAGATACCTTCGGGGTTTTGCTCGGTGATGTAGACGAAACGAGATTGAAACTGCTTAACCAGCTTTGCGCGCAAATCACCCAGCACAAACAAAGCGTGCATATCGAGATTACTTACTGCCAACGAAATATCCCCACATCAGAAATGACACTGCCGGCAGAAAAACAGGCAGCAAAAAAACGGCCGTACCGAAGATGTCGCAACAATGGCCCAGGCTGTCATCGTGAAGCCGGTAGAGCACCGCTTCATCGCAAGGCACGAGCAGGCTACTGGATAACCACTCGCACCGTCGTCTCTGGCAGTCGTCGGATGTTGAAGGAAATGTTCCTTCTAACGATCAGAGAATACTGGACTATCAACTTTAGGGAAAAAGCTCATAAAAAAAAGCATTTTTCTGACATATAGCCTGAAGAAAATTGCTTTAGATGAGCACCTACCTCCAGTCAGTGGAGGATTCTAGAGCAGCCAAGCGCTCCTAGACTACTGAAAGTGACGTGCGACCGTCGGCAAACCATAGAAAAGGAATTCCTATGTACTCACAACACCTTGCCAGCCTAATCACCAGCAACCGCCACTATTCGCCACAGACCGTTCACGACGGGACTTGCAGGGCGATCGGCGAGCTTTTTCCAGCACCGCTTCAATTGCGTTATCAAGTCATACTCGCTGGGAATGGCTTCTTTCATATCACAGAAACCGCTACAGGTCGTGTAAGGGGTTTCCGTATGAGCCACAACGAAGCCTGTGCCCTCGCCCGCACCTTCGAAGCCAGCCACTAAGTAACCGCCCTGTAAACCGGCGCAGGTGTTTCGTCATACCAATGACATAACTGCGCCGCCTCCCCGCAACAACTGCCATACTGCCCGACCATTGAGACCCAGCCTCCTCGGCGGACTGCGTTGCAATCAATAGAATAATTTCCAAGGGAAGGCGCACGTGACCGAATTTGATATCGGCGAGTTTTTCATCCGGGGCGAAGCCAGAGAAATCGACGGCGAATTCCAGGCAGTGATTGTTATGCGTGCCAAACCACCGCTGACCACCATCACCTATCACCAGGTCGAAAAAGACCGCTGGTTCAAGACCTGCGAAGTGGCTGCCGTCGCGGCCATGGAGTCGGCCAAGGCCCTCAAGCTCGCCGTCGATCAAGGCGCCCTGAAGAGCTGATCAGACTTTCGCTGCTGCGGCCCGTGGCCTCTCGGGCTGCCCGGCATTCAACTGCGCCAACCAGGCATCCTTGCAGGCTTGCGCCTCTGTGCGGCTGCCAAAGGCCGTTCCGTACTGCTCGCCATTGAGCAGGACCACCCAGCACACTGCTTGCCCCAACGCCCGCAACCCGGCAGGCACACCACTGCCAATCATCACGGCAACATCGACCTTACATTGCATGAACCCCCCTCGGGATATTCATTAGCTTCCTATCAATAGGCCTATGGTAATGAATAGCCGAACGGGGAAATAGCGATGTGCCTGCACTATTTAGTTGCGTAACCGGTAACAATCGCGCGTAGGAGCGAGCTTGCTCGCGATGGACGTTAACGATGACGCGTATAACCTGAACAAACGCGCTGTCTTTGAGTTCATCGCGAGCAAGCTCGCTCCTACAATGACCAGCATTACGCCAAACGCAAAAATCGCAACCTGCAGCAACGTCCGCCTCGGACGCTGTTGCAAGTTGCGATTTGTTTGCGGCAACCCTCTAAGGGTGACCCGCGCGAATCAAGCTTGACGCTGGTGCTTGTCGATCTGCTCGTGACGTTCTTGAGCTTCGATGCAGTACTTGGTGGTCGGGCTGATCAGCAGGCGCTTGAGGCCAATAGCCTCGCCGCTGTCGTCGCACCAGCCAAAACTGTCGTCAGCGATGCGCTCCAGGGCACGTTCCAGCTGAGGCAGCATGCGCTGGTCACGGTCAATGGCGTTCACCAGCCAGGTGCGCTCTTCTTCGACCGAAGCCGCGTCAGCCGGATCTGCCGGGGTGTCCAGGCTTTCAATGGCGATGCGGTTCTGCTCGATACGCTCGTGGGTTTCCACCTTCATGTTTTGCAGCAGCTCAGTGAAATAAGCCTGTTGCTCGGCATTCATGTAGTCATCCGCCGGCATGGCCAGCAACTTATCCTTTGTCATTGATTTCTCTATAAAAAATACGTGCATTAAGGCGAATCAGGATGCGTTCCGGTCAACCTGCCAGGTTTCGCAAAGGCGCCATACATTCCAAGCGCCACCCAGCAGTCAATTTACGAGGGGGCGGCAGTCTAAGGCCGAGGGGCGGCCTCAGCAACTGAAAAGACAGGGAATTTGTCTGACAAAGCCCTTAAATTGCTCTGCGGCAAGCTTTGGGCGTTTATCGGAGTGCGTTTATAGCAAGAAATTCAACCCAGCGGCTGTATATAGAAGACAAACGGCGACAGGCGCCCGCCAGAAGTGTTCAAGGCCAGTCATTTAGCGCTAGATTCTGTCCCTAGCCCCGCCACTCTCCAAGGAGTTGTACATGAAGCTGATCGGAATGCTCGATTCACCTTATGTAAGACGTGTCGCCATCAGCCTCAAGACCCTGGACATCCCGTTCGAGCACGCCTCGATTTCGGTGTTCCGCGGTTTCGAGGCGTTCCAGGCGATCAACCCGGTGGTCAAGGCGCCCACGCTGGTGCTGGACGACGGCGAAGTGCTGATGGATTCGACCCTGATCATCGACTACCTGCAAGCCCTGGGCAGCCCGGGTAAAAGCCTGATGCCGGCGTCCCTGGATCAGCGCCTGCGCTCCTTGCGGCTGATCGGCCTGGCATTGGCCGCGTGCGAGAAGTCGGTGCAGATCTATTACGAACGCAACTTGCGCCCCGCCGAGAAACAACATGCGCCCTGGCTGGAGCGGGTCAGCGGGCAATTGCATGCGGCGTACTCGGCACTGGAGCGGGAACTGGCCAGGCAACCACTGCCCATGGATGGCACCTTGCAACAGGACGGCATCACCCTCGCCGTAGCCTGGAGCTTCACCCTGCTGGTGGTGCCCGATCAGGTCGACATCACGCAGTTTCCACTGATCAGCGCATTTACCGCGTATGCCGAACAGCAGCCGGCGTTTATCGAGACCCCGATGACCTGAGGCCTCGCCTGATGCTTGCCGCTCCCGGCCTGCCCGCGATGGCCTTTCAGATATCGCCATCGCGGTATAGGTATCTACACAACTGTGGTGCGACGTTGCACCTGTGGGCCTCTGGGGTGTTGGATTAGACCGAGTACATATCCATTTCTTCGGTAACGGCCTCCTATGGTTCCGCCTGACGGCGGCTCACTTTTGGACAGCGCAAAAGTAAGCAAAACGCTCTTGCCCCACCACTCGGCACCTCGCTTAGGCTCGGTGTGCCCTCACTCCGGCTTGAATCCGTGGGCCGCCGCCACGCGCCATCCATGGCGCGGGGCGGCTAACCCGGCGTCCTGCCGGGTTACCCACGGCTTCAAGCCTGCGTTCGGCCAGCGTGGTTAACGGGGCGCCCAGGATCAAAAGCCAGAGCCAGAGCCAGAGCCAGAGCCAGAGCCAGATCAAAAGATTGCTGACTTCGTCAGCGTCTTAGGAAGTAGAAGCCACACCGCGCATGCCCCAGCGATCAGGTCGGCTTTAAGGCCGCCTCGCTTTGTTTTTGATCCTGGGCGCCCCGTTAACCACGCTGGCCGGAGTCCGATATTGATTTGGGGGGTAAACCGGCAGGACGCCGGTTTAGCCGCACTGGGCCAGGGAGGGCCCATTGCGGCGGCCCCCCAAATCAATGTCGGAGTACGGGCATGCCGAGCCTAAGCGAGGCACCGAGTGGTGGGGAAAGAGCGTTTTGCTTACTTTTGCGCTGTCCAAAAGTGAGCCGCCGTCAGGCGGAACCATAGGAGGCCGTTACCGCAGAAATGGATATGTACCCCGCCTAATCCAACCCCCCAGAGGCCGCCACGCAAGCAAGCTCCCTCGCCCCAGGCCGCTACAAATTTGTGTAGATACCTACGGCCATCGCGAGCAAGCCTTGCACCTAGCGCCCACCTGATTATTTGACGAACGGTCATCCGAGTGTTCAGATACCGCCCAGTTTCAGGTGTCTCATGCCGCCGTGCATGAGGTGAAACGGGAAACCGGTGCGCCCTTTCAGGGTTAGTCCGGTGCTGCCCCCGCAACGGTAAGCGAGTGACGCGTTCGACAGACCACTGGGCCCAAAGGCCTGGGAAGGTGAACGCTTCGAGCCTCGCAAGCCCGGAGACCGGCCTGGAATTTCTGTTTGGCAAACCTGCGGTGGGCGGGCATGGGCCGGTATTGGCGCGTGTCCGGTACTTTCTCCTGCGTGCTTCTGCGAAGATTTTTTTCGAGAAGACCAAAAATGACTCAGATTCCAACTCCTTCCAGCCAGGACCAGCGTCCTGCGCGACTGTATGCCTGTGGCGCCCTGCTCTGCCTGATCAGCCCACCCGCCCTGGCCGACACCTCGGCCATGACCCTCGACCAGCAACTCGTCAGCGCCCCGTCGGTGGAATCCACCACCGTCGCCGAAATGGCGCGGTTCGGCAGCAAGGTCGAGATCATCGACCGCGCCCGGATCGAACGCGCCGGCCCCGACGCCGACATCACCCGCGTGCTGCAGATGTCAGTGCCCGGCCTCTACGTCGCGCCGAAAAACGGCCCCTTCGACTACGCCAACTATTCGCTGCTGGGTGGGCGCAACGACGACACGCTGATCCTGCTCGATGGCGTGCGCCTGAACAATCGCCTGTACGGTGGGCTCTACCTCGACACCCTGCCGGCCAATGCCATCGAACGCATCGAAGTGCTCAAGGGCGGACAAAGCCTGCTGTTCGGCACCCAGGCCGTGGCCGGGGTGATCAACATCGTCACCCGCAGCGCCCAGACCCGCGAGACCTCCGGTGAAGTCAACATGGGCCTGGACAGTTTCATGGGCCACAGCGGCGACGCGCGCGCCGAACAGATCGTCAGCAACGGCTTTGGCGACCTTGGCTTGCTGGCGTACGTCAGCCACAACGTCTCCGACGGCTACCAGCCATTTCGCAGCAGTGACATGCGCAGCACCGCCACCGACCGCAAGCGCGGCTACGAAGTCAGCACCTTTGGCGCCAAGGCCACCCAGGCCTTCGGCGACGATTCGCGCCTGGAACTGTTCTACCAGTACAGCGACGCCAACCTGGACTTCGCCCGCCCCACGGACAACCGCAACACCAGCAACGACCGGGTGCAACAGATCGCCACGGCGACCTTCGAACAGCAGGTCAATCAAGACCTGAGCTACTTCCTCAAAGGCCACGTCAACGACTGGGACACCCGCTACACCCGGGTCTACAACCTCGAAGGCGGCGGCACCCGGGTGCTCAATCACAACGACTACTGGGGCTTCACCGACTGGGGCCTGCAGGCCGAGGGCAAGGCCGAACTGCCCGATGGCCACGTACTGGTGTTCGGCAGCGACAACCAATGGTTCAAGGGCCAGGACGATGTCATGGTCATCGACAACCAACAGGCCGAAGCCCACGCGCTGTATACCCAATTGCGCCCGGTGATCGCCGCGCTACCGGACTGGCACCCGAGCATCGGCGTTCGCCAGGAGCACCTGAGCGGCGGTGAAAGCGCCACGGTCGGCATGCTCACCTCACTCTACGACCTGACGGAGCACTGGGCATTGCGAGGCCAGTTCGGCAGCGCCTACAAGCTGCCCAATGCCGAGCAGTTGTACGTCAACGAACCTGGCGAGGAGATGGGCAATCCCAACCTCAAGGCCGAGAAGAGCCGCAATGCCGAACTCGGCCTGGATTACCGGGGCACCCTGCTAGGCCGCGAATTCAGCGCCAGCGTCACCGGCTTTCGCCGGGAAATCGATGACCTTATCACCCTCGACGGCGACCAGTGGGTCAACGGTGATGGCGAGATCCTGGTGCGCGGTATCGAAGTCGACGGCCAATGGCAGCTCAATGATCGCTGGAGCCTGCAAGGCGACATGACCCGCAACTTGGTGGAGGGCCGCAACGGCGTGACCATCAGCAACATCCCGAGCTTCTTCGCCCGCTCACGCCTGGGCTATGAGTCGGACAATCGCTTGTGGGGGGCCGGAGGGTCGCTGCGCTACATCCGTTCGGTGGTCAGCGCCAAGGACGTGGATTACGGCCACTACTCGGTGGTCGATGCCGATGCCTATCGCTACCTGGACAACGCCCGGCGCCACCGCCTGAGCCTGCTGGTGGAAAACCTGTTCGACCGTGACTACGCCACCAGCATGACCACCGGCAGCCCGTCCGTGGAGAACCTCGGCCGGCCGTTCACCACCGAGGTGCGTTACACCTACCGTTTCTGAGGGAGTGCTTGCCATGGAAAATGACGTCAACGGCGTGCCGAGCGATCCGGCCTGGTCGAGCATCCCGCCGCACGCCCGCCAGGTGTTCTTGTGCACCGGGCCGCGGTGTGTGGCCAGGGGTTCCCTGGCGCTGTGGAAAACCCTGCGCCGGGAATTGCTCAAGCATGACCGGATCGAAACACCGGCGGGGGTCCTGCTGACCCGCACCGGCTGCCAGTTCCCCTGCAACCTGGGGCCGGTCCTGACCGTGTACCCGGATGCTTGCTGGTACCGGGTGCGCGATGACCAGGAGGTAAAGCAACTGGTGGACGGGCATCTGGTGGCGGGTGGGGTGGTCGCGCACCTGCTGATCGGCGCGCCTGCAGGAGATCCGTCCAATGCTTAGGCGACTGCTGCTCAGTGTGTCGCTCTGTGCCCCGCTACCCGCACTGGCGCAGACCTACGACAACTGCGGGACAACCCGGGAAATCGAACAGGCACCGCAACGAATCATCGCGCTCAACCAGCACAGTGCCGACACCTTGCTGGCCTTGGGAGCCGGACCGGCGCTGATTGGCGTGGCCTATATCGACGATGACAATGTGGCGATCGAACAAGGCGCCTACCGCGGCATCCCCCTGATCTCCAAACGTTATCCATCGGCCGAGGTGCTGTACACCCAGCACGCCGACCTGGTGGTGGGCGGGTTTGCCTCGGCCTTTGCGCAACACCTGAGCTCACGGCCGATGCTGGCTCGCCAGGGCATCGCCAGTTACCTGCTGGAGTCCGCCTGCGACCAGCGCTCGCTGGATTTTTTCGCGCACATCCGTGCCGACCTGCAAACCCTCGGCGCTCTGCTGCAACGCCCCGGGCAGGCGCAGCAATTGAGCGCCGCCCTCGACGCCGACCTGGCCCGGGCCGCGGCGCTGCACAGCGGTGCCAAACCGTTATCGGTGTTCTACCTCGATAGCGAGGCGGACGGCCTGGACAGCGTCGGCAAAAACGCCTTCGTCACGGCCCTGCTCAGCGCCGCCGGGGCGCGCAACACCTTCGCCGAGGTCGACCTGGGCCGCCTGAGCGTGAGCCGCGAAACCTTGCTCGACAGTGACCCCGACGTGCTGTTGCTGGCCGACGCCGTCTGGTCTCCGGCCAGCCGCAAGCGTTATCTGCTGCGCCACGACCCGGTGCTCTCGCAACTGCGGGCAGTGAAGGAAAACCGCATGCTCGACGTACCATTCGCCCACCTGGTGCCAACGTTCGCCAGCGGGCGCGTGGCGCTGGAGTTGGCGCAGCGTTTAAAGGAGATACGCATGGAGCTGCTACGGGACCCCTATGGCCACGCGCTGGACCAGCCCGTCGGCGTGGCAGATGACGCGGTTGCGGCCGGTGGTCTTGGCGGCGTACAGCGCCAGGTCGGCGTCGCTGAGCCATTGCGTGGCGTCGCTGTGCATCGGGTTGAACGCCGCCAGGCCGATGCTCAGGCTGACTTGCAGGGTCGGGCTCTGTTCATAGCCCAGGCCCGAGAAACGGTCGCGCAGGGCGTCCATCGCCTGGACCGCATGGGCCAGCGGCACGTCGGGGAGGATCACGCAGAACTCGTCCCCGCCGTAACGCCCTGCGACGTCCGTGGCGCGCAGGTTCTGCTTGAGGATCTTGCTCAACTGGCGCAGCACAATGTCCCCGGCGACATGCCCGTAGGTGTCGTTGATCGACTTGAAGTGATCGATGTCGATCAAGGCAATCGCCCCGCCGGCCTGCTGACGCTGGCAGCGCTGGAACTCGATTTCCAGGGCGTCTTTCCAGGCCCCGTGGTTCAGCAGCCCGGTCAGGCTGTCGGTGCGACTCAGGGCCAACAGTTCACGTTTGCTTTTGCCCAGGGCATGGGTCTGGCGAAAGCAGATCCAACCGAGTGCCAGTGGGTAGAAAGTCAGCAACGGCAAGCAGGCATACATCTGCAAGGAACTGGTCGGCGGGATGAAGGCCGGCAGGAACAACAACAGCCCAAGCCCCAACCCCAGCAGTTGGGCCAATAGACCGGCGAGCAGGAAGCGCAAACCGCCAATGGCCACGTTGTTCATGGCCATCATCGACAGTGTGGCAACGCTGGGTAACGGGTTGAACTGCATGGCCGCCACCCAGAAGCCGCCCATGAACGAGTCAAGCAACAGGTTGCGATATTCCGCGCGATACGGCACCGCCGAGCGGCGGGTCCACTGGTACGCCAGGTGCGGCCATACCAGGCCGTTGAACAGCATCAATGCCACCAGCCAGACCGGCGGCTTGAGCGGCAGCAGCGCCGCACCCACGCACAACAGGCCCAGCACCAGGCCGAGGGAGCGCGAGGTGTACAGCCTCTTGGCCATTGAAAGTCCCTTTCCTGCAACAGGTTGCATAGGGGGCCAAAGCTCCTCTTGGTACGGCAGATGGGAACCCTGCGACAGCTAGTCCCGCAGACGGCAACACATCGGAGTCTATCAGGGCAACGTCAAATTGCCATCACCGTCCAGCAGCCAGAAAAAGCCGGCCCAGCCTACCCTGCGCCGAAAGATTGACTATAAATGACAGGGACTCATCGCACCGCTGGCGCGGGTGTGCGGCACGACGAAAAACGAGGAGGAGCATGCACACCTACCAGGTTCTGATCATCGGCAGCGGTTTTGGCGGCCAGTGTGCGGCAGTCAATCTGCTCAAGGCAGGTATCGACGACTTCCGTCTGCTGGAGCGGCGTGATTTTTCTGGCGGCACCTGGTGTCAGAATACCTACCCCGGCGCCGCAGTCGATGTGCCCTCCCCGCTCTACTCCCTGTCGTTCGCCTCCTGGCCCTGGACGCAGATGTTCGCCGAGCAGGCCGAGCTGCACCGCTACACCCAACATGTGGTCGAGCACTACCAACTGCGTGACAAGGTCGAGTTGCAGGCCGATGTCGAGCGGGTCGAATGGGACGACAACGCCCGGCAATGGCAGGTCTTCACCCGTGGCAAAGGCACCTTCCGGGCGCAGTTCCTGATCAACGCCTCCGGACCGCTGAGCCAACCGGTGATCCCGGCGTTCGAGGGCCTGCCACGTTTTGCCGGCAGCACCTTTCACAGCAATGCCTGGGATCACCGCTACGACTACCGCAACAAGCGGGTCGCCATCGTCGGCAGCGGTGCCAGCGCGGCGCAGATCATTCCCAGCATTGCGCCGCAGGTCGCCCACTTGCATGTGTTCCAGCGCACCGCGCATTGGGTGCTGCCCCGCGCCGACCGCAGTTTCGGCCGCTTCCAGCGCTGGCTGCTGGGACTCAAGCCGGCCTACAAGCTGCTGCGCTGGCTGATCTACTGGCAATTCGAAACCCGGGTGATTGCCTTCAAGTATTCGAAAACCGCCCTCAAGCTGGTGCAACGGCAAGCGCTCAATCATCTCAAGCGCCAGGTGCCGGACCCGCAGCTGCGACAAAAGCTCACCCCGGACTTCACCATCGGCTGCAAGCGGGTGATTCTGTCCAGCACCCTGTACCCGGCGCTGAGCCGCGCCAACGTTACCCTGCACGGCCGCGACCAGGGCATCGCCGCACTGGACGAACGGGGCATCCGCACCCTCGACGGCCAGCACCTGGAGCTCGACCTGATCGTCTGGGCCACCGGCTACGACGCCACCGACGGGGTGATCAATTATCCGGTGCTGGGTAAACACAGCACTCGCCTGAGCGACGTCTGGGCGCTCTACCCACGCGCCTACCTGGGTACCAGCCTGCCGGACTTTCCCAACCTGTTTATCGTCACCGGCCCCAACACTGGCATTGGCCATACCTCGGCGCTGTTCATCATCGAGTCGCAGATGAACTACATCCTCGACTGCATTCGCACCCTCAAGGCGCAGGGCCTGCGCAGCATAGAAGTACGCAAGGAGGCCGAAAGCGCCTATACCGAAATGATCCACCAGCAGATGCAGCGCACCGTGTGGAAATCCGGTGGCTGCCACAGCTGGTATCAAAGCAAGAGCGGTCACGTGATCGCGATGTTTCCCGGATTCAGTTTCAGCTACCACCAACTGACGCGCCGACTGAAACCGGGCGACCACATCCTGTCCTGACGAGTACTGGGGAGAACGCGATGGTAATTGTGCTGATCCTTGCGCTGCTGCTGGCCTACTGGACCTGGCGCACCTGGCCGCGTCTCGGCCACCTGCTGTACGACGCCAGCACGGCGTTGGAGGCGCGCCTGTATCGCCTGGAAAAAATCACCATGCCGATTGCCGAAATGGGCATGGTCACCTACCAGGGCGGGCCTGACACGCCGGACCGGACCCTCCTGCTGCTCCACGGCTACAGCGCCGACAAAACCATCTGGCTGCGCTTCGCCCGGCATTTTGTCGACGACTGCCGGGTGATCATCCCCGACCAGGCCGGGCATGGCGAAACCGGGTTCAAGGCCGGTGGCGGCTATGACATCCCGACCCAGGCCGAACGGATGATCCAGTTGCTCGATGCCTGCGGGATCGGCAAGGTCCACGTGATCGGCAATTCCATGGGCGGCTACGTCGCCGCGTGGCTGGCGGCCGCCCACCCAGGACGTATCGCTTCGCTGACGCTGATCGACCCCGCAGGCCTGAGCTCGCCCGAGCCCAGCGACATGGAGCGGTTGCTGGCCGCCGGCATTAATCCGTTCCTGATCCACTCGCCAGCCGACTTCAAGCAGCTCTATCGGATGACCATGGCATCCCCGCCCTGGGTCCCGGGCGTGGTGCTGGCGGCCATTGCCGAACGTTACCAGGACCGGCGCGAAGAGCTGGCGGAGATCTTCGAGGACTTTCACGCCAGCCAGCCGATCGGCTCCCGGCTGGCGCAGATCCATGCTCCCACCTTGCTGCTGTGGGGGCGCGAAGACCGCTTGCTGCATGTCAGCAGCGCCGAGGTCTGGGCCAAGGGCATCGCTGGCGCCCGCCTGGAAATCTGGGACGGTATCGGCCACATGCCGATGGTCGAACGCCCGGCGCAGACTGCAGCCTTGTTTCGGCAGTTTCTCGAGCGCCCGCGGCGTTAGCCCGCCGCCAGAGGGCAGTCGAAAAACTACTGATACGCGCAGCCGACAGCTAGAGACGTGATAACGAGCTGTGCAGCAGTCGTTTGCAGAATGAAGTTCGGAAGAAACTTCGTTTGCAAGCCTCGCCAGCGCCGAACAGAATCGGCCTACTTCACTGTCACTGCGCCGGGATTTCTATTCATGAGCAACCAGAACGTCGTCAGCCCTGACCTGATCCGCCAACGCTTCTCGCGGGCGATGTCGGACATGTACCGCGAAGAAGTGCCGCTGTACGGCGCCTTGATGGAGCTGGTAGCCCAGACCAACGCCCAGGTGCTGGAGCAGGATCCGGCCATCGCCCGGCGACTGCGCGCGACCGGTGAAATCGACCGCCTGGACCTCGAGCGCCATGGCGCGATCCGCGTCGGCAGCGCCAGCGAACTGGCCACCCTGTGCCGGCTGTTTGCGGTAATGGGCATGGAGCCGGTGGGTTACTACGACCTTACCCCGGCCGGGGTGCCGGTGCATTCCACGGCGTTTCGCGCGGTGCATGAAAGCGCCCTGCAGATCAGCCCGTTTCGTGTGTTCACCTCGCTGCTGCGCCTGGAACTGATCGCCGACCCCGAGTTGCGCGCCTTTGCCGAATCGGTGCTGGCCCGGCGCTCGATCTTCACCACCCAGGCCCTGGAACTGATCGACCAGGCCGAACAGCAAGGCGGTCTCGACGAAGCCCAGGCCGAGGCGTTTGTCGAACAGGCACTGGAGACCTTCCGCTGGCACCACCACGCCACAGTCACCGCCGCGCAGTACCAGCAACTGAGTGCCCAGCACCGGCTGGTCGCCGATGTGGTGGCGTTCAAGGGCCCGCACATCAACCACCTGACTCCGCGCACCCTGGACATCGACATCGTGCAGGCGCAGATGCCCAGTCATGGCATCACCCCCAAGGCCGTCATCGAAGGCCCACCCCGTCGCCAGTGCCCGATCCTGCTGCGCCAGACCAGCTTCAAGGCGCTGGATGAAGCCATCGCCTTCACCGACCAGCAGCAGGCCAGTGGCAGCCACAGCGCGCGCTTCGGCGAAATCGAGCAACGCGGCGCTGCCCTTACGCCCCAAGGCCGGGCTCTTTATGACCGGCTGCTGAATGCCGCCCGCGACGAGCTGCAGGACTTCCCCAACGAAGCCAACGCCGAACGCTACAACCGCCTGATGCACCAGCACTTCGAAGCGTTCCCGGACAGCTACGCCGCCCTGCGTGAGCAAGGCCTGGCCTACTTCCGGTTTTTCGTCACTGAACAAGGCCGCGCCGCCCCTGCCCAAGCGCTCGCGGGCCTGAGCCTGGACGCTTTGCTGCAGGCCGGTTTCCTGCGGTTCGAGCCGCTGGTGTACGAGGATTTCCTGCCAGTCAGCGCCGCTGGGATCTTCCAGTCGAACCTCGGCGATGCCGCCCAGACCCACTATGCACAGCACTCCAACCAAGCCGCGTTCGAGCAGGCGTTGGGGCGTTCGACCATCGATGAGCTGGGGTTGTATGCGCAAACGCAGCAACGTTCGCTTGAAGAGTGTTACGCGGCGTTGAATCTGCTAGCGCGAAACTGAGGCACGAACATTCAGAAATGTTGTACATCTGAATGTTGTTTGTCGAACTTTTTAGAGAGGAGTTCGCCCAGTGTCATGACCTGGCAATCCTTGCACTGGTAAAGAGCCATAGCACTGGGCGAACGGCGGTGATTTTAATGCAAGTTGGCAGATATGTCCGGTGACAAATTCTGAATAAATGTGCACGACATATTTCAACAGAATTCATAAGCGAAAAAAAACGAAACCCGGTATGGGGTCACCATCACCGGGTCTGGTTTTATCGTGCGGCAATAAATCTTAGTGTGCAGTGGTGACCTTCAGCACGTCGGTGTAGACCACCACCACGCTCTGGTCGACCTTGAGGTTTTTGAGCTTGGCCTGCAGCTCAGGTTTTTCCACGGTCACGGTCTTTTTCAGGCCTGCCGGGTTCTGCAGCGTTACCTGGTTTTTCGCCAGGTCAATGGCGGTGATTTTCAGCTGGACCTTGACCTGACGGTAGGCGGTGCCGCCTGGGTTCGGATTGTTCTCGGTGGCGCGCATTTCGCCGACCCGCTCAACCGAGCCTGGCAGGCTCTTGTCGACATCGGTATCAAGGAACGTGCCGACCGAACGGATAACGTCCAGTTGCACCTTGTCACCGGCCTTGAGGTTGCCCAGGTCCTTGGCTTTGTCG
Organism: Pseudomonas sp. S04; assembly: GCF_009834545.1. Classification (NCBI taxonomy): domain Bacteria; kingdom Pseudomonadati; phylum Pseudomonadota; class Gammaproteobacteria; order Pseudomonadales; family Pseudomonadaceae; genus Pseudomonas; species Pseudomonas sp. S04. The sequence goes on from NZ_CP019427.1 coordinate 3,900,240, forward strand.
CTCAACTGGATGTGCACCGGCTTGCCTTCGGCGCCTTCGAGTACCACTTCATGATTGGCTGCATCGACGGAAATCACCTTGGTGATTACCTGGTTGGCCTCCACTACTTCCGACAGTGGAATATCCGCAGCGTAGGCACTGAGGCTGCCGGTAGAAAGCAGGGTGGCAAGTGTGATGGCTTTGGTCAGTGTATGGAGCTTCATGGCGATACATTCCCTGTGCAATAAAATATGGGCAGTGACTTACTACGCAAGCCTAAAGTCTTGTGTGTCGAGTGAGCATAGACATAGATCAGCACTTTTCCTAAAACATTCCTGAACAGGGTCGCGGACTGCGACTGACCACTCAATAACCGGTCATTTCCAGGTAACCGGTGCCCGGGTGAGTGCCACTCACTTGCACCGGACCCTCCCAATAAGGAATGCGCAAGGCCATCCAGGCCCTGGGGTTCAGCGCCGCGACCCGAATGTCCACCCCCTCGCCCGCCACCTTGAGCGACCACTGGGTTGGCAACTGGCGCCCCGCCACCTCGCTACGAGCCAAGGGCGTCAGGCTGATGTCCTGGCGTGACAAGCTCCGGCTGCTGCCGTCCGGGTTGATCCAGGTGCCATTGAGGTAGCCTTGCCCGTCTTTCTCCCGGACCCGGAACAGCATCAGGTGCGCGCCACTGTCCAGGTGCAGGGAGAACCAGTCCCAGCCGCTCTGCCCGGCCAGCAATGGCTGGCTGCTCCACTCCCGGTCGAGCCAGGCCGGGCCGCTGACCTGGTAACGCACGCCGTCGATCTCCAGGGTGCCGCGCGCCTGGAAAAACGGCTGGCTGTAGTAGTACGAAGCCTGGCCCTGCTCGGACTTGCGACTGAAACCCTGCTCGCCCTGCAGCACCAATGGCCGGTTGGTCGTCAGTTGCAGTTGATAGGCAAAGCCCGCGCCACTGGCCTGCACCTGCATCTCGGCCAGCGGTTCCTGGGCATCAGCCCGGGTGCTCAGGCGCCAGTCATCGATCCACGCATCAAAGGGCACGCCCTGCACCCCGGCCTGACCCACTGCGCCGCGCGCGTAGCGTTCGCCAGCATGGTGCACGGTGGCCGAGGTCACGGCGGCGTGCCCCAGCCAGATCACCTGGCTGGCCCAACCTGGTTGTTCGGGACCGGGCTTGAGCGCGTTGCGAAACAGCGTCCACTGCACTCCGAACTCCCGCCCCTGGGCATCCTTGAGATTGGCCGTGAGGTACCACCATTCAATGCGATAGCCGTCGTGGGCGGCGTGATCGGCGGGAAAGCTCAACGTGCGTCCGGGTGTCACCTGACTGAAGGCTGCCGCGTCGCTACCCAGGCCGGCGAACCCCTGGTCGCCCGACGGCTCATCGCACCCGGTCAATCCCAGCACCAGCAGCAACGCAGACAGCCGGTTAATTTTCATGGGCAAATCGCCTGAGCAAGTCCGCAGGCTGGCTGCGGTACAGCTTGAACAAGGGCCAGGCCGAAGCCAGCAGCGTGGCCAACAGCGCCAACCCCATCAGTTGCGCCAATTGCAGGGGAAACACCCGCAACGGCAGGCGCCAGCCGAATGCCTGCACATTGATCACCGTGTCCAGGCACCAGGCCAGCGCGATGCCCAGGGGCAACGCCAGCACCAGGGTCAGCAACGCCAGTAGCCAGGTCTGCCCGAGGTTGAGCAGCATCAACTGGCGGCGGGTCACCCCCAGCGCCCACAGCGGTGCCAATTGCCCGAGACGACTTTCGCTTTGGGTCAACAGGCTGATGAACAAAGCCACGCCGGCGACCCCCAAGGTCAGGCTATTTAGCGCCGCGGTGGCGGCAAAGGTGCGCTCGAAGACCTCGCTCGACCAGCCCTTGAGTCGGGCCTGGTCGACGATGCGGCTGTCATCCAGGGCAAAGTCCCTGTGCAAGGCACTGACCAGCGCGGGAATCCGTGCCGGCTGCAGCCGCAGATTGAAACGACTGGGGGCCAGCCCTGGCCAATGCCGTAGCAACTGCTGGGCATTCACCAACAGGTGCCCCTTGGGATTGCCGTAGTCGGCGTAGATCCCGATCAATTGTACCGACCACGGCCCCTGGGGCGTGGCAATGCTCAGGTGATCGCCCAGGCGCACCTTGAGCCGGCGTGCCAGTTGCTCGCTGAGCATCAGCCTGTCCCCCGTCGCCAACTGGTCCCAGGGTTGCTCCCCCAGGGCTTCGAGCAAGGGCCAGTGCGCACGGTAGCTGGGGTCGTCGATCACCCCGTAGAGGTCCGCCGGCCAACCTTGCAGCGACAGCGCGACCTGCCAACTGGGCAACACCGCGTCAAGGTTTTGCCGGGGCAGCCAGTCCTGCAAAGCAGTGGCCTGCGCCGGGCTCTGCGGATTGACGTAGAGCTCGGCGCTGAGCCGTTGCTCCAGCCAGTCATTGAAGGTCAGGCGAAAGCCGGCGGTCATGCTGCCAGCCCCGATGTTGGCGGCCAGTGCCAGCAGCAGCGCCATCAGGGCCAGGCTCAGGGCCGGCAATTGCTGGCGGCAATCGGCGAGAAACCACTGCCCGAGTACCGAACGCCGGCGCCGCGCCAACAGATTCAGCAGCGCGTCGAGCAGCACCGGTAAACCCAGGGCTGCCCCCAGCAGCAGCGCTGCCATCAGCACAAAACCACTGGCCAGGCTGTCGCCCCAGCCCCATGCCAGCAGGCCAATCACCGCAGCCCCCAGGGCGACCCAGGCCTGGCGTCGCAACCAGCGGGCGTGGGCCTGGTGCCAGGCCTGCGGATTGGCCAGCGCCAGCAGTGGCATGCGCGCCGCACGCCGCAGGCTGTTGCCCCCCGCCAGCAAGGCGCCCAACAGGCTCAAGCCCAGGCCACTGAACCACCACCAGGGGCTGAGGCTCAACTGCCCCGCCACCTCGGCGCCGTACAACCCACGCAGGCTGGCGGCAACGTCGGGCAGCAAGACACTGGCCAGCAGGTAACCACTGGCCACCCCCAACAGACCGCCGAGCAAGGCCAGGCCTGCCAGTTCCAGGCACAGGCAGCCGATCAGCGTCCGCCCGCTCACACCGCAGGCGCGCAGGGTCCGGAACAGGCCTCGGCGCTGCTCCAGGGCCAGGCCGATGGCGGCGTGGACGATAAACAGGCCGACGACAAACGACAGCACGCCCAAGGCATCCAGATTCAGGTGAAAGCTCTCGGTGAGCCGCGCCAGATTGTTTTCTTCGCCACTGTGTTTGAGCTGCAAGCGCGCACCCAGTGAGCCGGGCAACGGCGGCGCGCTGGCGGCAAATTCCTTGGGCAGCAGCAGGCGCGAAAGCTGCCCGGGCAATTGCAGCACCTGCTGCGCCACGCCGATGTCCACCAACAGCACGCCGGGCGCCATGTCGGCTTGCCCGTGCAGCGCCGGCAAGGTGCGACCCGTGGTGGTCAACGGCCGGTCGCCTTCCTTGAGACCCAGGGCCTGCAAGGTTGTCGGGGCAATCCAGGTCCGTCCCGGCGGGCTGACAAAGTCGACCATCTGCTCAAGCTTCAGGGTTTGTCCGGCCAGCGCCGAGCCGATGGGTAACGACAGGGGCTCGATGCCCAGTAGTTGCAATCGCTGGTCGGGCTGATCCTTGAGCTGGATCCGCGCCTGCAACACTGGCGACACTGGCCAGCCCGCCCGGCGCAACTCGACGAACAGCTGTTGTCCGAAGGTTGCGCCATCGACGGCTGCGAGGCTGGCCTGGGGTTCGCCGCCGATCAACTGACTGGCCCGGGCGTAGCTGTCGCGCGCCTGGCTGTTCAGCGCCTCGACCCCAGTCAGCAGGCCGCTGGCCAGCCACAAGCCGGTGAGCACACTGAACAACTGCACCGGGTGCCGGCGCCAGTGACTGAGCAGCGCCCGTAAGGTTTCCCGCCAGACTTTCATGACCGCGGGCCGGAGTCGACCAGGCGTCCGCCGTGCAACACCACCCGCTGCGCCAGCCGCGCCGCGATCCGCGGACTGTGGGTGACCATCAGCAAACTGCTGGGGCTGTCGGCGAGCAGTTCGAGCATCAAGTCGAGCACCTCATCGCTGGTGCTTTCATCGAGACTGCCGGTGGGCTCGTCGGCCAGCAACAAGGGCGGTCGCGAGGCCAGCGCCCGACCCAGCGCCACGCGCTGCTGCTGGCCGCCGGACAATTGTTCCGGGTAGCGCTTGAGCAGATCCCCCAGGCCCAGGCGTTCCACCAGTTGCGCCTGCCAGGCCGGATCAAGGCGCCCGGCCAGACGCGCCTGGAAGGCCAGGTTGTCTTCCACGCGCAAGCTGCCGATCAGGTTGAACTGCTGGAACACCAGGCCGATTTCAGTGCGTCGCCAGTGGGCCCGCTGGCGTTCGTTCATCCGCTCCAACGGCTGCTGGTTGATCCGGATGCTGCCGCGATCGACCTGGTCCAGCCCGGCCACCAGGTGCAGCAGCGTGCTTTTTCCACTGCCCGACTCGCCCATCAGCGCCAGGCTACTGCCCTGTTCCAGGCGCAGGTCGACCCCCAACAACACCGCCAAGGGTCCCTGGGCGGTGGCGTAGCTCTTGAACACCCCTTGAACCTCCAGCATGGGCAACGCTCGCTCGGTGACAGAGAGCTCAAGGATAGCGGACCGGGTCATCGGCCCTGCATGGTTTTTGTCGTTTGACGATTGCCGGGGTGCCAAGTGCGCGCCCTAAGCTCAAGACTGGAATAGCCATAACGATAAAAACGGAGACTCCATGCCTCGTTTCACACTGTCCACCCGTGGCCTGCTGGCCGCCTTGATCGCCGCCTGCCTGGCCCAGTCCGCTGGTGCCAGCCAAGCCCCCGCCGCCGCCAGCCCCCTGACCGCTGCCAGCAACGCCGCCGTCCTCAAGCAATTGCCTTTCAGCGACCGCACCGACTACGAGTCGGTCAACCGCGGATTGATCGCCCCGTTCAAGGGTCAGATCAAGAGCGCCGACGGCAAGGTGATCTGGGACATGCAGGCCTACGCCTTCCTCGACAAGGACCAGGCCCCCGACACCGTCAACCCGAGCCTGTGGCGCCTGGCCCAGCTCAGCGCCCATGCCGGGCTGTTTGAAGTCAGCGACAAGATCTATCAGGTGCGCGGCCTGGACCTGGCCAACATGACCATCATCGAAGGCGATGACGGGCTGATCATCATCGACCCCTTGACCATGGCCGAAACCGCCAAGGCCGCCCTCGACCTCTACTACCAGAACCGTGCGCACAAGCCGGTGGTGGCGGTGATCTACAGCCACACCCACGTCGACCACTTCGGTGGCGTGCGCGGGGTGATCGACGAAGCCGACGTCAAGGCCGGCAAGGTCAAGGTGTTCGCGCCATCGGGGTTCATGGAACATGTGATGAGCGAGAACGTCTACGCCGGCAACGCCATGAGCCGCCGTGCGCAGTTCCAGTTCGGCAGCCTGTTGCCCCGGGGCGACAAGGGCCAGGTGGACGCCGGTATGGGCAAGAACACGCCATCGGGCGGCACCATCACCCTGATCCCGCCGACCGACCTGATCAGCCAGGAAATCGAGACTCGCACCATCGCCGGCATCGAGGTGCAGTTCCAACTGACCCCGGGCACCGAAGCACCGTCGGAGATGAACCTCTACCTGCCGCAGTTGCGAGCCTTGTGCATGGCGGAAAACGCTACGCAGATGATGCACAACATCCTCACTCCGCGCGGCGCCCCGGTGCGCGATGCCAAGGCCTGGTCGCAGTACCTGGACAGCAGCCTGACGCGTTACGGCGACAAGACCGACGTACTCTTTGCCCAGCACAACTGGCCGACCTGGGGTGGCGAGCGCATCCGCACCTTCCTCGCCGATCAGCGCGACATGTATGCCTTCCTCAACGACCGCACCCTGCACCTGTTGAACCAGGGCCTGACGCCGATGGAGATCGCGCAGAACATGCAAAAGCTCCCGGGCGATCTGGAGAACAAGTGGTACACCCGCAGCTACTACGGCTCGCTGAGCCACAACTCACGGGCGGTGTATCAGCGCTATATGGGCTTCTATGACGGCAACCCGTCGAACCTCAACCCGCTGCCGCCGGTGGAAACCGCCAAGCATTATGTCGAGGCCATCGGCGGTAGTGCGGCCGTGATTGGCAAGATGCGCGAGGCCATGACCAAGGGCGATTACCGCTGGGCCACGCAACTGGGCAATCAGTTGATGTTCGCCGAGCCGGACAACAGCGAAGGCCGCGAAACCCAGGCCCAGGCGCTGGAACAACTGGGTTACCAGAGCGAGAACGCCACCTGGCGCAACATGTACCTGACCGCCGCCATGGAACTGCGCAATGGTGTGCCACCGACTGCCGGCAGTTCGGTGTCGGTGGACATGGTGCGGGCGCTGACCCCGGAGATGTTCTTCGACTTCCTGGCCATTCGCCTGAACAGCGAGAAAGCCGTCGGCCATGACCTGACGTTGAACTGGACCTTCGACGACCCGAACCAGGCCTACAACCTGACCTTGCGCAACGGCGTGCTGACCCACCGCAGCGGCAGCAATCCCCAGGCCGACGCCAGCGTCAGCATGAGCAAGGCCACCCTGGAGCAAATCAGCCTCAAGCAACTGGACTTCCCGACGGCGATCCAGAAAGGCCTGGTCAAGTTGCAGGGCGACGGCAAGAAACTGGGCCAACTGCTGGGCAGCCTGGACACCTTCAGCCCGCAGTTCAATGTGGTTACGCCCTGATCGCGGGCAAGCCGCAAGCGGGCGCCCGCCCCCACGGTGGTTTTGGCTGTTCACAGATTCTGTATGCACCACATCAAACCTGTGGGAGCGGGCTTGCCCGCGATGGCGGTGTATCAGGCACCATCGATGTTGAATGGGCTGGCCCCATCGCGGGCAAGCCCGCTCCCACAGTGATTTTGGGTGCTCACAGATTTTGCATATACCCAGCAAACCTGTGGGAGCGGGCTTGCCCGCGATGGCGGTGTGTCAGGCACCATCGATGTTGAATGGGCTGGCCCCATCGCGGGCAAGCCCGCTCCCACAGTAGTTTTGGGTGCTCACAGATTTTGCATATACCCAGCAAACCTGTGGGAGCGGGCTTGCCCGCGATGGCGGTGTGTCAGGCACCATCGATGTTGAATGGGCTGGCCCCATCGCGGGCAAGCCCGCTCCCACAGTGATTTTGGCTGTTCACAGATTTTGCATATACCCAGCAAACCTGTGGGAGCGGGCTTGCCCGCGATGGCGGTGTGTCAGGCACCATCGATGTTGAATGGGCTGGCCCCATCGCGGGCAAGCCCGCTCCCACGGTGGTTTGGGGTGCTCGCGATGCCGGTGGGTCAGGCCTGGACGATCTCCACCGCCGGCATCTGCCAACGCTGCTCGATCACCTGCCGCTCGGGGCCGTACAGGCGCAGGATCAGGGTGAAGGCGCCGTCTTGTGGGGCCGGCAACCAGTTGCTCGAGGTCTCGGGGGCGGTGCTCTGCACCAGCAGGGTCAGACCACCGTCGGCGTCCGGCTGCAGGTGATCGCGGCTGCTCAGGCAATAGCGATCGATGGGGTTGGCCACCAGTTGCCGGTCCGGCAGGTCGTAGAGGGTCAGTGACCAGAATTCGCTGGCCGGTGGCAACTGCCCCGGGGCAAAGCGCAGGCGGTAGCGGCGCCCGCCCACCAACGACTGACCCTGGTTGTCCTGCTGGCTGCCGGTGTAGAACGCCTCTTCGACGCTGTTGCCGTAGATACCCATGGCCGCCCCCAGGGCACGGTTGAGGTAGTTGTTGTGCATGGCTTCGCGGTTGCCGAACATGCCCAGGGTGCTACGGACCTTGGCCCCGGCGACCTTCATCTCTGCCTGGGCCTGCTGGATACCCGCCAGCAATGCCTGCAACTGCTGGGCAGACAACGCGGCCGGATCAAAAGCTTGCCCCGCAACGACGCCGATCCGCGCAAAGCGTTCACGCAACGCTTGCTCGCTCGGTTGGACCGGACACAGCGTGAGGATCTGGTTCAACTGGTTGATGAACCCCGGCCCCAGCCCGGTCTTGCTGTCCCACGCCTGCCACGCGATGGCGGGTGCCGCTACGGGTGCCGGGGTGCCGGCATACTCGTGCAGCGAGCGCAGGCGATACTGCTGCTGCAAGGCACGCACCGCCGGCATGTCCTCGGTGTTCTTCAGCGCGGTGCGGCCCAGCACCATGACGATCTCGGTTTCACTGCGCAGCACGGCCTTGATCCCGGCCGGGGTTGCGCCCGTCCAGGCGGGCCCGGCGATCAGGTAGTCCCCCGCCTCCCGCCCGGTGCTCAGCACCCCGACATAGGCAAAGTTGTGGGTGTATTGATCCACCAGCTGGTGCACGTAGTAACGGTCCTCGGCCACTGCCGGCACGCTCAAGACCTGTGGCTCACTGCGCAGGTCCAGCCAGGCCCAGGAGTACGGCGTGTCATTGTTCGGCGTGACAATTTCGCGGTTCTTCGGCGTGTACAGGCTGCTGTAGTGACGAAAGCGATTGAAGCCGCCGACATACTCGGCAGCACTGGGGTCGAGCACCTGCTTTTCCATGGTCTGGTAGTGCATCAGCATCGGGTAGGCGTAGATCCACGCGTCCCGGGTGATGGCCTGGATATCCTCGGCAGAGGTTGGGTAGACCTGGCTGGCGGCCAGCAACCAACTCGGACACGCCAGTGCGGCACCGGCCACACTCATGCCGGCGAGCAGACGACGACGGCTGAAAGGAGCATTCATGGTTCAGCCCTCGCCCTTGATGGCTTCGATGGTCGGTAATGAGTAGCTGCCATCCAGTGCCCGCTGTTGTGGCAGGTACAACCGCAGCATCAGGTTGAACGGACCTTGCGGCGTCGGCAGCCAGTTGCTCTGGGCGTCCTGTGCCGGGGTCGCGTGCGCCAGGGTCAGGGTCAGGCCGCCATCGGCGTCGTATCGCAGGTCGGGGCTGCGATCACCCAGGGAGTAACGCGCCAGCGGGTTGGCCACCAGCAATTGGCTCTTGCCGTCGTACAGGGTCAGGGACCAGAAGGCATTCACCGGTGGCAACTGCCCGGCGGCGAAATGCAGGCGATAGGTTTTATTGCCATCGAGTAGTTGGCCCTGGGCGTCGTGCAGTGCCATGGGATACAGCGCTTCGGCAGGATCATTGGCATAGATGTAGCGCCAGGCCACAGCCGCGCGAGTCAGGTCATCGTCACCGAACTTGCCGACGTTGGACGGCGAGCGGAACCAGCCTTGCTGTTCCACGGACAGTTTGCTGGAGGCCACTCGCACCTGTTCGCGGCCGGCTTCGGCGCCTTCGGCCACTGCGTCCTTGAGGTCTTGCGGCGGCACGAATGCGCCGCCTGGCTGGATGCCGATTTCGGCATAGCGTGCCAGCTTCTGCTGTTCGGCGGGGGTCCACTGGTGCAGCGCCGCGAGGCGATTGAAGCGCTCGAACAACGCCACCGCCGGCCCCTGTTTGCTGTCTTCATAGGCCGGTAACTGCAGGGTGGGCAGCGCCGCAGGTGCCGGGTTCCCCAGCGCCCTGGACAGGGGCTGCAAGGCGTAGCCCTTGAGCACCTGCGCCGCCTGCGTGAGATCGTCGGCACCCTTGACCTCGGTGCGCCCGATCAGGAACACCACGCGGCTCGGCGAGCGAATCACCCCGCTGAAACCGGACGGCACCTCACCCTGCCAGTCTGGACCGGCGATCAGGTAGCGCCCGGCCTTGCTGCCGGTCGCGCGGGTGCCGATGTAGTCAAGGTTGTCGGTGCGCAGGTCCACCAGTTGGAAGTTGTAGTAACGCCCCTCGACCTCGGGGACTTGCAGCACCTGGGGTTCGCCGCGCAGGTCGAGCAAGGCGCGCGAGTAGAAGGTGTCGTTGTTCGGGGAAACCACTTTGTTGTCTTGCGGGCCGAGCAGCCGTGGCTCGCTGTACAGCACGTTGAACGGCAGCTTGGCGGCGATGGCGCTGAGCACCTTGAGGTGTTCGCCGGTGGCGTAGGCAAACACATAAGCCTCTTGGGCCAGGGCCCGGGCTTGCGGTTGATCGAGGCTGGCGGCTTGTACGGTGCTCGCGCTGAGCCCCAAGGCTAATGCGGAAATCCAGTGGCGCATGGAAATGTCTCCTGACAGCAATGAATGCGGCGCTCAGTGCCCGCTTTGTAGGAGCGGGCCCCGCAGGACGGGTTACTTGGCCCAGCGTCGCAGGTCCGAGGGGGTGTAGTCGTCGGTCTTGGCGGCAAAACCCACGCGCATCGGCTCGGTCTCTTCGTTGGCCAGGCCTCCGGCGTAGTAGCGCCCGGCGATCAGGTCGTACGAGGTTTCCAGGACGTTGTAGGTGAACCCGTGATCGTAGTGCTGGATCGCGTGCAACTCACCGCTGCGCCACAGTTCGCCACGGCTGTCGTACTGATCCGATTGCGCGATCTGCCAGCTGTCTTCATCGACATAGAACCGACGCTTGCCGTAGATATGCCGGGCATTGGGCTTGAGCGTGGCTTCCACCACCCAGACCCGGTGCTTCTCGTAACGGGCCAGGTCCTGGTTGACGTGGTTGGGCTTGATCACCGCGTCGTACTTGAGGTCGCGACTGCCGATCTTGTAGCTGTTGTAGGGGATGTACAGCTCTTGCTTGCCCACCAGCTTCCAGTCGAAACGGTCCGGCGCACCGTTGTAGCCATCGATGTTGTCGGCAGTAATCAGGCCGTTGCTGTAACGGGCGCTGTTGTCGTAGGCGATCATCGGCGCACGACGCACCCGACGCTGCCCCGGCAGGTATTGCCAGGCTGAACGCGGCTCGGCCACCTGGTCGATCGGCTCGTGCACCAGCACCGCTTCACCGGACAGACGGGCCGGTTCCAGCACCCGGCTCTTGAACATGAACAGGGTGTTGTTGCCCGGCTCAAGCCCGCTGATGGTGTCGGCGAAGTTGATCAACGACTGGTTGCGCACGTAGCTGGTGGCGCCGTTCTCGCGCACCAAAGCCGAGCTGCTGATGCGCTCGTAGCTGCCGCCACGGTAGCGGGTCATGTGGTTCCACATCACCTCCAGGGCTTCGGTGGGCAGCGGGAACGGAATGCCGTGGACGTAGTCGTGCAGGCCGTTGCCGCCATCGGCCAGGCTGGTCTTGGCGACGTTTTCCCGGCTCTGCTCGAGCACCGTCTTGGGCAGGTTGGCGCTGCGGTGCGTGGGGTAGATGTGCATCTTGTAGGTATCGGGGTAGCGCTTGAACATCGCCACTTGCCCCGGGCTCAGAAACTTCTGGTACTGCGCCAGGTTTTGCGCGGTGATGGTGAACAGCGGCTTCTCACTGGCGTAGGGGTCGCTGTACCCGCCCTTGGCGTCGACCGTGCCGGCGTTGCCCGCCAGGCCCCCGGTCCAGGCTGGAATACTGCCGTCGGCGTTGGCGGCCATTTCCGACCCCATCGGCGTCAGGGTCTTGCCCAGGGCCGCCGGATCACTGCCTTTGGCCTGCGCCAGGCTCGCCGCGCAGGCCAGGGCCAGCACACAAAGTTGCATACGCATCACTGATACTCCTTAGAAGTCGACCTTGAAGCTGACCGAGGCAAAATCGCGGTCGTCCAGGGTGCTGTAGTCGTTCGAGCCGAAGAAGCTGTTGTAGGCCAGCTCCACGCTGTAGTCGTTGAGGTAGTTGGCGGTCAGGCTCAGGCCCAGCGCTTGCTGGCCTTCCTGGAACGGCCCTTGGGGGTCATAGGAATAACCCGAGACGTCATGGCGCCAGTTGACCGCCGGGATCAGGTTGACCCCCGGGAACACGTCGCTGTATTCCAGGCTGGCACGCAGGCGATAACCCCAGGACCAGTCGGTGGCGAAGCCCTTGTCGGTGCAATATTGGTTGGTCACACCCGAGGCCACGGTGTTGCACTGCGCGCCATTTTTCGGGCTGCTGCGGCCAAAGGCGGCGTTGCGTCCCAGGCGCTCGTCACCCAGGTCCTCGATGTGCACCACCCCGGCCTCGCCGAACAGGCTCAGGCGCGTGGCACCGAGGATGTTGTCGTAGGCCTGGGTCGCCGAACCGGTCATCTGCCACACGCCCTTGCGTACCCAGCCGTCGTAGCGGTCGCCATGGGTGTTATCAAACCCGCTCGGCAGGTCGACCCAGGAGCTGCCGCCCGGCCCGGAAATCACCGCAACGTTGATGTCCGGGGCGTTGATCGCCAGCGGCATGTTCGGCCGGTAGCTGATTTCGCCGGCCAGGGAGATGCCCGAATTCGGCTCGACGCCATTGAGGCTGAAACCGTACAGGCGAATGTCCTCGGGGAACGCCGCCGCATAGCTGGGGTTCTGGATGCCGCCGGGGAACGTCCCGGGCTGGGTGACATCCCGCGCGTCGAGGGTGAAGTACGGCAGGCGCGAGTGATAGTTGATGAAGTAGATCGCCGCTTCCGCGTCGTTCAGCGCCGGGATCATGTTGCGCAGGGCAAAGCCGAACTGGCCGTTATCGGACGGCGATTCGTTGCCACGGGAGGTGGCGTAGAGCCCGGCGCTCTGCATTTGCTGATCGGTCTGCACCTGGCTCAGGTACAGCGGTCCGCAGCCCTTCTGGATCGCGTCGCTGCTGGCGAAAAACGTGCCGCAGCCGTCGAGCACGCTGGGCCGCCAGTTGTACTGGTAAAAGCCTTCCAGGTTCAGGGTGTCGGTCAGGCCGAGGCTGAAGGAGAGCATCTCCACCGGCAACTGGCCTTCCTTGATCTCCACCCCGGGACGGTTGAACGCCGAGACGTCCAGCGGGTTGATCACGTTGATGCCGTTCTGGATCAGCAGCGACTCACCCCAGGACAACACCTGGTTGCCGACCTTGACGTTGAGCGGGCGGTCAGCGACCACGAAGTCCTTCCACAGATAGGCGTCCAGGGTCTTGAAACCCTTGAACTTGGACAAGTCGTCCCAGCCCGAATCGTCGAACTGCTTGAAGCGTCCTTCGCCGTTTTCGTAGGCCTCGTCGTACCAGTACTTGAACCGCAGAAAGGCCCCCTGCCCTTGTCCATCAAGGCTGAAATCGGTCAGGCCCTTGAAGATCTGCGAGATCTGGTCGCCCTTCTCGAAGTTCAGCCGGTTGTCGTCGGCGCTGACGCTGCTGCCATTGGCCTGCACATGCTGTGCCTGGAGGGCATTGGCCCGGGTCATCATGCTTTTGTCGGGATTTTGCGTCGACCAACTGCTGCCCAGGGACAGGGTGGTCTTGGTCGACAGGCTCCAGTCTTCGTTGAACTCGAAGGTGGTCGCCTGGGCAGGCGCGACCATGGCCGCCAGGATGGCCAGGGCTAGCGGTTGCGGTCGGGTGTGGCCAAGCCTTTTGCGTCGTGGCGCGACGCAGGCGTTGGCCGAGCATGTTTTTATCATTATTAGGCTCCGGTCAGATGTACTCAGCCCGGTCAAAATGCCCAACAATCCAACAACAGGCGCAAGCGTGGCGCGACAAAAAATGATCATCCGGCTTTTTAGGCCGGGTCAGCGCAACCCTGGAAGTGCCCAAGGCGAAACTGCTTGGGGGTGATACCGAACTGCTTGCGGAAGGCGCGGATGAAATTGCTCGGCTGGCGATAACCCAGGCGCTCGGCAATCCGCTCGATCGGCTGGTCGCCAGCGGTCAACCAGTGCCGCGCCAACTCCAGGCTGTCAGTGCGGGTCTCGTTGGGCGCCGCCGCTTGCCAGTGGCGCAGCATGCTCTGGTGCAAAAAGGGATGGGCGCTGAGCACGGGCAGTTCCAGGCTGAGCCTTGGCAGGATCAGACACGGGTGCTCGGCCACCTCGGTGCTGACCCCCTGCCCATCCAGCCATTCGCCAGCCGCCTGCCCGGGTGCCAGGCGCACGCGGCTGAACAACTGGGCCGGTGCCAGGCCAACTCGCCGCGAAATGTTGCGCACCAGGCTCAAGGTGGCAGCATCAAGGCCAAAAAAATGCGGCATCTGCCGGGCCGGGCGCAGGTGCAGACGGGCCTCGTCGGTGCTTTCCTCGAGCTCGGCCAGGACATGGTTGGTGACCCGCGGCAGATAGTCGGTAAAACAGCGCAGGCTGGCGCGCAAGGTGGCGGCCGAGTCCAGCAGGATGTTCATGCCTTGCAGGCAACTGGTGGCCATGCCATTGACCAGGTCACAGCCGAAGTGGCGCCCAACGCCGGCGTTCTCGCATTCACGCCACAACTGTTCCACCAGGTGCGCCGGGATGTGCTGATGCTGGTCGTCGAGCCAGGACAGGCTGATACCGGCACGCTGCAACAAGACTTGCTCACACAGGCCGACCTGGCGGGCATGACTGAGGATGGTGCGGGTGAAGGCACTGGAGGCGAACGTTTGATCAGGCATGAGCGAGCGCTGCAGGCAAAAGAGGGTTGTACTTATGCCAGCCCGTATGCTATCGATCAAATGCATTAAAAGTATCCAACGAATGCAGGAGACGCATAGTGGACCTCCGTCAGCTTCGCCACCTGGTGGCCCTGGCCGATTACCGCAGTTTTGTGCGGGCGGCCGAGGCGATCAACCTCAGCCAACCGGCCTTCAGTCGCAGCATCCAGACCCTGGAGCGCGACCTCGATTGTGCGCTGGTGGAGCGCAGCAGCCGCGAGTTTCGCCTGACCGGCCAGGGCCAACTGGTGCTGCAGCATGCCCGACGCCTGCTGGCGGGCAGCCAGGCGCTGCACAACGAGTTGATGCAATACAACGGCCTGACCGGCGGTGAGCTGCATTTCGGCTGTGGGCCCTACCCGGCGCAATTGCTGGTGCCCGAAGCCCTGGCCGAATTCATCAGCGCCCACCCGGCCATCCGTACCCGCTTTCACCAGGGTGACTGGGAACAACTGGCAGGCTGGCTCAAGGAGCAGCAGATCGAATTCCTGGTCGCCGATTCGCGCTATTTCACCGGCGATCCGCAGTACCAGGTGCAGTTACTGCGACCCCGTCGCGGGCGGTTCTTCTGCCGCGCCGGACACCCCTTGAGCCACGGCCGGCCGCTGGCACTGCGGGCCCTGCTCGACTACCCGGTGGTGGGCACGCGGATCCCGCCGATGATCCGCAAAATCCTCGCCGACGTGCAGGGCGAAGCCGACTTCGAGACCCGCGTGGAATGTGCCCAGTTCGACGCGATCCGCCGCGTAGTAATGCGCTCCGACGCCGTGGGCCTCGCCACCATGGAAGCCTTGAGCGAGTTGGTGCTCAAGGGCGAAATCAGCCTGCTGAGCTTCACCGACATCCCCACAGACGACCCGGGACTGCAGCTGCATTACGGTATCGTCAGCCGCGCCGGACACTCCCTGACCCCGGCGGCCCTGGCCATGGTCGATGCGATTGTGCGGGTGGATCGACGCTTGCTGGAAGTGGAAGGCGCGATGGTATAACCCACCCGGCCGACAAGCAGATCGCCGTGCGGCGACTTTTGATCTTGATCCCCCTGCACCGTCGGCAGGATTGAAAGGCGGCGAGGACTACGTCCTCGAACGCAGCCTCGCGGGCTCGGCAGCTGCTACGGGGGTTGGGGTATTGTCGAGAAATGCGGTGTGGCGCAGATCGCCATCGCGGGCAAGCCCGCTCCCACAAGGGAACGCGACACCAGGGCAAACAGGTCGGCCGGTAGGCCGCCTCGCCCGCTCTTACCACTCAGGCCGACTGCCAGGTCGCCGTGCTCTTGCTTTTGATCTTGATCCACCCGCCCCTTCGGCAGGCTGAGCGAAGGTGCAGCGAAGCAAACCGTAGGCGATGCCCCCTGATGGGCACAGTAGCGAAGGGACCCCGAGCCTTAGCGAGGGGCCGAACGCTGGGGCAAGACTTTTTGGGTACTTTTGTGTCGTCTGACAAAAGTGCCTCGCCGTAAGGGCGAAACCCTAAGCCGCCGTTACCGCAGCAACGGATATGTACCCACCCTCCCCCCCAAAAAAAATCACCGCAACCGCAGCGGATCAACCAACCCCGCCGCAATCGCCATCCCCACCAAATCCGGCAAAGTCTGCGCCAACATCCGCTTCATCACCCGCGAACGATACAAGTCGACAGTCTTGGCACTGACCCCCAATTGCTCGGCAATCTCCCGAGTGGTGTAACCCTGTACCAACGGCAACAACACATCGCGCTCCCGTGGGGTCAACGTCTGCAGGCGCGCCTGCAAGGCCTGGTGCCCCTGGTTGCCGGAGCGGCCCGCGGCGCCATTGCTCAGCGCCTGTTGCACACTGTCCAGCAGCAACTGCTCGTTGTAGGGCTTTTCGATGAAGTCATGGGCCCCGGCCTTGAAGGCGCGCACCACAATCGGCACATCGGCGTGGCCGCTGACAAAAATGATCGGCAGGTTCAGCTCGCGCTGGCGCATTTCCTCCTGCACGTTCAAGCCACCCATGCCGGGCATGCGCACATCAAGCAAGACGCAGGCATCGAGGCTGGCATCGCAGGCATTGAGAAACTCGACCCCACTGGTAAACGGCAAGGCCTTGAGCCCCACCGATTCGAGCAGCCAGACCGTTGAGTCGAGCATGCCCTGGTCATCGTCGACCACATACACCACGTGTTCTGTCGCACCCGCCATTACGTTATTCCTGAGGTTGTCTGGTTGGGCCGGCCAGCGGCAAGCGGCAGCTCATCAGCAAGCCGACGGCCTGGCGCCGAGCCTCAAGCTCGCCACCAAAACCTTCGATGATGCTGCGACTCATGGACAGGCCGAGGCCCAGCCCGTCGGCCTTGCTGGTGTAGAACGGAGTGAACATCTGCGCCAGTTGCGACTCGCTGACACCCGGCCCCTGGTCATGCACCGTGATCTCGACGTTGCCCGCGCTACCCTGCTGCGCCGCCATCAGGATCAGCGAAGGCTGGCTGGGATGGCGCTCGCGGTTGGCATCGATGGCATTGCGCAACAGATTGAGCAACACCTGTTCGAGCAACACCCGGTCGGCATACACGGGCGGCAGATTATCCGGCAGGCGATCCTCGATTGTCACTTGCCAATTGCTCGCTTCCCAGGCGCACAAACGCACGGCGCCACGGGCCACCTCGGCAAAATCCAGGGCCTGCATGCGCCGCTGACCCTTGCGCAGGAATGCCCGCAGGCGGCTGATCACCTGCGAGGCGTGGGTGGCGTGATGGGTGATGCGTTGCAGGCCCTGGGCGACTTTTTCCGCGGCCTGCGGATTGCTCTCCAGGCTCTGCAAATAGCGCTGGCTGGCATTGGCATAATTGACCACCGCCGCCAGCGGTTGATTGATCTCGTGGGCAATCCCGGAGGCCAGTTCGCCCAGCGTCACCACCCGCGCAGTGTGCGCCAGTTCGTCCTGATGGCGACGCTGCTGGGCTTCGCGCAATTCCCGTTCGGTCATGTCCCGCGCCACCAGCGAGTAGTAACGCTCGCCCCCGGCCGAACGGTGGGCCAGCAGCACCAGCGACACTGGCACCGAACTGGCGCCAGCCAAGGGTTGCAGGCGCGCGTCGCCGCTCCACACGCCATCGCGCTCAGCGCTGCTCCAGCCGTCACGCTGCAATCGCGCCAGGTCGTCACTGGCAAACAGCGCGGCCAGCTCCGGCAACGGTTGTCCTTCGGCGATCCTGAGCAGGCGCCGGGCCGCCGGATTGAGGTAGGTCACCTGGCCCTGCGGGTCGATGAACAACACCGGATCGGTATTGACCTCGACCACCTCGGCCAGGCGCCGCTTGTTCTCCTCGGCCTGCACCCGGGCGGTGATGTCCCGGGACACGCTGACCACCTCGACCACCGCCCCGGTGTAGGTTTCACGGATCGCCCGGCTCGCGGTTTCGAACCACAGGTAATGGCCGTCACAGTGGCGGATGCGGTAAGTCATGGTGTGATAACCGTCTTGCTCCAGCGCATCCCGCGCCCGCTGCACCAGGCTGTGCAGGTCATGTTCATGGAACAGGCTGCGGGCCAGACGCCCACGCAATTGCTCCGGCCAGTAGCCCAGCAGGGTCCAGGACGCCGGCGAGGCGTCGAGAAAGCGCCCGTCCGGGGTGTGCCGGGATATCAGGTCGGTGGTGTTCTCGATGATCAAGCGATAAAGCCGACGGGCCGTGGCCGCTTCGCGTGCGGCCAGCACCTGGGTGGTGGCGTCGCGACAACGGGCGAGCACCCGCTCATCCTGTGGGTCGGGGATAAAAGTCCAGATCAGGATCTGTGCCTGGCACTGGGCCTCGACCCCGTCGATGGCGCGTTGCTGCTCAAGGCAAGCGCGCACCAGTTCGCGATGATTGACTGGCAACAAACCCGGCACCTCAGCCAGCGGCTTGTCCCCGAGCAAGGCCAACAGCGCGGCGTTGCATTCCAGCGTCCGGCCCTGGGCATCGAGCAGCAGGCTCGGTTGCGGATCGTGACCCAACAGCGGTGACGCGCGCAGCGTGCCATTGGCGCTGTGCAGCAGGGTCGTCAACAGGTCATGGACCCAGCCCAGCCAATCGAGGCTGACACCCTCGCACACTTCAATCAGCAACAGCCCCGGCTGCCCGGCCTGCAAAGCCAGCTCGAACACCTGACCATGGCGAATGGCGGCCCGGCGCAGGCGTCCGGCCAGCCAGCAATCGAGCTGGCGCACCTGGGCCAGGTCCAGGCGCCCCACTTGCTGCAGTTGATCGAGCAATCGCTGATCGCTGGCCAGCGCCGGATCGCCCTGCCCCGGCGGAAAATGCCGGGCAGCACCGGCATGGCTATAAAGGCGCGCCTGCGGTTGCCAGCGCAAATAAAACGCCCGGCGCACTTCGGGGCAGTCCTGCAATGCACGGCACAAGGCGTCGGCCCGCGTTGCCAGGGGCACGCCTTCGCGCTGCAGGCGCAACCAGCTGTGCAATCGAACGGGAACGTGGGTCATTGCAGGTCTACTTCATCCGGGGCACCCAGCATATACCGGCCATGGCTTTGGATGAAACAAATATAGTATATATACTATAGTGCTTAGGTTTAACTTCCATATATATCGATGAATGTTATATAAAGTCTACCGGACCCAAGAGACGATCCCGGCCACCGCGCCCAGGGTCGTCCGTAGAGCTAACAATCAGCCACCGAGAATCCGTCATGTCGATTTATGAACAAGGGCTCAGCCCTGTCCCGGTCAATCACATCGCCTTGTCGCCCCTGAGTTTCATCGAGCGCACTGCCAGCATCTACCCCCACTACCCCGCTGTGATCCACGGCTCGCTGCGCCGTACCTGGAAGCAGACCTACGATCGTTGCCGCTGCCTGGCTTCGGCTCTGGCCGGGCGCGGAATAGGCCAGGGCGATACGGTGGCGGTGATGCTGCCGAACATTCCCGAGATGCTCGAAGTGCATTTCGGCGTGCCGATGATTGGCGCCGTGCTCAACCCGCTCAACGTGCGCCTGGATGCCGAAGCCATCGCCTTCATGCTCCAGCATGGCGAAGCCCGTGTACTGATCACCGACCGTGAATTCCACGGGGTGATCCACGCGGCGCTGGGCATGCTCGATCATCCGCCGCTGGTGATCGATGTCAACGATCCGGAGTACGGCGAAGGCGAGGCTGTCAGCGAGCTGGACTATGAAGCGCTGCTGGCCGAAGGCGACCCGGACTTTGCCTGGCAGTGGCCGGCGGACGAATGGCAGGCCATTTCGCTGAACTACACCTCCGGCACCACCGGCAATCCCAAGGGCGTGGTGTACCACCATCGAGGGGCTTACCTGAACTCCCTGGGCAACCAGATGACCTGGTCCATCGGCAACCACCCGGTGTACCTCTGGACCCTGCCGATGTTCCATTGCAACGGTTGGTGCTATCCCTGGACCATCACCGCGCTGGCCGGCGTGCACGTGTTCCTGCGCCGGGTCGATCCGCAGCGCATCCTCAACCTGATCCGCGAGCACCAGGTCACGCACCTGTGCGGCGCGCCCATCGTGCTCAACGCGCTGGTCAACATGCCCGAGTCGGCGAAGGCGGCCATCGATCACCCGGTCAACGCCATGGTCGCGGGTGCCGCACCGCCGGCCAAGGTGATTGGCGCCGTGGAAGAAATGGGCATCAAGGTCACCCATGTCTATGGCCTGACCGAAACCTATGGCCCGGTGACGCTGTGCGCCTGGCACGCCGAATGGGACGAACTGGCCCTGGATGAACGGGCCCAGATCAAGTCCCGCCAGGGGGTGCGTTACCCGACGCTGGAGGGCGTGATGGTCGGCGACTCGCGGACCCTGGCGCCCACCCCGCGCGACGGCCAGACCATCGGCGAAGTCTTCATGCGCGGCAACACGGTGATGAAGGGCTACCTGAAGAACCCTACCGCCACCGCCGAGGCGTTCGCGGGCGGCTGGTTCCACACTGGCGACCTGGCGGTGTGTCATCCGGACGGCTACATCGAGATCAAGGACCGGCTCAAGGACATCATCATTTCCGGCGGCGAGAACATTTCCACCATCGAACTCGAAGGTGTGTTGTATCGCCACCCCGGCGTGCTGGAAGCGGCGGTGGTCGCCCGTCCCGATGAGAAGTGGGGAGAAACCCCCTGCGCCTTTATCACCCTGAAGGCCGATCACCAGGACGTCAGCGAGGCCGACATCATCGCTTTCTGCCGCGACCACCTGGCCGGTTTCAAGGTGCCGCGCAGCGTGGTCTTCACCCTGCTGCCGAAGACCTCCACCGGCAAGATCCAGAAGTACCTCCTGCGCGAGCGGGCCCAGGCCCTGTAAACCAGGCGTGTGGTCCAACCGTCCGGCGGCGGGGTGTAGACCTCGCCGTGCCCACAGTCCCATTGAGGTTCACGTAATGCCCGAATTCAACGCCCCGTTGCGCGACATGCGCTTTGTCCTGCATGAAGTGTTCGACGCCCAGGCCTTGTGGGCGCGCCTGCCGGCTTTGGCCGAGACGGTCGACGCCGCCACCGCCGATGCCATTCTCGAGGAGGCCGCCAAAGTCACCGGCCAACTGATCGCCCCATTGAATCGCAGTGGCGACGAACAGGGTGCCCAGTGGCACGAGGGCCTGGTCAGCACTCCCGAGGGTTTCCAGCAGGCCTATGCCACCTACATCGAAGGCGGCTGGGTCGGCCTGTCCGGCAATCCCGACTTCGGCGGCATGGGCATGCCCAAGATGCTCGCCGTGCAGTTCGAGGAAATGCTCTACGCTGCCAACTCAAGCTTCGCCCTGTACAGCGCCCTGAGTTCCGGAGCCTGCCTGGCCCTGGACGCCCACGCCAGCGACGCCCTCAAACGCCTCTACCTGCCACCCATGTATGAAGGCCGCTGGGCCGGCTCCATGTGCCTGACCGAAGCCCATGCCGGCACCGACCTGGGGATTGTCCGCAGCCGCGCCGAACCCCAGGCCGATGGCAGCTATCGGATCAGCGGCAGCAAGATCTTCATCACCGGAGGCGACCAGGACCTGACCGAAAACATCATCCACCTGGTCCTGGCCAAGCTGCCGGATGCGCCGCCCGGTCCCAAGGGTCTCTCGCTGTTTGTGGTGCCCAAGGTGCTGGTCAACCCGGACGGTTCCCTCGGCGCGGCCAACGCGGTGAGCTGTGGTTCGATCGAACACAAGATGGGTATCAAGGCCTCGGCCACCTGCGTGATCAACTTCGACGGCGCCAGCGCCTGGCTGGTGGGCGAAGCCAACAAGGGGTTGGCGGCGATGTTCACCATGATGAACTACGAGCGCCTGTCCGTCGGCATCCAGGGCATCGGCTGCGCCGCAGCCTCGTACCAGAACGCCGTGGCCTACGCCCGTGACCGCCTGCAGGGTCGGGCAGCCAACGGGGCCAGTGCTCCGGCGCAGGTCGCCGATCCGATCATCGTCCACCCCGATGTGCGGCGCATGCTGCTGAGCATCAAGGCCATGACCGAGGGCGGCCGGGCGTTCGCCAGTTACGTCGGGCAACAGCTGGACCTGGCGAAGTTCTCCCCCGACCCTGCCGAGCAGGACCGCGCCCAGGCCCTGGTGGCCCTGCTGACGCCAGTGGCCAAGGCGTTCTTCACCGACACCGGCCTGGAAAGCTGCATCCACGGCCAGCAAGTGTTCGGCGGCCATGGCTACATCCGGGAGTGGGGCCAGGAGCAACTGGTGCGAGACGTGCGCATCGCGCAGATCTACGAAGGCACCAATGGCATCCAGGCCCTGGACCTGCTGGGGCGCAAGGTGCTGGCTGACGGCGGCGTGACGTTGCGCCTGTTCACCGGGGAAATCCACCAGTTCGCCCAACAACCGGATGCGCCCTACCGCACGCAATTGATCGAGGCGGTGCAACGCCTGGAAGACCTCAGCGACTGGCTGGAAGACCAGGCCGCGAACAATCGCAACGAAATCGGCGCGGCCTCGGTGGAGTACCTGCACCTGTTCGGCTATGTCGCCTACGCCTGGCTCTGGGCACGCATGGCCCAGGTGGCGAAACACAAGCTGCAGGACGACCCCGGGTTCTACGGCGCAAAACTGGCCACCGCCAAGTTCTACATGCAGCGCCTGCTGCCACGGGTGTTGGGCCTGGAGCAAGCGATTCGTGCTGGCAGCCAGCCGTTGTTCGACCTCAGCGCCGAACAGTTCTGAGGCCCCTTCCGCCCTCCCGAGGGCGGGGCAATGGGTGCCCCGCCCTCGGGAAGTTTGACTATGCTTGGCTGACACCCACCGGTGACGAGGGATTTATGGACGATCCAATCGACAACAAGCCCCCCAGCTTCTGGCAGATGCTCCACAGCGTGATGGCGGCGGCCTTTGGCGTACAAAGCGGGAAGAACCGCGCCCGCGACTTTACCCACGGCAAGCCGAGTCATTTTGTGCTGCTGGGGATCATATTCACGGCGGTGTTTGCCCTGACCCTGTTTGCCATCGTCAAGCTGGTGGTGCATCTGGCCGGGGTCTAGCGGGCGGCTCAGCGCATCAGGGTCTGCAGGCTGAACGGATAGCGGTAACTGGTTGGACGGCCCTTGGCCGACAGGCTGCGGAAATTCACTCCGTAGCCCTGGCTGTCGCGCAGCGCCAGCATGCGCCGGGCCTGGTTGCGGTCGATCAGTTGCAACAGTGGTATTTGCCGGTCGCGCCCGCCGTACTGTTCGACGGCCACGCCCTGGTCATAGTCATGCAACTGCACCAGGGCCCAGCCGCCGAGGCTGAAATGGCCGCCTACCAACACGCTCAAACGCCCGTCCAGCAACGCCTGCAACGCCGCCGGCGAGGTATTCACCGCGCTGAACAAGACGCCCTTGCCCGGTTGCCCACCGATCTCCTCGTAAGCCTGCATGGCGCCGAAGGCCATCTCGTCATTGGCGGCCCAGACCAGCGATACCCCAGGGTAACGCTTGAACAGTTGTGCCGCCTGCTCATGGGCGCGCTCGCGCTTCCAGGCGCCATAGACCATCTGTCGCAATTGCACCTCGGGATGCTCACGCAGCGCACGTTGCATGCCTTTCTCGCGCAACTGCGCGGACGGGGTGATCTTCAGCCCGGAAAACGCCAGCAACTCCAGCTTCTGGCCGGGGGCGACGGGCGGATGTTGGCGGATCAGTTCCTTGAGCATCAGGTAGCCGCCCTCCTCGTCGTTGGGCACCAGGCTACCGAGCCAGTCGGGGTATTTTTCCCGCGCGTCACCGAGCAACGCCAGTTGGTCGGCGGTCAGGGCATTGTTGACCATGAACAGCTTGACCCCGCTGCCCTGGGACAGGCGCAGGATTTCTGGGGCGACATACTGTTCGTTGACGAACACCAGGTAATCCGGGCGGTTGGGGCCCAGCAGCACTTCGCGTGCCTGCTCGATGGTGGATTGCGCCACGCGCTCGGAATAACGGACCTGCAGGTCCATGCCCAGGTCGCGAGCGGCCGCCTGCATGAATTGGCTGTAGCTGACCCAGAACACTTCCATGGTGGTTCCCGGATTGAGGAATACCACCGACGCCGCTTGCGCGCCGGGTCCGAAGACCGCGCAAAGCGTCAGTAAAATCCCCCACACGAACCTGAACATTAAACAACCGAGCCCCGAAAATTAGCCGCGCATTATAGCCGGCCACTGGCTGGCACATTGCGGTTAATTAACGTGTCGTCCGACAATCAGCGGATCAGGGCCCGGCCACGCGGGTTTACTGATGGCTGACCCAGTACACGGCAGTGCCCACTACCAGGATGATCAGGAACAGAATCGCCCACGCATCGACGCTGCTATCGCTTTTGCCTGCTTTGGTCGGATTGCTCATTGCATCGCCTCTTGTCGGTTTTATCGGTGATTGCATGAAGACTCGATCACAGTTAAGTCGAGGATTGCCCATACGACAAATAAGGGTAAGACAATAATCAGTCTCATTAGTCGATTTGGTTCTTTCCATATACTCAAACATCACTTTTGCGCATAAACGCAAACTGGTATCTTGCCCCGGCTCCGTGGGGAGTGCGCGGCCGTGCGCGCAGAATTGCCAAGGCATTTTCGGAACTCAGCGAGCGAGAAACGCCGCGATTTTCGAGGGGCCCAAGCCTGAGAACAGGACTTATATGTACGTATACGACGAGTACGATCAGCGGATCATCGAGGACCGCGTCAAGCAGTTCCGTGATCAGACCCGACGCTATCTGGCAGGCGAGCTGAGCGAAGAAGAATTCCGCCCCCTGCGCCTGCAAAATGGCCTTTATATCCAGCGCTTCGCCCCGATGCTGCGGGTTGCCGTGCCTTATGGCCAACTGACTTCGCGGCAGACGCGAATGATGGCCAAGATCGCTCGCGACTACGACAAGGGTTATGCCCACATCAGTACCCGGCAGAACGTGCAGTTCAACTGGCCGGCACTGGAAGACATTCCAGACATCCTGGCTGAGCTGGCCACCGTGCAGATGCACGCCATCCAGACCAGCGGCAACTGCCTGCGCAACGTCACCACCGACCAGTTTGCCGGCGTGGCCTCCGACGAGTTGA